>NZ_SEIP01000005.1:0-209145 GCF_004146205.1 Yimella sp. RIT 621
ACCTCAATTGGAGGGTTGTCCCCGTAATGGGTCACAGACCTGTCGGGGACGACCCTCCAATTTTTTTGTATGCGCGTGGGACACTGATCAGCACGCCTGTACCCGATGAATGATCTCGATCCGAGGAGACGTAGTGGCTGACGAGCGACCCGAGAAGGACGACCAGCAGGGCGAAGGCCGGTCGGAGCGGTGGTCCCGAGCCGGCGGTTCCGATGGAGGATCCGATCGGGCTGAAAGCAGTCGCTCGGAAGGACGCGGATGGCGCGATGACAACCGCGCCGGTTCCCGTGGTGCGGGTGGTGGCTCCGGTTTCGGTCCTCGACGCGACGACCGTGGCGACAACCGTGGCGACAACCGTGGCGACAACCGTGGCGACAACCGTGGCGGCGATCGCCGGGATGACCGTCGTGACCAGGGGCGCGGCGACTATCAGCGTGACGATCGAGGCGCGAGCCGTGGGGGCGATCGACGCGATGACCGCGGCGGCCGGCGGCCCGGATCCGAGCGCCGCGACGACCGCGGATCGCGCGGCGGGTACCAGCAGCGCGAAAACCGAGGCGGCTCAGGGGACAGCGGACGTTTCGAGCGCCGGGATGACCGTCGCTCCGACGGCGGCCGGGATGACCGTCGCGACCTGGGCCGAGGTGGCTACCAGCGCGACGACCGGGGCGGTGCCGGTGGCGGCGGACGGTTCGAGCGTCGTGATGACCGTAGTGGTCAGGGGCGTGCTGGATACCAGCGGGACGATCGACGCCAGAGTCGCGACGCAGATCGACGCGATGACCGACGTGATGACCGACGTGATGACCGACGTGATGACCGTGGCGGAGAGCGGCGTGGATTCGAGCGTCGCGACGACCGCGGGTCGCGAGGTGACTCCGACTTCAGGAAACAGGGTGAGGGTCGCAGCTACGGCCGGCGCGACGATCGTCGTGATGAACGGCAGGGCGACCGCCGTCGGGATGACCGCGGTGGCTCCCAGCGCAGTGGCGATGCTGCCGCACGTTCGTTCGGCGGCGGTCCCCGCAGAGACGATCGCCCGTTCCGCGATGGTGCTCGCCGCGACTCGCGTCCGGACGACCGCCGGGGCGGACGAGGCAACGACCGCCGCGATGACAGACGCGACAACCGCCGTGACGACCGCGAGCAGCGTCCGGAGGAAGCACGTCCCGAGGGAGGCCCGCGCAGTTGGGACCGTGGCCTCGACGATCACGCTCGTCGTGACCGCCGTCGGGAGCCGGCCCTGCCTGAAGGCGTGACCGGTAAGGAACTCGACCGCAGTGTGTGGCAACAACTGCGAACGCTCACCGTGGAGAACGCCGAAGGAGTCGCCGCTCACCTTGCGGCGACGGCGATCGTGCTCGAGGACGACCCCGACAAGGCACTCGACCACGCCGAGCACGCTGCCCGCCGCGCCGGACGGGTGCCTGCCGTCCGTGAGGCCCTGGGTCTTGTCCGTTACCGGCGGGGTGAGTTCACCGACGCACTACGGGAGTTCAAGACAGCGCGTCGACTGTCCGGGTCGGACCACCTGTTGCCGTACATGGTCGACTGCGAGCGTGGACTCGGCCGGTTCGATCGGGCGCTCGACCTCGCGGCCTCGCCCGAGGCCAAGCGACTGGCTCAGGACGACGCCATCGAACTCGCGATCGTGGTCTCCGGTGTGCGTCGTGACATGGGTCAGCCGGACGCCGCGCTGATCGGACTGCGAATTCCCGCACTCGACAAGGCCGGTCGGCAGCCGTGGGCCGCCCGCTTGCTCTACGCGTACGCCGAGGCACTTCTGGCCGGCGGCGACGAAGAGCAAGCACGTGAGTACTTCTCGCGCGCCGCCACTGCCGACGAAGACGGCTTGACCGACGCAGATGAACGCCTCGCGGAACTGGACGGCATCGAGCTGGTCGATCTCCTCGGCGACGACTGGGACGACGACGAACTGCCGGAGTCGGACGACCCCGCTCACGCGGACGGCTCCGATCCGGTGTCCGGTCGCGAGGACTGATTTCCACAGCCCCTTCGACGTCCCGCGCTTGTCCACACGACAGGTGCGGGACGTTTGTTTTCTCCCTCCGGCCGGCGATCGTCTGGTCATCAGGAGAGGAGGCTGGACATGCCAGCACAGAAGGCGACGCCGAATTCGGCCGAGAAGACCACTCGAGGTGCCGCCAAGGGACTACAGCCCTCGGTGACAGCCGTCAACGAGGTTCGAATCGTGGGCACCGTGCAAAGCGACCCGCAGGTTCGTCAGATGCCGAGCGGGGACGAACTCGTCGTCCTGCGGGTGTCGGTGGAGCGACCGGCTTCGGCACGACGCTCGAGTAGAAGCCCCAGGTATGACGTCTTCGAGGTCAACTGTTTCACCGCGTCGACACGCAAAGCTGCGTGCAGATTGCGCGAAGGCCAAGCCGTCGAGGTGCTGGGAGCGATGCGCCGCCGCGTCCGCCGGGTCGACGCCGGCGCGATGGTGCGGATGGAACTGGAGGCGATGCGGGTGCGTACCGGTCGTTCCATCATGACCGGGTGAGGCGACAATGACCGAATGACGAGCTTGCGGGACTCCTACGATGCCTTGGTCTTCGATCTCGATGGGGTGATCTATCGCGGCCCCGAACCGGTAGCGCACGCGATCACAGCGGTGGAGGCGGCCCGCTCCGCCGGCCTGAAGGTGGCCTACGCGACGAACAATGCCTCCCGACCACCGGCACAGGTCGCTGAGCACCTCCGCGATCTCGGCCTCACCCTCGACGACAACGCGGTCGTCAACAGTTCCATGGCGGGTGCAGCTTTCCTGGCTCAGGAGATCGGGCAGGATTCGCTTGTTCTGGCGGTCGGTGGTGAGGGTGTCCGGATCGCCTTGGTGGACAAGGGATTCGAGGTGGCGACTGGTCATCCGAAGGAGCGACCGGCTGCGGTGCTGCAGGGTTACGGTCCGCAGGTCACGGCCCAGGATCTCGCCGACGCGGCGTACGCGATCCAGGGCGGTGCGCGTTGGGTGGCGACGAACACCGACCTGACTCTGCCCACGGCTCTGGGTACGGCACCGGGTAACGGATCGCTCGTGGCCGCGGTGCGTGCCGCCGTCGACCGCGATCCCGACGTCGTGGGTAAACCGGGGCCGCTGATGTACACGATGGCAGCCGAGATACTCGGTGTGGCGCCCGAGAAAACGCTCGGGGTCGGTGACCGGTTGGAGACCGACGTCGCCGGCGCGGCAGCAGCCGGGATGGACTGCCTCCACGTGCTCACGGGAGTGCACGGACCGGCCGATCTGATCGCCGCTCCGGCCGAGCTTCGACCGCGCTTCGTCGCTGAAGACCTCCGCGCCCTCGACCAGAATTACACCGAACCGCGACAGGATTCGGGCAGTTGGAGCATCGGCTCGGCGCGTGCCCACCTCGATGACGATGCCTCGGGACCGAGGCTGCGAATCGAAGGAACCGACGATTCGCAGGAGCGTCTACGCCTTGCGTTGGCCGTTCTCTGGGAGGCTGTCGACACGGGTCGGATCGACTCGGCGAAGGCAGTGAACTGCTGGGTAACGAGCAAGTAGTCTGGTACGAAGACTTTCCCCGATCAGGAGTGGCCATGGCTCTCGACAGCGTGCGTGCAGCACTGCAAATCCTTTCCGGCGCAGGCGAACTGACCCGTGCCAAGGCGATGGAGGCGGCGCAGACCCTCGTCAGCGCAACCGGGATGGACAAGCCGGTCGGTCAGGTTTCGGCACTCGCCGACGAACTGATCGCAGCCGCCGCTGCGAACCGTGAACTGATCCGCCAGACAGTCCAGGCAGAGATCAGCGGCCAGCTCGAGAAGGTCGGTTTGTCGACCCTCTCCGAGCTCGGTAACGCCCAGCAGGAGATCGACCGCCTGAGCAAGGAGGTCCGCTCGTTGCGTTCAGGCCTGGCAGGAGGCACCGCGACCCTTGCCGGTTTGGCCACCACCGGGGCTCGCAGTGCCGCGCGGGTAGTGCCCGGTCGTGGTCCGAAGACCGAGAAGCCGACTACTGCCCCCGATCCCGTTCCCTCGCGTTCGGCCACGGCCGAGGCAACGAAGACGGCTACGCCCTCGCGTGCTGCCGTCCGTAAGGCTGCAACGACCTCGGCCACCGCGAAGGTGGCTCCGGCGAAGAAGAGCACCACGAAGTCCACCCCGTCGAAGTCCACCCCGTCGACGGCGTCCTCGGCGAACAAGACCGCTGCGGCGAAGTCTGCTCCGGCGGCGAAGAAGAGCACCGCGAAGTCCGCCACGACGAAGGCGACCGGCACGGTCAAGACGACGGCGGCGTCGAAGTCGGCTTCGGCCAAGGAGCCGGCTACCAAGTCTGCAGCTGCGAAGACCGCGTCGAAGTCGTCTCCGACCAAGACCACCGCCGCGGCCAAGAAGACGGCCGCCAAGGCGAGCCCGGCGAAGAAGGCGTCCACCACCAAGTCGACTCCGGCGAAGGCCACCGCGACCAAGAAGACGGCGACGAAGAAGTCCGCCGCGAAGAAGTCGGCCAGCACATCGACCCCGGCGAAGACGAGCACCACGAAGTCCACCCCGTCGAAGTCCACCCCGTCGAATAAGACCGCGTCGAAGTCGACGCCGGCCAAGAAGACGACGACCACGTCGAAGTCGACGCCGGCCAAGAAGTCGACGCCGGCCAAGAAGACGACGACCACGTCGAAGTCGACGCCGGCCAAAAAAACGACGACCACGGCATCGACCACCGAGGCGAGCCCGAGCAAGACTGCGTCGTCGCCGTCCGGCACCACGACGAAGTCGGCTGCCTCCACCAAGACGGCAGCGACTACGCCCACCAAGACGGCAGCGACTACGCCCACGTCCGACACGGCGAAGAGCACGACACCGAAGCCGTCCGCACCTGCTCAGGCTCCGTCTACCGCCACGAAGGACGAGACCCGTCCGAGCGCGACCGAGACCACGGTGGGTGTCGAGTCGGCCGGGGTGACCCCCGCCGCGCCGGCAACCCCGTCCTCGGTGGCCACGCCGTCGACCGCGGTTGTGGAGCAGGACGCACCGACCACCACCGAGTCCGCGGCAGCGCCGGCGAAGTCGACGGCCGAGTCCGTGGAGCCGGCGAAGGTGGCCGAGTCCACCTCGCAGGCCGACGAGGCTCCGGCAGTGAACACCGACGCGCAGACCGAGCAGTCCACCAAGCCCGCGGATGTCTGAACCGACGGTTCCCAAGCCCGGCCCGGTCGCGCCCGCCGCAGAGCGTGGCGCGACCGAGGTCGAGGCGGCGATGTCCGCAGTTCGTGAGCTGCCGAGTCCCTCATCAACTGCCGAGTACAGCGAAGCCGACGACGTACAGATCGACCTCGATCAGCAGATCGCGACGTTGAGTTCGGCGCACGACACCCTGCGGCGACAGCTGTCGAGCATCGAGCGGTGAACCCGCCGGTGAGCGACGCCGAACGCGTCGACCAGGCGCTCGTGTCCCGCGGGCTTGCTCGATCGCGCGCTGTGGCAAGGGAGTTCGTTCTGGCCGGACGAGTCCACGCCGACGGTGACCTGATCACGAAACCGTCGGTGAAGGTGGACGAATCCGTCGAACTGGGTGTGAGCGGCGAGATCGATCCCTGGGTAGGCCGCGCCGCTCACAAGCTGCTCGGCGCGCTCGACACCTTCGCCCTCGACCCCTCCGGGCGACGCGCCATCGATGTCGGCGCATCGACGGGTGGGTTCACCCAGGTGTTGCTGTCACGCGGCGCTGTGCAGGTCGAAGCCGTCGATGTCGGTCATGACCAGTTGGCGACGGTGGTGCGTGACGACGAACGGGTCAACGACCACAGTGGGGTGAGCGTCCGCGGGCTCGACCCGGCGACGATCGGAGGTCCCGCCGACCTTGTTGTCACCGATCTCAGCTTCATCTCCTTGACCTTGGTCCTCGCTGACCTCGCGCGACTGATGACGCACGACGGTGAGCTGATCGCCTTGGTGAAACCGCAGTTCGAGGTCGGTCGCGAACGGCTCGGCCACGGCGGGGTGGTCCGATCCGCCGGCGAACGCGCTCGCGCCGTCCGCGAAGTACTCATGGCAACCGGCCGGGCCGGACTGCACGTGTGTGGCCTGGTTCGCAGCGCGGTCGCCGGCACCGGTGGAAACCACGAGTACCTGCTGTGGGCGAGGCGGTCCACGGAAGGCAAGATGGACGAGGCCGCACAGGCGGCCTTCGTGACCACTATCGAGCAGGAGACCGCATGACCCGCCGCGTCCTGCTGAGCGGGCACCCCGGTCGCGAGCAGGCCCGACAGACAGCTTGCGAACTGGTCGAGGAGCTCGCAGTTCACGACATCGAGATCACCGGCGACGAGGAGGAGCTTCGCGCGTTCGGTGTGCTCGACCGACCGAACGTGGTGCCGCAGGCCGGCTTGCCCGGCGAGGGTTGTGAGCTCGCCGTCGTGCTCGGTGGTGATGGCACGATCCTGCGCAGCGCGGAGACCGTGCGAGCTGCGGGCACGCCGCTGCTCGGGATCAACCTGGGACATGTCGGTTTCCTCGCCGAGGCCGAGCGCGACAACATCCACGAGACCGTCGAGCGGATCGTGTCACGGTCATGGACGGTCGAGGAGCGCGAAACCCTCGAGGTCGACGTGACGGTGGACGGAGAAGTCGTCTGGAACAGTTGGGCGCTCAACGAAGCATCGGTCGAGAAGGCTTCCCGGGAGCGAATGATCGAACTGGTCATCGAGATCGACGGTCGACCCTTGTCGACCTGGGGCTGCGACGGTGTCGTCATCAGTACCCCCACCGGTTCCACGGCTTACGCATTCTCGGCCGGGGGTCCGGTGGTCTGGCCTGGCGTGGAAGCGCTTCTGCTGTGCCCGATCTCGGCGCACGCTCTGTTCGCCCGTCCGCTTGTGCTGAGCCATGACGTCCGTGTCGCTGTGGAGATGGTCGCCGGTTCGCCGGGCCGCGCGGTCGTCTGGTGCGACGGTCGGCGTAGTTTCGACCTCCCCGAGGGTGCACGGATAGCGGTGCGGCGCAGCCCAGTTCCGGTGCGCCTGGCTCGCTTGGCCGAGGCCCCGTTCACCGACCGTCTGGTGGCCAAGTTCGATCTTTCCGTGCACGGTTGGCGTGGCGCGCGCGAGGTGCGTTGATGCTCAAGGAGATTCGCATCCGCGACTTGGGTGTGATCGATGATGCGACGCTGCGTTTCGCGCCCGGCCTGAATGTGCTCACCGGCGAGACCGGTGCCGGCAAGACGATGGTCGTCCAAGGGCTCGGCCTGCTGCTCGGCGGACGCGCGACTGCAGCCCTGGTGCGCGAAGGCGCTTCCTCCGCGGTCGTCGAAGGGGTGCTCGAACTTCCCGCGGAACATGCCGCTGTCGAACGCGCGCTGGAAGCCGGCGGAGAGGTCGACCAGGGAGAACTACTGCTTGCTCGATCGGTGGCCGACGGTGGCCGCTCGCGAGCATGGGTGGGCGGCCGCAACGCACCCGTGGGAGTGCTCGGTGAGATCGGCGAACTCGTCGTCGCCGTGCACGGACAATCCGATCAATGGCGCCTGCAGCGCCCCGACCAGCACCGCGCAGTGCTGGACGACTTCGGTGGCGCGCCGCTGCGTAAGGCTGGCGATCGGTACGCGACCGTGTACGTCGGACGTCAACAGGTACGTCGCGAACTGAACGAACTGACCACCAAGGCGCGCGACCGGGCGATGCGCCTCGACCAATTGACGACGGCGCTGGAGGAGATCGAGGCCGTCGACCCGCAACCGGGGGAGGACGTCGCCCTCGCCGAGGAATCGTCGCGTCTGGAGCACCTGGACGCCCTGATGCTCGCCGCCGGCGGCGCTCACGAAGCGATCAGTGGCAGCGACGACCTGGACGACCGCAGCGCCCTGACCCTGCTCGGCCAGGCATCCGCGTCCCTCGCGCGCGGCATCGAACATGACGCGGTCCTGCGCGATCTGCGCGTCCGGCTCGACGACCTCAGCGTCCAGCTCACCGATCTCGCGGCCGACATTCAGGGGTATGTACAGAACCTCGACGCAGACCCGGCCCGTGTGGAGCAGGTGCAACAACGTCGCGCTGCCCTCAACACGTTGCTGCGCAAGTACGGACGTTCGGTCGACGAAGTGCTGGCGTGGTCCGCGCAGGCGGCGCAGGAGAGCAACGATCTGGCGTCCTCGGACGAGCGGATCGAGGACCTGACCTTGAGGTCGCAGGCGCTGGAGAACGAACTCGCCGAAGCGGCAAGGGAACTCAGCTCCCAGCGCAGCAAAGCCGCGGTCAAGCTCGGCAAAGAGGTGTCCGCCGAACTTGCGCATCTCGCGATGGGTTCGGCGAAGGTGAGCGTGCAGGTCACCGCGAAGCCGGGGGAGTACAGCTCCAGCGGTATCGACGACGTCGAGATCCAACTCGCCGCGAACAAGGGCGCAAAGCCACGCGCGGTGTCCAAGGCGGCATCCGGTGGTGAGCTTTCGCGGGTCATGTTGGCGATCGAGGTCGTGACCGCAGCCGGAGGAGTGCCGACCTTCATCTTCGACGAGGTCGACGCAGGCGTCGGCGGTTCCGCGGCGCTCGACATCGGGGCGCGGCTCAAGGCGCTGGCCCAGCACGCTCAGGTCATCGTGGTCACCCATCTGGGGCAGGTGGCTGCGTACGCCGACCAGCACCTGGTTGTGCACAAGCAGGACGACGGACACGTGACCGTCAGCGACGTCGCGGTCGTCGAGGGTGACCGCCGCCGGCGTGAACTGGCCCGCATGCTGGGCGGTGTCAGCGACAGCCCAGCCGCGTTGGCGCACGTCGATGATCTCCTCGCCCAGGTGGCCACCTCCCGGGCTTCGAGCCGTTGACCTGGCACGATGTGCGGGTGAGGAACCCACTCCAGCGGTCTGACGCGGCCCCGGAACGCACCGGTGGCCGGGTGCAGGTGGACCCTCGCACGAAGGACCTCACCAAGCGGCTGCGGCCGGGCGACATCGCCGTCATCAACCACGCTGACATCGACAAGGTGAGTGCCGAGGCGCTGGTCGCGTGCCGGCCGAGTGCCGTCGTGAACGCGGCGAAGTCGTCCACCGGTCGTTACCCGAACGTCGGACCGGGGATCCTGGTCGACGCCGGTATCCCGTTGCTCGACGGTGTCGGTGAAGCAGTGATGACGGCGGCCACCGAAGGCAGCACCGGACGCCTGGTCGATGACACGTTCATGGTCGACGACGAGACGATCGCCTCCGGCACACTGATGACTCCTGAGATCGTCGAGCAGGCGATGCAGGAGGCCCGCGAGGGCCTGTCCGAGCAGATCGTGGCGTTCGCCGGCAACACGATGGAGTACCTCGAGCAGGAGCGTGACCTGCTGCTGAACGGCATCGGTCTGCCCGACATCCGCACCGACATGGACGGCAAACCGGTGCTGATCGTCGTCCGCGGCTACCACTACAAGGAGGATCTGGCGATCCTCAAGCCATACATCCGCGACTTCAGACCGGTGCTCATCGGAGTCGACGGTGGCGCCGACGCGATCCTGGAGGCCGGCCACAAGCCCAACATGATCGTCGGCGACATGGACTCGGTCAGTGATCAAGCACTGCGCAGCGGCGCCGAGCTTGTCGTGCACGCCTACCGCGACGGACGCGCTCCGGGCCTTTCCCGGGTCGAGGAGCTCGGCATCGACGACGCCGTGGTGTTCCCGGCGACCGGCACCAGCGAGGACATCGCGATGCTCATCGCCGATGACGCCGGCGCCGATCTCATCGTCGCCGTCGGTACCCACGCCACCCTGGTCGAGTTCCTGGACAAGGGTCGTGCCGGTATGGCCAGCACCTTTCTGACCCGGCTGCGGGTCGGCAGCAAATTGGTCGATGCGAAGGGCGTGAGCAGGTTGTATCGCTCCAGCATCGGCTGGCCGTCCTTGGCTGTGCTCGTCGTCGCGGGACTGATCGCGCTGCTGGTCGCGATGTTGTCGACCCCTGCCGGACAAGCGTTCTACCAGATCATCGGTGCGCGCTGGGACACCTTCTACTCCTGGCTCGAGGGGCTCTTTCAGTGATTGATTTCCGGTATCACGTCGTGTCGTTGGTCGCGGTCTTCCTCGCGCTCGCGACCGGCATCATCATCGGCGGGTTCTCTTTGCGCGGCGAGGTGGCCGACCAGCTCAACGGCCAGGTGGTGTCGCTGCGCAAGGACAAGGCCGAGCTGCAGAACCAGGTCAATCAGGGCAACGCGTCCAGCAAGAAGCGCGACGACGGAGTGGCGCAACTCGCACCGAGTCTGTTGGCAGGAAAGCTCACCGGACGGCAGGTCGCGATCGTGGTGCTTCCCGGGGTCGATGACAGCCTGATCACCAAGGTCCGCAGGACGGTGACCGACAGTGACGGGAAGGTCGCCACGACCGTCACTCTCGACGACAAGTGGACCGGATCCGATTACGCCGACTCGGCCACGATGCGTGACTACGCCGCGAAGGTGGCTCTCGACCCGAGGTCGGTGAAGGCCGACCGGCTCGGTGGAGCTGTGTTGGCGCGCGCGCTGACGCGCGGGGACGCCGGTGCGCGAGGTGTCCTCGACAAGCTCGCCGACAGCGATGCCACCACGGTCGAACCGTCCGACGGTCCGGCAGCGTCCGCGATCGTCGTGGTGTGGCCGGGAATGGTGGACAAGGACGGCCAGGCGAAGCGGTGGGCCGCCGTGGTCTCCGGCCTCGGCATCTCGGTCGATGCCGTGGTCGGGGTGTCCAGCGGCTCCGCGTCCACCAACGACGGCCTGTCCCCGGATGCCCTTATGACCCGGTTGCGCGACACCCCTGATGTCGTCTCGGTGATGAGCACCGTCGACAACGGCTCGCTCGCCATCGGTCAGGTCGCCGTCGGGCTCTGCCTGCGCGACGAACTCGCCGGCAGGTCGGGGCAGTACGGCATGGGCCGGGATGCGTCGGCGATGATGCCGCAGGTGGAGCCGTCCGCCGAGGCGCAGTGATGGCTTCGACCGCTACCTGCGTTCGCTCGGCCGTGTTTTCCGCAGCGCTCACGGGTGGTACGCGTTCGCTGCTGCACCGTCTTCCCGCCGTCCGAGAACGCCTGTCGCGCAAGAACTTCCGTGGCGACGACGTCACACTGATCGAAGGCCCGGCGATCATCGCGGGCCTGTCCGGCGCGGCGATGGTCGATCCGGTGCTGGCACTCGTCGCGGTGGGATCGGGTGCGTTCGGTCTCGTGGACGATGTGGCCGGGTCGGCCGACAGGCGCGGGTTGAAGGGGCATGTCGCCGGGCTGCTGCACGGCGAGGTCACCACCGGCGCCCTGAAGATCCTCGGCATCGGCGGCACCGCCGTCCTCGCCGCCTTGCTGATGGACCGTGGCCGACTGCGTCCGATCGGGACACCGGCAGCCGCCGTCCTCATCGCCGGTTCGGCGAACCTGATGAACCTGTTCGACCTACGGCCCGGACGAGCGCTCAAGGTCGCGCTACTCGCCGACCTTCCCTTGCTGTTCATCGACCCGGAGCTCGCGGTCGTGCCGATCACGTCAGGGGCCGTCGTCGCGCGGCATGACTTCGCCGGTCACTCGATGATGGGCGACACCGGCAGCAACCCCTTGGGCGCCGTGCTGGGTGCTGCCTGGGCACGACACCTCGGAACGCGCGGCCGGCTCGTGGCCGCTGCCGGCGTCGTCGCGTTGATGTTGAGTTCGGAGAAGGTCAGCTTCTCCCGGGTGATCGATGCCCACCCGGTGCTGCACGCGATCGATCAGTGGGGCAGATCGACGTGAGTCCGCGGCGGACCGGGACGCTTCTCGGTGCTGCAGGTGCGATCGCGGCCGTCACCCTGGCCAGCCGGATCACCGGGTTCGGACGCTGGTTGGTGTTCTCCAAGGAGATCGGTGGTAGCTGCGTCGGCCAGGCGTACGCCACCGCGAACCAACTGCCCAACGTCCTCTACGAGGTCACTGCCGGTGGGGCGCTCGCGGCGGTGGTGGTGCCGCTGGTGGCGTCCGCGGTCGAGAGAGGCGATCGCGATCAGGCCGATCGCATCTCGTCGGCGCTGCTGACCTGGGCCGTCGTGGTTCTGCTGCCTCTCGCCGTTTTGTTGGGGCTGCTCGCCGGTCCGATCGCATCGGCCCTCGCCGGCGGAGCGGGTACTCGATGCGAGGGCACGCTGTCGAACCTCACCGCGACGATGCTGGTGGTCTTCGCGCCACAGGTGCTGCTCTACGGAGTCGGCATCGTGCTGGCGGGAGTACTGCAGGCGCACCGACGCTTCGTCGCGGCAGCGGTCGCACCGCTGTTGTCCAGCCTGGTCGTGATCGCCGCCTACCTGGTCTACGGTGCGGCCGGTGACCCGAACAGGTACGAAGCCCGACCCGGCGTCGTGCTGGGGACGGACGACGGCGTCCGCTGGATCCTTGCCGGAGGCACCACTCTCGGCGTCGTGATGCTCAGCCTGCCGCTGCTGATCCCGATACTGCGAGCGGGTATTCGGCTCCGGCCCACAGTGCGATTCCCCGAAGGTGTCGCTGCCCGGGCCCGGCAATTGGCGGGTGCGGGGATGATCGCTCTCGTGGCCCAACAAATTGCCGTGCTTGCCACTATCGCCCTGGCCAACGACCGTGGCGACACCGGTGCCGTCAACGTCTACAACTACGTCCAGGCGCTCTACCTCCTGCCGTACGCGCTGCTCGCGGTGCCGATCGCCACCGCCGCGTTTCCGCGACTCAGCGGCACCGAAGGGTCGTCCGTGCTGCGCCGAGTGCTGCCACTCGTCGGGGCGGCGGCGATCCTCGGTGCCGCTGCTCTGATCGCGGTCTCCGGTCCGGCCGGGGCCTTCTTCGAAGCGCTCGACGCCCGGCCGGCCTCGGTGCGTGCGCTCACGCCCGCGCTCGCCGCGTACGCGCCAGGACTGGTCGGGTTCAGCCTGATCGCTCTGCTCAGCCGTGCACTCTACGCGCGCGGCGCGGCTGTGGCGGCGGGGATGGCGGTGGGTATCGGCTGGCTCGTCGCGGGCGTCCTGCCGTTCGCATTCCTGCACGGCGTGCACCTGGATTCCGCGCGTACCCTCGTCGTACTCGGGCTGTGCTCGTCCCTGGGGATGACCGCGGCCGCCGCAGCTCTCGTGGCGTTGGTCCGGCGTGACTGGCCGGACCTTGAGCTCGCAACGACGATCCGATCATGGGTCCGGGCGTTTCTCGCCGGGTTGTTGTCCGCCCTCGCCGGCTTGGGCCTCGGACGTCTGTGCGCAGGACTGACCGACACCCTGGCCGGGGCGACTGCGGTCAGTGTGCTGGTCGGACTGGTGGCCATGGCCACGTTCGTGGGAGCCATGTGGACGATCGACCGGCCGACCATGCGCGGCTGGGTCGGTGCGTTGGGCCGCGCAGGAGGCTCCTGAGCGTTGGCAGCGAGTCGATCGTGTGCCGGTGTCGCACCCGGTGAACCATCTGCGTAGACTGGCAGCCCGTGGCGGACCAGACGAAGCATATCTTTGTTACCGGAGGCGTCGCCTCCTCTCTCGGTAAGGGTCTGACGGCTTCCAGCCTCGGTCACCTGCTCGGCGCTCGCGGCCTTCGGGTCACGATGCAGAAGCTCGATCCGTACATCAACGTCGACCCGGGAACGATGAACCCGTTCCAGCACGGTGAGGTCTTCGTGACCGACGACGGAGCCGAGACCGACCTCGACATCGGACACTACGAGCGCTTCCTCGACGTGAACCTCGCCGGTAGCGCGAATGTCACGACCGGCAAGGTCTACAGCCAGGTCATCGCCAAGGAGCGGCGCGGTGAGTACCTCGGCGACACCGTCCAGGTCATTCCGCACATCACCAACGAGATCAAGGCGCAGATGCGCGCCCAGGCCGGCCCGGATGTCGACCTGATCATCACCGAGATCGGTGGCACCGTCGGCGACATCGAGTCGCTGCCCTTCCTCGAGGCAGCCCGTCAGGTGCGGCAGGACGTCGGACGCGACAACGTGTTCTTCCTGCACGTCTCGCTCGTGCCCTACCTGGCACCCAGCGGTGAACTGAAGACGAAGCCGACCCAGCACTCGGTCGCTGCCCTTCGTCAGGTCGGTATTCAGCCCGATTCGCTTGTGCTGCGGGCAGATCGGGAGCTTCCCGACTCGATCAAGAACAAGATCGCCCGCATGTGCGATGTCGACCAGGAAGCCGTCGCCGCGTGCGTCGATGCCCCGAGCATCTACGACATCCCCAAGGTGATCCACGGCGAAGGTCTGGACGCTTACGTCATCCGCCGCCTTGACCTTCCGTTCCGTGACGTCAACTGGACCTCGTGGAACGACCTGCTCACCCGCGTCCACAGCCCCGAGCACGAGGTCGAGGTCGCGCTGGTCGGTAAGTACATCGATCTACCGGACGCCTATCTCTCGGTCACCGAGGCGTTGCGTGCCGGCGGCTTCCACCACGACGCGCGCGTGAAGATCCGTTGGGTCGCCAGCGACTCCTGCGCCACCGATGCCGGTGCGCAGAAGGAGCTCGGAGGTGTCGACGCGGTGCTCGTGCCCGGTGGGTTCGGGGTGCGGGGGATCGACGGCAAGCTCGGCGCGCTGAAGTGGGCCCGTGAGAAGGGTGTGCCGACTCTCGGTATCTGCCTGGGCCTGCAGTGCATGGTCATCGAGTACGCGCGCAACGTCGCCGGCATCGCCGACGCGTCGTCGAGCGAGTTCGACCCCGACACCAAGACCCCGATCATCGCGACGATGGAGGAGCAGAAGAACTTCGTCGAGGGTGCAGGAGACCTTGGCGGCACCATGCGCCTGGGCGCACAGGAGGCTGCACTGCTGGAGGGTTCGGTCGTGGCCGATGCCTACGGCTCCACCACGGCGACCGAGCGGCACCGGCACCGTTACGAGGTCAACACCGAGTACGTCCAGCAGTTGAAGGACGCCGGACTCGTGATCAGCGGAACCCACCCCGAGTGGGGGCTGGTCGAATTCGTCGAACTGGCGAAGGACGTGCACCCGTACTACGTCTCGACGCAGGCGCACCCGGAGTTCAAGTCGCGTCCGAACCGAGCGCACCCGCTGTTCGCCGGTCTCATCGGTGCGGCGATCGATCAGCAGCGGGCCTCACGGCTGGTCGAGGTCGAGCGGCCGCGCACGCCCGAAGACGCTGCGGCACAGTCGAACTGACCTGATGACGCACGAGCTCCTGCCCTCGGGAATCGCCGACCGTATCGAACCCGCGCCGGTGGTCTCTCGGCGCGAAGCGTTCCACGGCCATGTCTGGAACGTCGTCACCGACCGGGTCGATCTCGGTGATGCCGGAGAGGTCAGCCGCGACTACGTGCAACACACCGGCGCGGTGGCGGTCGTGGCGTTACGCGGTGAACCCGGAGCCGAAGAGGTGCTGCTCATTCAGCAGTACCGGCACCCCGTCGGCACCTACGACTGGGAGATCCCCGCGGGTCTGCTCGACGTCGCGGGGGAGGACCCGCACGCTGCCGCCGTCCGGGAGCTCGCGGAAGAAGCCGAGCTCGGTGCCGAACACTGGTCGGTGCTGCTCGACCTGTTCACCTCGCCGGGCGGCAACTCCGAGAACATCCGCATCTTTCTCGCACGGGACGTCTTCCCATCGGTGCTGGACGACTTCGTCCGTGAGGGCGAGGAGCACGAGATGCCGACGGGCTGGGCGCCGTTGAGCGAGGTTGCCGACGCCGCCCTCGAAGGACGGGTGCACAACGCGGTCGCGATCGCGGGTGTGCTTGCCGCTGCACGCTTGGCGGGAGACTACTCGGGTCTGCGTCCGGCGGACGCTCCTTGGCCGGCTCATCCGGTGTACCGCTGAAAGAGCTTGCCGTGCAAAGGGTTTCGAGTCGAGGTCAGGTCCCGCCGTTCCATGTGATGGAGCTGGTCGCCGCCGCCACCCGTCGCCAGCAGACTCACGGCGACGCGATCATGCTCTGCGTCGGTCAGCCCTCCACGTCCGCACCCGATCCGGTGCGGCGGGAGGTGGAACGGGTGCTCGACACGCACACGCTCGGCTACACCGAGGCGAAGGGCACGCTCGAACTGCGCACGGCCATCAGTGGGCACTACCTACGGCACTACGCAGTCGAGGTCGATCCGGACGAGGTCGTGGTCAGCAACGGCAGCTCGGGCGGCTTCAGTACGGTGCTGCTGGCAGCGTTCGAGGCGGGGGATCGGATCGCGATGACTCGTCCGGGCTACCCGGCCTATCGCAACACCGTCCGCGCACTGGGCTGCGAGCCGGTCGAATTGGTGTGCGGACCCGAGACGCGCTTCCAGCCTTCGGTGGCACAGCTCGAATCGCTGGAGCAACCGATCGACGGGCTGATCATCGCGAGTCCGGCCAACCCGACCGGCACGATCATCGACGCTGCCGAGTTGGCCACGATCGCGCTGTGGTGCGAGGCGAACGACGTGCTGTTGCTGTCGGACGAGATCTATCACGGCATCAGCTTCGGGCGACCGACATCGACCGCTTGGCAGACGTCGCGAAACGCCGTCGTGATGGGATCGGTGAGCAAGTTCCATTCGATGACCGGCTGGCGTCTGGGTTGGAATCTGTTGCCGCACAGTCTGGTTCGCCCGGTCGAACTGTTGCAGGGCAACCTGTCGATCTGTGCGCCGGCGATCTCACAGGCGGGCGCTGTGGCTGCGTTCGCGCAGGAGTCGGAGACCGAACTCGTCGGCCACGTCGAGCGCTATGCACGCAACCGGGACCTGGTGTTACGGCGACTTCCCGAATTGGGTGTGACCTCGTTCGCCCCGCCGGACGGCGCCTTCTACGCGTACTGCGACATCAGCCACCTGACCGACGATTCCCAGCAGTGGTGCCTGGACGTGCTCGACCGCACCGGCGTCGCGCTGGCACCGGGCATCGACTTCGATCCGGTCGACGGTCACCGCTTCATGCGTCTGTCGTTCTGCGGGTCGACCGAGCAACTCGACCAGGCATTCGACCGACTGGCCGCGGTGGTCTGAAACCATGGCCGGGCGAGGTGCTGCTCAACGGTCGGTCGAGCGCGGGAAAGAGCACTCTTGCAGCGGTCTTCGCCCGAAGGCAGCCGACCCCGTGGAGGGTGTTCCCCGTCGACCTGCTGCACTCGATCCGCTCGCGGCCCGACCTGCGTCCACAGGGTTGCCCGCTCACTCCGGACGATTGGCAGGCCACCTTCCGGCGGACTCGAGCGGGCTACCACCGAAGGCCTCTGATCCGTCGCCGGCACCTGCACGCCGTGATACCACAAACGCGGCACTCTGATCGGTCGTTGTGGACCAACGAGAACTGTCTGTGGAAACCGGCACCGACGACAGAACGGGTCCACTGTGCTCGGCATGAGTTTCCATGACCTTGAAGACGACTGGAGCGATGCACCGGTCACCGATTCCGACGTCGCCGACGTGATCGATCTGCTCGTCAGCTTCGAGGACCGGGACCGCGGTTCGATCACCTTCCTCGTGCTCGACGAGAACGAACGGCTGCTGCAGCCGGTCGCGATCAACGACGTGCCCGCCGACGCGGACGAACCGCCCTGGGTGTTGATGGATTTCCTGCGGGACTTCCTGGACGAGATCGGTGGATGTCTGTTGTTCGCACGCGGGCGGCTCGGTTCGCCGCATCTCGGACCTGCGGATCTGCGATGGCAACAGTGGATTGCGCAGACCTTCGGCGACCGCCTGATCGGCTGCTACCTGGCTACCGACGACGAGGTCACCCGATATGACGAGTGCGTCTTCGAAGACGAACTGGCCAGTTGACGCCGCCTCGGAGCACCTGCGGACGGGCCGGTGCTCCGAGGCGAACCACGCGGGGTCTCAGGCGTGAGCCGCCGCCTTGTGCTGCGCGTCCGGTTCGGCGTCCCTCATCTTGCGGTGCACCATCGGGGAAATGAGCGCCAACAGCGCACCGACGGCGATCGCCATGGCACCGAGCACGAGGTAGAACGTCGTGTCGGACAGTCCGCCCATCGCCTGGATCAACTGCGCGGCCAACGACTGACCCGTTGCGGACGACAGGTACCACAAGGCCATCGCCTGACCGGCGAACGCAGCGGGAGCCAGCGTCGTGGTCGCCGACAGTCCGACGGGGGACAGGCACAGTTCACCGATCGTCTGGACGACGAACACGCTCATCAGCAGGAATACCGGAGCGGTGGGACCTTCGTACTGCGCGCTGCCCCAAGCCATCACGATGAACGACAGACCAGCGAGAACGACGCC
Source organism: Yimella sp. RIT 621 (assembly GCF_004146205.1). Lineage (NCBI taxonomy): Bacteria > Bacillati > Actinomycetota > Actinomycetes > Micrococcales > Dermacoccaceae > Yimella > Yimella sp. RIT 621. The sequence goes on from NZ_SEIP01000005.1 coordinate 18,150, forward strand.
CATCGCGAATTTCGTCGGCGTCGACGGGAAGCGTCCGGCCCGGCGGGCCCACAGCATTCCGATCGGCGCGGACAGAATCATGATCGTCACCGGGTTGACCGACTGGAACCACTCGGCCTTGAACGTGAAGCCGAGCGAGTCGAGGTCGGTACGCGTGTCCGCGAACGCGGCGAGCTTGCCGGCGGCCTGCTCGAAGATCATCCAGAAGAACACCGCGGCCAGCCACATCGGCATGTATGCCCACAGGTGGGTGCGCTCCCGTTCGCTGACCTTCGGGCTGCGGAACATCACCGTGAAGTACGCGATGGACGCACTGATCGACAGGATCGAGATGGCATCGATGACGGCCTCGAGGGTGTCGTCGCGCCACAACCGAGCGACAACGACGAGAAGAGCGACAAGGGCAACCGCGCCGATCAGCATCAGTGGCACCCGCTTGCGCTCATGTGGCTGCAACGGGTTTGGGACGACGTCGCTCTCGCCGGCGACCGATCGGCGTCCGAGGACGAACAGCACCAGGGCGATCGCTATGCCGGCAGCCGCAGCGGCGAAGCCGGCGTGGTAGCCCCAGCGGTCTTTCAGGAACGACACCACGAAAGGGGAGAAGAACGCGCCGATGTTGATCGACATGTAGAAGATCGAGAAGCCGGCATCCCGACGGGGGTCACGGTCGCCGTACAGTTGGCCGACCATCAACGCCGTGTTCGGTTTCAATAGGCCGGTGCCGAGTGCGACCAGGGCGATTCCCAGCCAGGAGAAGGCTGCTGCCGGCATCGCGAGACAGAGGTGCCCGGCCATGATGATGAGTCCGCCGAACAGGACCGCCCGGCGTGCGCCGATGACTCGGTCGGCCGCCCACCCACCGATGATCGACAACAGGTAGACCGCAGCACCGTAGATCGTGACGACTGCCGCGGCGAGCGTCTCATCGACCGCGAGACCGCCGTCGGCGACCGTGTCGACCAGGTAGTACAGCAGGATGGCGCGCATCCCGTAGTACGAAAAGCGTTCCCACAGTTCGACATTGAAAATTGTCCCAAGCCCTCGGGGGTGACCGAGGAAAGTGCGCTCAGGGCTGTCCGGCGCTGATGCCGCCTGGGACATGAGGACTCCTCACAGGTGATGTATCGGACCCCTCAGCATCGCAAAGTGCTCGGTTCACAACCAGCACGATGTCGGAGGGCGTGTTCATGATTCGTCTCTCCGTCGAGAACAGCGAACGGCCCCGCCGTTGGTGCGTGGCGGGGCCGTTCGACGGTAGTGCGTCGGGGCGCTCAGTCGGTTCCGAGGTCGAACGCCGCGCGGTCGAGCGCTTCGTCATCGTCGCTGCCCGCGAACGGGTTCGACGAGATCTGTTGTGCGCCACCGGGCTTCAACTCGCCGACCAGATCTGTCTCGCGCTGCGGGAGTGCGCCCTGCGAGGCGTACAACTCCAGCTTCGCGCGGGTGTCGGCGATGTCCAGGTTGCGCATCGTGAGCTGGCCGATGCGGTCGACCGGACCGAACGCGGCGTTCTCGGTGCGCTCCATCGACAGCTTGTCCGGGTGGTAGCTGAAGTTCTCACCCTTGGTGTCGACGATCGAGTAGTCCTCACCGCGGCGCAGGCGCAGCGCGACCTCGCCGGTGACGGCGGAGGCGACCCAACGCAGCAGACCCTCGCGCAGCATCAACGACTGCGGATCGAACCAGCGGCCTTCGTACAGCAGACGGCCCAGGCGGCGTCCGTCGTTGTGGAACGCGGCGACGGTGTCCTCGTTGTGGATGGCGTTGACCAGACGCTCGTAGGCGATCCACAACAGCGCCATACCCGGCGCCTCGTAGATGCCGCGTGACTTGGCCTCGATCACGCGGTTCTCGATCTGGTCGCTCATGCCCAGACCGTGTCGGCCACCGATGGTGTTGGCCTCGTGCATGAGCGCGACGACGTCGTCACCGAATTCGGTGCCGTTGATCGACACCGGCCGGCCCTGCTCGAAACGAATCGTGACGTCCTCGGTGTCGATCTTCACCGACTCGTCCCAGAACGCGACGCCCATGATCGGCTCGACGATCTCCATCGAGGTGTCGAGGTGCTCGAGCTTCTTCGCCTCGTGCGTGGCGCCCAGGATGTTCGCATCGGTGGAGTACGCCTTCTCGGCACTGTCGCGGTACGGGAAGTTGTGTGCGACAAGCCATTCCGACATCTCGTGACGTCCGCCGAGCTCGGTCACGAAGTCGTGGTCGAGCCACGGCTTGTAGATGCGCAAGGCCGGGTTGGCGAGCAGCCCGTAGCGGTAGAACCGCTCGATGTCGTTGCCCTTGTACGTCGATCCGTCACCCCAGATCGACACGCCGTCCTTCTGCATCGCACGTACCAGCAAGGTGCCGGTGACCGCGCGGCCCAGGGGAGTGGTGTTGAAGTACGTACGGCCCGCAGAGCGGATGTGGAATGCACCGGTCGCGATGGCCGCGAGGCCCTCTTCGACGAGCAGGCGCTTGCAGTCGACCAGACGAGCCACCTCGGCGCCGTACTGCGTCGCACGCCCGGGCACGGACTCGATGTCCGTCTCGTCGTACTGGCCGAGATCGGCCGTGTAGGTGCACGGAACGGCGCCTCCGGCACGCATCCAGGCAACAGCACACGACGTGTCCAGACCGCCCGAGAAGGCGATGCCGACACGTTCACCGACAGGAAGGGAGTTCAAGACTTTCGACACGGTCGTCATCGTAGGAGGTCGCCCGATGTGGGCGGTGCCACGTCCGATTCGTGGAGGGCGCGGGGTCCACACTGGGCAGATGACCGATCTGCACTGCCCGATGTGTCCGTGTGGCTCGCTGCTGCCCTACGACGCGTGCTGCGGCCCGTTGCTGTCCACCGACCGGCTCGCGACGACCGCGCAGGAGCTGATGCGCTCGCGGTACACCGCCTACTTCTACGGCAACCGCGAACACCTTTGGCGCACATGGCATCCCAAGACGCGACCGAACCCGGTGACGGTCGACCCGGAGACCGAATGGACAGGCCTCACGGTTCACGAAACGGTCGACGGTGGCCCGGACGACGAAACCGGCGTCGTCGAGTTCACCGCCACCCACAAGGGCGGTCTGGTGCACGAACGCAGCACCTTCGCACGCCGCGCCGGACGCTGGTTCTACCTCTCCGACGAAGGCTGAGGGCGTCCGTCCACAGGACTCCTGGCGCCAGATGTCACCGCACTGAAGGACGCTCAGACGCGCGGAGTCGGTCAACCAGAGGCACTGGCTCTGGTCGTAGAAATTTCTGCGCGCGACGGACCGGCAGTGGGGTGAGCGGCAGGTAAAGCCTGTACCGGCCGGATGGGCAGGAACCGGTTCGCGTCCATTCGCGTGCTGCCCTAGCATTGAGAGCGTTCGAGGTGACGGAGTGACGATCCGCCGGGCCGCAAGGTCAGCCTCGAACCGCGCGTCCGGCGTACCGACGAGAGGCCGGGCGATCTGCCCGGCGAAGGTGTGGTGGCACCGCGATCTGGCCCCCGCCCACACCTCCCGGGCCGCCGTTCCTCGCCAGGAACCGCGGATCCCCGCAGTTCCTTCGGTGAGGACCCGACCGAAAGGAACGAACATGCTTCGTACTCATCAGGCCGGCACGCTGCGCGCGGCGGAGACCGGACAGACCGTCACCCTCACCGGATGGGTCGGGCGTCGCCGCGACCACGGTGGTGTGGCCTTCATCGACTTGCGCGACGCCAGCGGTGTCGTCCAGGTCGTCGCCCGCGACGAGGTGCTCACCGGCAGCGCGCACGACCTGCGCAACGAGTACTGCATCAAGGTCGTCGGCACCGTGCAGCGGCGCGACGCGAAGGACGTCAACCCCGAGCTGCCGACCGGCGAGATCGACGTCGTCGCCGAGGAGATCGAGGTGCTCAGCGAGTCCGCCGCGCTGCCGTTCCAGATCGACGAACGAGTCACCGTCGGTGAGGAGGCTCGCCTCAAGCACCGCTACCTCGACCTGCGTCGTCCGGCACAGGGCAACGCCATCCGCATGCGTTCCAAGGTGAACGCCGCCGCCCGCGCCGTGCTTGCCGAGCGCGACTTCGTCGAGATCGAGACGCCGACCCTGACTCGGTCCACCCCTGAGGGCGCTCGCGACTTCCTGGTGCCCGCACGCCTGGCGCCGGGAAGCTGGTACGCGCTGCCGCAGAGCCCGCAGTTGTTCAAACAGCTGCTCATGGTCGCCGGCATGGAGCGCTACTACCAGATCGCACGTTGCTACCGCGACGAGGACTTCCGCGCCGACCGTCAGCCGGAGTTCACCCAGCTCGACATCGAGATGAGCTTCGTCGAACAGGACGACATCATCGAACTCGGCGAGGCGATCGCCAAGGCGTTGTGGAAGGTCATCGGCGTCGAACTGCCGACGCCGTTCCCGCGCATGACCTACGCCGACGCGATGGCCAAGTACGGCTCGGACAAGCCCGACCTGCGCTTCGGCAACGAACTCGTCGAGTGCACCGACCTGTTCAAGGACACCACCTTCCGCGTGTTCCAGGCACCGTACGTCGGTGCGGTTGTCATGCCCGGCGGAGCCTCGCAGCCCCGCCGTCAGTTGGACGCATGGCAGGACTGGGCCAAGCAGCGCGGCGCCAAGGGCCTTGCCTACGTGCTGCTGCAGCAGGACGGCGAGCTCACCGGACCGGTCGCCAAGAACCTCTCGGACGCCGAGAAGGCAGCGTTGCCGGCGCATGTGGGAGCCAAGCCGGGCGACTGCATCTTCTTCGCCGCCGGCGACGTCAAGAGTTCGCGCGCCCTGCTCGGCGCGGCTCGTCTGGAGATCGGCAAGCGCTGCGGCCTCATCGACGAATCAGCCTGGTCGTTCCTGTGGGTGCTCGACGCCCCGCTGTTCGAACCGGCCGCGGACGCCGTCGCCTCCGGTGACGTCGCCGTCGGCTCCGGCAAGTGGACCGCCGTGCACCACGCGTTCACCATGCCGAAGAAGGAGTACCTCGACAGCTTCGACACCGACCCGGGCGAGGCGCTCGCGTACGCCTACGACATGGTCTGCAACGGCAACGAGATCGGCGGAGGCTCAATCCGTATCCACCGCAAGGACATTCAGGAGCGGGTGTTCGAGGTGATGGGTCTGTCCAAGGAAGACGCGCAGGAGAAGTTCGGCTTCCTCCTGGACGCGTTCTCCTTCGGCGCACCCCCGCACGGTGGAATCGCCTTCGGCTGGGACCGCATCTGCGCCCTGCTCGCCGGCACCGACTCGATCCGCGAGGTCATTGCGTTCCCGAAGTCGGGTGGCGGTTACGACCCGCTGACCGCGGCACCGGCACCGATCACGTCGGCGCAGCGCAAGGAGGCCGGCGTCGACGCCAAGCCGCAGCAGCCGAAGGCTGCGGCGCAAGGTGCCGACGAGGTCAACCCGAACCAGAGTTGAAGGCGTGGGAGCGCGGCTCGCCGCGCTCCCACCGCCGGCGCTGGTTGAGCCACGCGTCCGACGAAGCAGGACGCGCGCGCCGAAACCTGGTTCGCCCCTCGGAGATCTGGCTCAGCGAACGAACGGAGACAGCACGTGGCGATCAAGGCGATCCTCTGGGACTGCGACGGCGTGCTCCAGCACCCTGCCCACGACTGGGACGACGCGCTGTCGCGGCTGGGCGGTGCCGAGTTCACCGCCGCTCTCTTCGAGGCCGAGCACGCGGCGCTGCGCGGTGAGCGCTCCCTGCGGGATGTCGTCGCCGATCTGGTCGATCTGCACCCTGTGGCCGTGTCGGTCGAGGACGTGCTGGCTCTCTGGTCGCTCTTCGAAGCGGACGAACCGGCCTGGCAGGTGGTCGACGACGCACGGGCGGCCGGTGTTCGGTGCGTGCTTGCGACCAATCAGCAGGACATCCGGGTCGAGTTGATGCGCCACGAGCGCAAGTACGACGACCGGGTCGACGGTGCCTACTACTCATCCGAGATCGGCCACATGAAGCCGTCCCGCGAGTTCTTCGAGGCGATACTCGCCGACTTGGACATCGAGGCACAGGAGGCGCTCTTCGTCGACGATGTTCTGAGCAACATCGAGAGCGCTCGGTCGCTGGGCATCGTTGCGGTGCATCATGATCCGGCGTCCGGCGCCGCTGAGTTGCGGCGCGAGGTAGCGGAGCTCATCCCCGACCTGCGGCAGTAGCGAATCGGGTCGCCGACTCTCAGGCGGCGAAGCGAGCAGAGGCCAGTTGGCGCGACTGCGCTACCAGTCGGCCGGTGGAGTCCCAGACCTCGGCGTCCTCCTCCAGCAGGTTGCCGGTGACCGTCGAAGTACGCAGCCGGATCGCGAGCCAACCCGCCGCCGGGACGGCGCGAACGTAGCCGGTGAACTCGATCGTCGGCACCCAACCCACCGAGCCCACGTCGAACGCAACCGGCGGGAACGCGTCCAGGAAAGTCAACAGCGACAACGGATCCGGTTCGCGCCCGTCGGCGAACCTGATCCAACCGCGGATCTCGCCCATCCCACTGGGGTCGCCGAGCGCCCAGCCGACGGTCGCGGGATCCAGTCGCATGTCGAAGCGGTGGAGCAGCCCCGACTTCGTCAGCGCGGACGGCGGCGCCTCGGAGGCCGACACACAGTGCTCGGCGTCCGGGAAGGTCGGCATCGGGCTGTGCTTGCGCACCGGTTCGGCGTGCGACGACACGTCGCCCATCGTCACCAGCGCCCGGAAGCGTTCTGAATCTCCCTGTCGCACAATCACTTCGGCGGTCGACATGGTCCGACCGGTACGCAGGACGGTCGGTGCGACCGTTACTTCGCCGGGTACCGCGGGGGAGAGGAAGACCCCACTCCAGGTGAGGGGGTGCGGGTGGTGCTCCGGAACAGCGTCGACCACAGCGACGGTGGAGAGGGCCATCAGCAGCCCACCGTTCACCGCCTCGCCGATGCTCCACTCGTCCGACAGCGATCCGCGGTAGGTGTCGTCGGCAGCGGAGGTCAGCGCGATCGCGTCATCGAAGTCGGTCATGTGCACATCCCATCACTCACTGCGAGCCGATGGGTGTCTCGGCGAACCCGCGGGACGCCCAGGCGTGAGCGGTGCGGTAGCCGAGACGGTGGTAGAGCCGACGACCCGTGTCGTTGTCGGAGTACATCCCGAGCGTGCTGACGCCCGAGCGGTCGAGTGCCGCGGTCGTCAGTCCGGCAGTCACGGCTGCGCCGAAGCCACGTCCACGGGCGTCTGGGTGGGTGACGATGCCGGCGAGGTGTGGCGCACCTGCACCCGTGCGGTGCATTGCTCCGGCAGCAACGATGCGACCCTCCTCGCGGATGCCGAGCCACAGTTCGGTTGCGCCCTCGCCCGGACGAGATTCAGCAGTCGGGTTACCGATCTCGTTCAGCGCCAACAGTTCTGCGGCGTCCAACGTATCGTCCAGTTCGTCCAAGTGATCGAGGTGAGGCACGACAGGTGGCGTGTCCACCGTCCACATCCAGTCCCAGTCGCCACCTCGGCCGAAGGTGAAATGGCGCTGCGCGAGCGGGAAGAGATGCTGGTCGATCGAGATGCCGTCTGCCTCCGGCGGCAAGCCTGCCGCGACGATCGCGTCCAGCAGGGGAGCGGCATCGTGCTCCGGGCCGCAGACGTTCAGGTGAACGTTGCGACGATGGTGGCCGCGGCGCAGGAACGCCACGGCCGATCCGAGCGCCCACGCCTGATCGACCAGGGCGGCATCGCATTCCCAACGCACATAGGGGTCGTCGCCGCTCGCGGCAAGGAGTTCGTCACGTCCGCTCAGGGTTCGTAGCTGCAGGTTCACGAGGGTTAGCGTTGCAGTCGTGTCCGACGACCTCTTCGCCGCCTCCGCCGACGCCGACCCCAGGGGTCAGGGCGGCCTACTACCACCGCTCGCCGTGCGGATGCGGCCGCGCAACCTGGACGAGGTACGAGGGCAGCAGGCCGTACTCCGTGTCGGCAGCCCGCTTCGCCGGTTGATCGAGGGCGCCGGGGGAGCGGCCGGTCCGGTTTCGGCGATCCTGTGGGGGCCGCCCGGCACCGGCAAGACGACACTCGCGCACCTGGTGGCCGGCGCCACCGACCGCAGGTTCGTCGAGCTCTCGGCGATCAATGCGGGAGTCAAGGACGTCCGGGCGGTGCTGGACCAGGCGGTGCGCGACAAGTCCCTCTACGGGCGCGACACAGTCCTGTTCCTCGACGAGATCCATCGGTTCAGCAAGGCGCAGCAGGACGCATTGCTGCCCGGTGTGGAGAACCGGACGATCATCCTGGTCGCGGCCACGACCGAGAATCCGTCCTTCTCGATCATCGCCCCACTGCTGTCCCGGTCGGTCACAGTCACACTGAAGTCGTTGGACGACAGCGATATTCGTCAACTGATCACCGACTCGGTGGCCGACGAGCGCGGCCTTGCTGCCGAGTTCGTGCTGGACGACGAAGCTCTCGACCACCTCGTCCGGATGGCCGGCGGTGACGGACGGCGTTCGCTCACCTCGCTCGAGGCGGCCGCAGGTGTCGCGCTCGACCGTGACGACACCGCGACGCCGACCCACATCACGCTTGCCGACGTGGAGCAGGCAGTAGCGACGGCGGCGGTGCGCTACGACAAGACCGGCGACCAGCACTACGACGTCGCCTCGGCCTTCATCAAGTCGATGCGGGGAAGCGATGTCGACGCCGCGCTGCACTACCTCGCCCGTATGTTGGAGGCGGGTGAGGACCCGCGCTTCATCGCCAGGCGGGTGGTCATCTCCGCCTCGGAGGAGATCGGGATGGCCGATCCGACGGCACTGCAGACGGCCGTCGCGGCCCTGCACGCTGTCGCCCAGATCGGCATGCCCGAAGCGCGTCTGGTGCTCGCCCAGGCAGTGGTACACAATTGTCTGGCTCCGAAGTCGAACGCGACCTATGCGGCGATCAACGCGGCCATCTCCGACGTCCGGGCCGGCCGGATCGGGCAGGTTCCGGCCCACCTGCGCGGCACCGGCTATGCGCGCGCCGCCGAGTACGGCAGTGGCGAGGGCTACCGCTACACGCACGACGAACCCAATGGCGTTGGGCCGCAACAGTTCCTGCCCGACGATCTGATCTCAGAAGCGGACTATTACCACCCGTCCGACAGGGGCTGGGAAGCGACCCTGGGACAGCGTTGGGCGACCCTTCGCAGCACCATCCGGAACCACACCTTGTGATCTCGGACACTTGGTAACGATTGGGTGACCGTACGGCACCGAAGGGTTGCACCTGGCAAACCGTGTGGCATGTTTTTCCACGGCGTGAGGCGCGTGTGAACCACGAGCCGCCGGGTTGGGGCCTGGTACACGTCGCAACCGAAGGTCAGTCAACCGACGAGCCCGAACCCGCGTCTGTCCCAACGGAGGATCGATGAGCTTCAACCCGCAGCAGGTGGCCGAGTCTGTCTCGGAGGCCACCGTCGAACCGGTAGACACCGGTCGTCGTGGGAAGAAGGACAAGGGTCTGAGCACCGCCGGTAAGTCGCCGGTTCAGATCGCCATGGCGCGCCTGCGCAAGGACAAGGTCGCGATGATCTGCTTCGGCATCATCGTCGTGTACGTGCTGGTGGCCATCTTCGCTCCGGCGTTGGCCGCGCTCGAAGGGCAGGACCCCGCGACCACGCACTCCGACCTGCTGGACGTCGACGGACTTCCCACCATCGGGCAGACCGCCGACCACTGGCTGGGCATCGAACCTTCGCTCGGCCGTGACCTGTTCGCTCGCTTCGTGTACGGAGCACGTCCCTCCATCGTCATCGGCACATTCGCCGCGATCGCAACAACGGTCATCGGCGTGACGGTCGGTCTGCTGGCCGGCTACTTCGGTGGCTGGATCGACAACATCGTCTCGTGGGTCATCGACTTCATCCTGTCGCTGCCGTTCCTGCTCTTCGCCATCGCGCTGGTGCCGATCATCACCTCATGGTTCGGCTCTCCGCTGGAGATCTCCGACGACACGGTCACCAAGGTTCGCTTCGGCTCGCTGGTGTTCGTGCTCACCTTCTTCTTCTGGGCCGGCCTTGCTCGCCTGGTACGAGGCGAAGTGATCTCGATGCGCGAGAAAGAATTCGTGCAGGCCGCTCGGGCGCTGGGCGTGCCCACACGCCGGATCCTGTTCAAGGAGATGCTTCCGAACCTGGTCGGCCTGATCATCGTGTCGCTGACGTTGGCCATCCCGGCGTTCATCTCCGCCGAAGCCGGTCTGTCCTTCCTCGGTGTCGGGCTCAAGGAGCCGACGGCGTCGTGGGGTCTGACGATCGCCGCGGCACAGGGCTACTACGAATTGCAGCCCCTGTACCTGTGGGTCCCCGTGATCGCGGTCTCCCTGCTGGTGCTCGCGCTGTCGCTGCTGGGCGACGCGATCGCGGACGCGTTCAACCCGAACACCCGCCGATAAAGACTTCGATCCGTCGCCGACGGATCGTGCAGAACCTTCCTGGTGCTGGCCGGGAAGTACACAAAGGAGAAACAACATGCGCTGGACCAAGGTCGTGGCGCTGGCTGCAGCGGGCACTGTGTCGCTCGCAGCCTGCGGTGGAGGAAGCCCCTCCGACAAGAAGACCGACGCGGGCAAGGGTTCGAGCTCGTCGACCTCGCAGGGCACGGCCGCGGCCGACCTGCAGGCCGACGCCAAGGGCCCCGCTCCGGAGATCCAGGGTGCGAAGAAGGGCGGCACGCTGACCATCAAGTACGCGTCGGTGCCGGAGACCTTCGACCCGACCCGTGCCTACTACCAGGACACCATGGCCATCCTGAGCCAGCTGGTGACCCGTACGCTCACCACCTACAAGGTCGAGAACGGCAAGTCCGTCCTCGTGCCGGACCTCGCCACCGACCTGGGCAAGGCGTCGGAAGACGGTCTGACCTGGACCTTCACTCTGAAGGACGGCCTGAAGTACGCCGACGGAACCCCGATCAAGGCTGCCGACATCGCCTACGCGGTGAAGCGGTCGTTCGCCACCGAGGAACTGCCGGACGGCCCGCCGTACGTCATGGACTACTTGCTCGACGGTGACAAGTACAAGGGTCCGTTCAAGGACAAGGGCGAGTACAAGGGTGTCGTCGCCAAGGACGACAAGACCATCGAGTTCAAGCTCAAGAAGAAGTGGCCGACCTTCCCGTACTACGCGGCGTTCACCCAGGTCTCGCCGATTCCGCAGGCCAAGGACACCAAGGACAAGTACGGCGACAACCCCATCGCCACCGGTCCCTACATGTTCGACAAGTACGTCAAGGGCCAGAGCCTGACGCTGAAGAAGAACCCGAACTGGGATGCTGCCTCGGACCCGGCCCGCCGCCAGTACGTCGACGCGTACAACTTCCAGTGGGGTACGGACACCAAGCCGACCCAGACCGCGATCCTCGCCAGCAACGGTCCGGACGCCACCACCCTGAACTGGGACGGCGTCGACTCGACGCTGCTGCAGAAGGTCAACCAGCAGAAGGACCAGCTGGTCACCGGTCCGGACCCGTGTGTCACCTACTTCAACATCGACACCCGCTCCGTGCCGCTCGAGGTCCGCAAGGCGATCGCCGCTGCGTACCCGTACGACCAGGTGCGCAAGGCGTCGGGCGCGACCAGCCTGAGCTTCACCCCGGCGACGTCGTACATGGCGCCGCAGGTGCCGGGCTTCAAGGCCTACGCCCCGCAGAACGGCATGACCGGCCAGGGTACGGGTGACCCGGAGAAGGCCAAGAAGATGCTGAAGGACGCCGGCAAGGAGAACTTCGAGATCTCCTGGTACTACACCCAGGACAACCCGGACGCAGTCAAGGCGAACATCGCCCGCAAGACGGCGTTCGAGAAGGCCGGCTTCAAGGTCAAGGACGTCGGTGTGCCGAAGGCTGACGCTCGTAAGCGTCGCGCCGAGACCGACGGCAAGGTCAACACCCTCACTGGTCCCGCCGGATGGTGCTACGACTGGCCGGCCGGCGACTCCGTCTACCCGGCTCTGTTCACCAGCGCCGTGCAGAAGGGTGGCCACAGCGTGGGCTTCCTGGCTGACAAGACGCTCGACGCCGAGATCAACCGCATCATCGGTCTCGACGCCGACAAGCAGGGACCGGAGTGGAACAAGCTCGACGAGAAGCTGGCCAAGGACTACATCCCGGCGATCCCGCTGGGTTACGGTAAGGCCAACTTCATCTTCGGCAAGCAGGTCCACAACGTGGTCAACGACCCGAACCGCGGTATGCCGGACCTGGCCCAGGTCTGGGTCGGCTGACCTACGTCAGTAGCAACACCTTGAAGTAAGTTCACGAGCGGGGCCGCCCGGTGATCCCGGGCGGCCCTTCTCGCGAGCCCCCAACGCACCCCATTCCGACCAGGAGTACTCGTGCTCGTCTACGTCCTCCGACGGCTGCTCATGACGCTCAGCGTCATGCTTGCCGCGGTGACCTTCACCTTCGTCATCTTCTATCTCGGCCCGAACGATCCCGCCGGAATTTCGTGCACCCGTAACTGCACCGAGGAGCGGATCGCGGAGATCGAAAAGAGCATGGGCCTCGACAAGCCCAAGGTTCAGCAGTACACCGAGTACGTGAAGGGGATCGCCGTCGGGCGCACGATCACCTCCGGCGGTTTCCAGAAGGAATGCGCCGCCCCCTGCCTGGGCTGGTCCTGGGTTCAGGACCGTCCGGTCAAGGACATGGTCTTCCAAGCAGCTCCGGTCACGCTGTCGGTGGTGGTCGGCGGCACCGTGGTCTACACGCTCTTCGGCTTGATGTTCGGGGTGGTGGCAGCGCGCAACAGAGGTAACTGGGTCGATCGGATGATCGTCGGTATCACCCAGTTCGTCCCGTCGGTGCCCTACTACATCCTCGCGCTGCTGTTCTTCCTGTACCTGATGGTGCTGCATCCCATTCTCCCGCGCAGTCAGTGGGTGCCATTCACCGAAGATCCCGCGAAGTGGTTCGTCGGCCTGATCGGTGTCTGGCTGATCTACGGCCTGATCCAGGCGACGGCATACGTGCGCTACGTGCGCGCCGCGATGATCGACACGCTCTCCGGTGACTTCGTCCGCACCGCCCGATCGAAGGGCCTGTCGGAGCGGAAGGTCGTCATCAGCCACGCGCTGCGCGCTGCGATGGCACCGTTCCTGACCCTCGTCGGCCTGAACATCGCCGCGGACCTGTCCGGGGCGGTCTTCACCGAGCGCATCTTCGGTCTGCCCGGCATGGGCACCTTGGCGATTCGTTCGTTCGATCAGCAGGACCTGCAGGTCATCAGTGGCGTCGTCCTGGTCGGAGCCCTGGTCGTCAGCGTCGGCAACCTCATCGTCGACCTGCTGTACGGCGTCGTCGACCCACGCGTGAAGCTGTCCTGAGGAGAGAAGAGCGATGTCCACAGCAGCAATCAGCGAACAGTCCTCCCGCCGTCCGCGGCTCGACCCCAACGCCGAGACCATCCTGGAGGTCAAGGATCTGCAGGTGCAGTTCCCGACGGCCGATGGTGTGGTCAGTGCCGTCAACGGCGTGAGCTACGAGCTCAAGCTCGGTGAAACCCTGGCGATCGTGGGGGAGTCCGGTTCGGGCAAGTCCGTGTCGTCGATGGCCGTCATGGGCCTGCACGACCCGAAGCGCACTCGGATGAGCGGGTCGATCCTGCTCGACGGACAGGAACTGGTGGGCGCGAGCCCGCAGACCTTCCAGAAGGTACGCAGCAACACCGTGGCGATGATCTTCCAGGATCCGCAGTCCTCACTGCACCCGTTCAAGAAGATCGGAAGCCAGATCGCCGAGGCGTACCTGGTGCACCACAAGGTGTCCAAGAGTCTCGCCCACAAGCGTGCGGTCGAGATGTTGGACCGTGTCGGTATCCCGAACCCGGCGCGTCGTGCCAAGCAGTACCCGCACGAGTTCTCCGGTGGTATGCGTCAGCGAGCGATGATCGCACTCGGTCTGGTGAACGACCCGCGTCTGCTGATCGCGGACGAGCCGACCACCGCGCTCGATGTGACAGTGCAGGCACAGATTCTCGACCTGCTCAACGATCTGCAGCGCGAGTTCGGGTCGGCGATCATCATGATCACCCACGACCTCGCGGTCGTCGCCGAGGTCTCCGACAAGGTGCTGGTGATGTACGCCGGCCGTGGTGTGGAGTACGGCACGACGCGTGAGGTGCTGGCCGACCCGCGTCACCCCTACACCTGGGGCTTGTTGTCGTCGGTGCCCTCGCTGTCGGCGGCCATCGACATGCCGTTGAACCCGGTGCGCGGCAACCCGCCGAGCCTGTTGAACTTGCCCAAGGGCTGCTCGTTCAACCCGCGGTGCGACTACGCCGACCGTGTTCCGGGAGACCGGTGCTTCACCGAACTGCCGGCGTTCACCGAGGTGCCGGGCGAACCCGGACGTCTGACCCGGTGCCACCTGGCCGAGCCCGCCGAGATCTTCGCGGCCGAGGTCGCGCCGCGACTGGGGAAGTAGTACGAGATGGCAGATCTGAACAAGGAATCGGGCACCGGCTCCCACGCAGCCGGCGCCGAAGAGAACGCCGCAGGCGCCGGTGCCACGCATCGGCCGGAGTACGACGCTGCCCCGGTGGTGCACGAGCGCAAGGCCACCGCCGGCCGGGAGCCGCTGCTGGTGGTGGAGAACCTCGCCAAGCACTTCCCGGTGAAGGAGTACTCGGGGCTGTTCCCGACCACCCTGCAGACACGGGCCGTCGACGGAGTGAGTTTCGACCTCGCCGCGGGGGAGACCCTGGGCCTGGTCGGTGAGTCCGGCTGTGGCAAGACCACGACGGGTCGTCTCATCACCCGACTGCTGGAGCCGACCGACGGCAAGATCACCTTCGGCGGCAACGACATCACCCACATGAAGGAGAAGGACCTGCGTCCGCTCCGTCGTGACATCCAGCTGATCTTCCAGGACCCCTACGGTTCGCTGAACCCCCGCTTCACGGTTCAGTCGATCGTCGGTACCGCACTGGAACTGCACGGCATCGTGCCCAAGAAGCAGGTCAAGGCACGCGTTCAGGAGTTGCTGGAACTCGTCGGTCTGAATCCCGAGCACATCAATCGTTATCCGAACGAGTTCTCCGGCGGTCAGCGTCAGCGCATCGGTATCGCCCGAGCGCTGGCCGTGGAGCCGAAGGTCATCGTGGCCGACGAACCGGTGTCGGCGCTCGACGTGTCGATCCAGGCACAGGTCATGAACCTGATGAGCAAGTTGCGCAAGGAACTCGACATCGCGTTCGTGTTCATCGCTCACGACCTCGGCGTCGTGCGGCACTTCTGCGACCGCGTCGCGGTCATGTATCTGGGCAAGGTCATGGAACTCGGCGACCGCGAGGAGATCTACGGCGCACCCGAGCACCCGTACACGCAGGCGCTGCTCTCGGCGGCGCCCGACCTGAATGTCGTTCGTGGCCACGTGCCCGAGGAGCGGATCCGACTGGTCGGTGACGTCCCGAGCCCGATCGATCCGCCGAGCGGTTGCCGCTTCCGCACCCGGTGCTGGAAGGCACAGGAGATCTGTGCCAGCGAGGAACCGCAGATCAAGGGGCACGGGGAGCGTTTCGGTCACGGCATCGCCTGTCACTTCCCGGAGAAGAAGACCCACCTCACCGCAGAGGTCGTCGAGGCGGACGCCTGATCCACGCAGGACGCATTCGAACGGCGGCCGCACCACACACCGTGGCGCGGCCGCCGTTCGTATCTGTCGCGACGACCCTCACCGACGGGCGATAAGCTTCGAGGGATGCATACCGACACCTTCTCCCGAGCAGCCCGACGACGCGACGTCGCCGGGACAGTCGGGTCGTGTCGGCACCTGGGAGCACGAGCCGCGTAGGGCCCTGTCGGCCCCGCCCCTCGTCCTGCCCATTTTCTTGATCGAAACCTAAGGATTCTCATGGAAACCGCCGAGATCCGGCGCCGTTGGCTGAAGTTCTTCGAGGACAACGACCACGTGGTCGTGCCCAGCGCACCGCTCATCTACGACGACCCCAACCTGCTGTTCGTCAACGCCGGCATGGTGCCGATGAAGCCGTACATGCTCGGCCAGCAGACGCCGCCGTGGCCGCGCGCCACCAGCGTCCAGAAGTGCGTGCGCACCGGTGACATCGAAGAGGTCGGCAAGACCTCACGTCACGGCACGTTCTTCCAGATGAACGGCAACTTCAGCTTCGGTGACTACTTCAAGGAGCGCGCCATCGAACTGGCGTGGGGCCTGGTCACCACCCCGATCGCCGACGGCGGGTACGGCCTCGACCCCGAACGTGTCTGGCCGACCGTCTACGAGGACGACGACGAGGCGTACGCGATCTGGCACGAGAAGATCGGCATCCCCGTCGAGAGGATGACCCGCCGCGGCAAGGAGGACAACTACTGGAACATGGGTGTGCCCGGTCCGGGTGGTCCCTGTTCGGAGTTGTTCTACGACCGTGGCGCGCAGTACGGCGCCGAGGGCGGACCGGCGGTCGACGAGGACCGTTACATGGAGTTCTGGAACCTCGTGTTCATGCAGGACGACCTGTCACAGGTGCGCAGCAAGGCCGACTTCGACATCGCCGGTCCGCTGCCCGCCAAAAACATCGACACCGGTATGGGCCTCGAGCGCATGGCGACGCTCCTGCAGGGCAAGGACAACCTGTACGAGATCGACGAGGTCTTCCCAGTGCTCGCCAAGGCCGCCGAGATGACCGGCAGGAAGTACGGCGAGAAGTCCGGGCAGGCGGCAGGGCAATCGCACCCGGACGACGTGCACCTGCGTGTGGTCGCCGACCACGTCCGCTCCAGCCTGATGCTCATCGGCGACGGAGTGACCCCGGGGAACGAGGGTCGCGGCTACGTGCTGCGTCGCATGCTGCGCCGGGCGGTGCGCGCGATGCGGTTGCTCGGTTACGAGGACAAGGCCCTGCCCGAACTGCTGCCGGTCTCCATGGACCGCATGAAGGCCAGTTACCCCGAACTCGAGATCGATTTTCCCCGCATCAGCCAGATCGCCTACGGCGAGGAGGACGCGTTCCGCCGCACGTTGGGCGCCGGCACGGTCATCCTCGACACCGCCGTGACGAAGGCGAAGCAGAGTGCTGCGTCGACGGGCGGTGGCCAGGCGACGCTCGCGGGAGAGCAGGCCTTCCAGTTGCACGACACCTACGGCTTCCCGATCGATCTGACCCTCGAGATGGCCGCCGAGCAGGGTGTCCAGGTCGACGAGCCGGGGTTCCGCCGCCTGATGCAGGAGCAGCGCGATCGCGCGAAGGCCGACGCGAAGTCGAAGAAGGCCGGCCACGCGCACACCGAGGTGTGGCGTGAACTGCGAGCCCTCGGTGCAACCGATTGGCTTGCCTACCAAGGACTTTCGGCGGACGCGAAGATCACCGGCATCGTCGTGGACGGGGTGCAGGTGCCCGAGCTTCGTCCGGGTCAGACCGGTCAGGTCGTACTCGACCGCACCACGTTCTACGCAGAGTCCGGCGGTCAGATCGCAGACTCAGGGGTCATCGCCGGTCCGTACGGCGAGTTGCCGGTGCGCGACGTTCAGCGTCCGGTCAAGGGCCTGGTCGTCCACACCGTCGAAGCCGGCGAGCACGGGCTCACCGTCGGCGACGCAGTGGAGGCCAAGGTCGACCCCGAGTGGCGTGTGTCGGCCTGTCAGGCACACTCCGGCACCCACGTCGTGCACGCGGCGCTGCGGCAGGTCCTCGGCCCGTCCGCGCTGCAGTCGGGTTCGTACAACAAGCCCGGCTACCTGCGTCTCGACTTCGCGTGGAACTCCGGCCTCTCCGCCGCGACCCGCAGCGAGATCGAGGAAGTGTCGAATCTCGCTGTGCGACAGGACCTTCCGGTGTCGGCGCAGTTCATGACGCTGCCGGAAGCGCGCGAATGGGGGGCGCTCGCTCTCTTCGGGGAGACCTATGACGAGCAGGTACGCGTCGTCGAGATCGGTGGCCCGTGGTCGCGCGAACTGTGCGGTGGCACGCACGTCGCACACTCCTCGCAGATCGGTGCCCTGACGCTCACCGGTGAGGGGAGTGTCGGCTCGGGCGTACGTCGTGTCGAGGCGCTCGTCGGGATGGAAGCGCTGCGTTACCTCGCCAAGGAACGAATGCTGGTCGCCGAACTCAGCGGAATGGTCGGCGCGCAACCGGGCGAACTGCGCGACAAGGTCGACGCCCTGCTCGTCCGGGTCAAGGACGCCGAGCGCGAGATCGCCAGGCTGAAGCAGGAACAGGTGCAGGCCGAGGCTGCCTCCCTCGTGGAGCAGGCACAGGACATTTCCGCGGTGAAGGTGCTGACCCACCACGCGGGTGACCTACCGGCGGACCAGGTGCGCTCGCTGGTGCTCTCGTTGCGCGCCCGCCTCGGTGACGCGTCCGGCTCCGTCGTGGCGGTCACCGGTGTCAATGCCGGGCGGCCGGTGGTCGTGATCGCTACCAACCAGTCGGCCCGTGACCGCGGCATCCAGGCGGGTGCGCTGGTCAAGCAGGCCGCGTCCGTGCTCGGTGGCGGTGGCGGTGGCAAGCCGGACGTCGCCCAGGGCGGCGGCCAGGACCCGTCCAAGGTGGACGAGGCGCTGTCGGCCGTGGCCTGCGCGATTCGACAGACACTCGACTGATCATGCGCCGTGGCGTACGCGTCGGCGTCGACGTGGGCTCCGTCCGGGTCGGGATCGCGATCTGCGACCCGGACGGCCTCATCGCGACCCCGGAGACGACCCTCGCGCGGGACGCCGCCACGAACCGCGACATCCAGCAGACGCTGGAACTGGTCGACGTGCGTTCCGCCGTCGAGGTGATCGTGGGGCTGCCGAGGTCGTTGTCCGGCGACGAAGGGGCGGCCGCCGAGGCAGCGCGCGCCTGGGCGACCGCTCTGCACCGAGCCAGACCATCCATCGGGGTGAGGCTGGTCGACGAACGGCTCACCACGGTGGACGCTCACCGGGCGATGCGCGACGCCGGAGTTTCGACACGGCGCAGCAAAAGCGTGATCGACAGCCAGGCGGCTGCGATGATCTTGCAAGTCGCGTTGGACACAGAACGTACGACCGGTGCGCCCCCAGGCATCGCCGTGGGCGGGCGCAAACCCCGCCACCGGCGGTCGACGTGAAGAAGAAGGGCACTTGATGAACGACTCCCGTCTCTCCGATTCGATCTTCGGAGAGGGAGAAGACCGCGGGCAGCCGGCCGGGAAACTTCCCAACCGGCGGGAGCCGGCCGCGCAATCGCGTGCGCAGGCGCGTGACATGCGTCCGTTCGCGCAGGCTGACAACCCAGAGGGTCCGAACCGTCGCAACCGCTCCTGCCTGGTGATGGCTCTCGCGAGCGTGCTGGTTCTCGGTGGTTTCGGGCTGGCTCTCAAGACCGTGGGCACCGACCTCATTCCCAGCATCGGCGCAGGCAGATCCGGCGGTGGTGATTACGCGGGTGAGGGCACCGGTACGGTCGAGGTCAAGGTCAAGCCGGGTGACTCCGGCCATGCCATCGGGGTCGCTCTGAAGGAGGCCGGCGTCGTGAAGTCCGCCGGAACCTTCGCCTCCGTCGCCGGGGCGAACCCGGAATTCTCCAAGGTGCAGCCCGGCACGTACAAGATGAAGAAGCAGATGAGTTCGCAGTCGGCGCTCAACCTGCTGCTCGACCCCGCAACCCGCATGTCCAAGGGCGTGACAGTGCGTGAGGGCATGTGGGTGAGCGAGATCTTCGCGACCCTTTCCAAGCAGACCGGTGTTCCGGTGGCCGAGTACAAGAAGGTCGATCCGAAGGCGCTCGGCCTCCCGCCGGCCGCTGACGGCAAGCTCGAAGGCTTCCTGTTCCCCTCCACCTACGAGTTCGAGCCGAGCGCGACCGCGTCCGAGCAGCTCAAGGCGATGGTCGCACTGGGTAAGAAGCAGCTGAACCAGCTGGGTGTTCCGGCGGACCAGTTGCGCAAGACCGTGATCGTGGCGTCGTTCGTCCAAGGTGAGTCGCGGCTGGGTGCCGACGGCGCGAAGGTGGCGCGCGTGATCGACAACCGCGAGGAGAAGGGGATGCCGCTGCAGATGGACTCCTCGATCCACTACATCACCCAGAAGCGTGGCACCGTCACCACCACCGACAAGGAACGTAACGACAACAGCCCGTACAACACCTACAAGCATCCGGGTCTGCCCCCTGGCCCGATCAACAACCCGGGTCTGGAAGCGCTCAAGGCAGCGGCCAAGCCCGCCACCGGACCGTGGCTCTACTTCGTGACGGTGAACCAGGAGACCGGCGAGACGAAGTTCGAGACCGACTACGGCGCCCACCTGAAGAATGTTCGTGAGTTCCAGGCCTGGTGCCGCAACAATCCGGGCAAGTGCTGATCCGTCGGGCGGCGGTGCTCGGTTCGCCGATCGAGCACTCGCTGTCGCCGGTGCTCCACCGGGCGGCGTACGAGGCGTTGGGGTTGGACGACTGGCGCTACGAGCGGTTCGAGGTCGACGAGTCCGCCCTGGCGGAGTTCGTCGGATCCCTCGGTACGGAGTGGGCGGGTCTCTCCCTCACGATGCCGTTGAAGGAGGAGGCGCTAGTCCTCGCTGCGCACTGTGATCCGATCGCGCTCCAGACCGGTGCGGTCAACACGCTTGTCCCCACCGAGTCGGGTTGGCACGGCTACAACACCGACGTCCACGGGGTGGTCGCCGCTCTGCAGGACGCCGGGGTGGGAACGGCCGCGACTGGCCGTGCACTCGTGCTGGGTTCGGGCGCGACTGCCCGGTCGGTGTTGGCCGCACTGGCCGAACTCGGCGTGCTGGACGTGACCCTCGCCGTCCGCAAGGACGCGCGCGCCTCGACACTCGCCCAGGCCAATGATCACGGCATGACCACGGACGTCGTCTCACTGACCGACGCCGGAGTGCACGCACACGGATACGACCTGGTCATCAGTACCCTCCCGCCCGGCGGCGCGGACGGCTTCGCGGGGGTGGCAAGCGCGAGTCCGGTGCGTGCCCGGACCGGAACGGTGTGGATGGACGCCGTCTACGCCGGCTGGCCGACCGCCTTCGCCGATTCGGGTGAGCACACCGGCGCTCGTGTCGTCTCCGGTCTGGAGATGCTGATCCACCAGGCTGTGCGACAGGTCGAGTTGATGACCGGCCGGGTTCCACCGCTGAATGCCGTCCAGCAGGCTGGACACGCTGCACTCGCGGCCCGCGAGGCGTGAAAAGATCGCGCACATGTTGCGCTGGTTGACCGCAGGTGAGTCCCACGGGCCGTGCCTGACCGCCGTTCTCGAAGGATTGCCCGCAGGGGTCGAGGTGTCCTCGTCCGATCTGCAGGCTGCTCTGGCCCGCCGCCGTCTCGGCCATGGTCGGGGGGCGCGGATGAAGTTCGAGCAGGACGAGGTGTCCTTCGGCGGCGGTGTGCGCCACGGTCGCACCCTCGGGTCGCCGATCGCGATCACGATCGCCAACACCGAATGGCCCAAATGGCAGGCCGTCATGGGTACCGACCCGGTCGATGAGGGCGCGATCGCTGCCGCAGACGACATCGGTGCGCCGCAGGAGCTCGCCCGTAACCGTCCGCTGACCCGTCCGCGTCCGGGCCATGCCGACCTCGTCGGTATGCAGAAGTACGGGTTCGACGAGGCGCGCCCCATTCTCGAACGTGCCTCCGCACGCGAGACCGCGGCACGCGTGGCCCTGGGAGCGGTGGCCGAAGCGTTCCTGGAGCAGGCATACGGCATCGAACTGGTCTCGCACACCGTGTCGATCGGTACCGCCGGTTCGGCGCCCGACGCTTCGCTGCCGGTCCCGGCCGATGTCGAGGCGCTCGATGCCGACCCGGTTCGCTCGCTGGATCCGCACGGATCCGCTGCGATGGTGGCCGAGGTCGACGCGGCGAAGAAGGACGGCGACACGCTCGGTGGGGTGGTCGAGGTGCTGGCGTACGGGTTACCCCCGGGCCTCGGTTCGCACGTGCACTGGGACCGCCGCCTCGACGCGCGGCTGGCCGGTGCCTTGATGGGGATCCAAGCGATCAAGGGTGTGGAGGTGGGCGACGGCTTCCTCACCGCGGCTCGTCGCGGATCCGCGGCCCACGACGAGATCGACCGCACCGACGCAGTGATCCGGCGGGCCTCCAACCGCGCGGGAGGTACCGAAGGTGGCATGTCGACGGGCGAGCCGCTGCGGGTGCGTGCCGCGATGAAGCCGATCTCCACCGTCCCGCGTGCCCTGCGCACGGTCGACGTGAGTACGGGGGAGGCGTCGACGGCGATCCACCAGCGCTCTGACGTGTGCGCGGTGCCGGCGGCGGGGGTCGTGGCGCAAGCCATGGTGGCTCTTGTGCTCGCCGAGGCATGCGTGGAGAAGTTCGGCGGCGACAGCGTCGCCGAGACGGCCCGCAACCACCGCGCCTATCTCAACGCGATTCCCGAGCTGATGAAGTCCTTCGAGTCGCAGGAGGGATCGTGACTGTTCGTCCGACGGTTGTGCTGATCGGCCCGCCGGGGGCGGGCAAGTCGACGGTCGGGGCGCGCCTGGCGCAGACGCTCGGCACGGAGTTCGTCGATACCGACGCGCTCGTCGAGCAGACCGACGGTCGCACGATCAGCGACATCTTCGTCGAGGACGGCGAGCCTGCGTTCCGCCGCATGGAGGCCGACGCGGTCGCCCGAGCCCTCGACGGTGCGGGCGTCGTCGCGCTCGGCGGGGGAGCGCCGATGCAGCCGAGCGTCGCCGAACTCCTGAGTGGTCACCATGTCGTCTTCCTCGACGTCTCGATCTCGGACGCATCGGGACGCATCGGTTTCGATGCCTCCCGACCGTTGCTCGCCGTCAACCCGCGCGCCACCTGGACCCGGTTGATGAACGAGCGCCGTCCTACCTATGAGTCGCTCGCGAGCGTCCGCATCGACACCGCAGGGTGCACGCCCGAGCAGGTCGTCGAGCAGGTGCATGCCTGGTTGGGGCGCGAATCGTGAACAGCGCCAAGGTGATCCAGGTCGGTGACGACTACGACGTCATCATCGGACGTGGCGTCGCGGACCAGATTGCCGATCACGTCGGGGGCGCCATGCGGGTCCTGCTGGTGCACGCTCCCGCCATGACGGACAGGGCCGAACAGGTCGCCGACTCGTTGCGAACCGGTGACCGCCAGGTGGTGGTTCGCGTCCTGCCCGACGCCGAGTCGGCCAAACAGATCAGCGTCGCCGCCGACCTGTGGGCGACCCTCGGACAGGCAGGATTCACCCGTACCGATGTCGTCGTCGCCCTCGGCGGCGGTGCCACCACCGATCTCGGCGGATTCGTCGCGGCCGGTTGGTTGCGGGGAGTTCCCGTGGTGCAGGTGCCCACCACCCTGCTCGGCATGGTCGATGCCGCGGTCGGTGGCAAGACCGGGGTCAACACGGCCGAGGGCAAGAACCTCGTCGGTGCGTTCCATTCCCCGTCCGCTGTGGTGTGCGATCTGGATCTGCTGCACACCTTGCCGTTGGCCGACCTGGTTGCCGGGTTCGCCGAAGTGATCAAGTGCGGTTTCATCGCCGACCCGCAGATCCTTCGTCTGATCGAAAGCGACCCCGAGGCGGCCTTGGACGTCGACGGCGAGGTGTTGCCCGAACTCGTCTCGCGAGCTGTCGCCGTCAAGGCGCGTGTGGTGGCCGCCGACCCGCGCGAATCCTCGCTGCGGGAGATTCTCAACTACGGCCACACGTTCGCCCACGCCATCGAGCAGGTGGAGCACTACCGGTGGCGGCACGGTGACGCCGTTGCGGTCGGCATGGTGTACGTCGCCGAACTGGCCTGCCGCGCAGGCATGTTGGACGAGACGATCGTCGCCGAGCACCGCCGCATCCTCGACCTTGTCGGGCTGCCGACCCGCTACGAACCCGGTCGGTGGGACGAACTGCTGACCGCCATGTCGCGGGACAAGAAGACGCGCGGAGCCACTTTGCGTTTCGTGGTGCTCACCGACATCGCCGAGCCGGCGCGCCTCGAGGGTCCCGACCCGCAGTGGCTGCGCGAGGCGTACGACGCGGTCAGCTGAGTCCCACCGTTCGGCGCATCATTGCGCGGTGGCCGACGGGGGAGCGGAGCCACCGGTGGGTTCGCCGACCATGAGTTCGTCGATCTGGGATCGCCACGGTTCGCCCAGGCGTCCCCAGCCCGGCTCGTACTCGTAGATCTCGCCGACCGGTGTGCCCTTCCGGTTGCCGAGCATGAGCTCGACGTCGTCCTGTTCGAGCAGGCTCGGGTGCATGACGCCGACGGCCTCGCTCACCTTGAGCAGGTCACGGCGCATCGCGCGCAGGTAATTGGCGACGCGGACCGCCTTCAGCTCCGGGTCGAGGCCGCGCTCCAGCCACTTGTTCTGAGTCGCGACACCGGTGGGACAGGTGTCCTTGTGGCACTTCTGGGTCTGCAAACAGCCGATCGCGAGCATCGCTTCGCGGGCGACGTTGACCATGTCGATGCCGAGCGCGTAACCAACGGCCGCATTGCGCGGCAGACCCAGCTTCCCGGAGCCGATGAATGTGAGCTGATCGGTGATGCCGGTCCTCGCGAACCGGGCGTACACCCGGGTGAACCCGATCAGGAACGGCAGCGCCACCGCGTCGCTGAAGACCAGCGGTGCGGCACCGGTGCCGCCTTCGCCGCCGTCGATGGTGACGAAGTCGACACCGCGCTGACCGTCGGCCATGGTCGCCGCCAGTTCGTCCCAGAAGGCGAGGTCGCCGACGGCCGACTTGATGCCCACCGGCAGACCCGTGCGTTGCGCGATGAGTTCGACGAAGTCGAGCATCGAATCGACGTCGCTGAACTCCGCGTGCCGGGACGGGCTGATGACGTCCTGACCGGCCGGGACGCCCCGGATCTCGGCGATCTCCTGGCTGACCTTGGCGGCCGGCAGCACGCCGCCCAGGCCGGGCTTGGCGCCCTGCGACAGTTTGATCTCGACGGCGCGGACGGGTGCCGACTCCACCAGAGCTGCGAGCCGATCGATGTCGAACCGGCCGTGCTCGTCCCGACAGCCGAAGTAACCGGTGCCGATCTGGAAGATCAGGTCCCCGCCCTGACGGTGGTGCTTGGACAGCCCGCCCTCACCGGTGTTGTGCAGGGCGCCGGCTTGCTTCACGCCGGCGTTGAGGGCGTGAATCGCGTTGCCGGACAACGATCCGAAGCTCATCGCCGACACGTTCACGACGCTGCCCGGCCGGAACGCCTTCGCGCGTCCGCGGGGCGCGCCGAGGATCTTCGCGCTGGGCAGGACGACGTCGTTCCCGACGTGGGCGCCGGTCGGAGGGGGAGTCGGACTGAATGTGCGGTGCTTGATGATCGAGTAGCCCTCGTCGGTCTCGACGTTGTTGTCGGTGCCGAACGCGACGTAGTTGTTCTCGCCCTTCGCGGAGGCGTAGATCCAGGCGCGCTGGTCGCGGCTGAACGGCCGTTCCTCGTCGTTCGACGCCACGACGTACTGCCTCATCTCCGGACCGATTGTCTCGATCGCGTAGCGGGCATGACCGATCAGCGGGAAGTTGCGAAGCAGGGAGTGCTTGCGCTGCAGCACGTCGCGGGCGGCAACTCCGGCGGCTGCCATCAACGGCACGGCGATCAGCGAACGGTTCATGAGGGAAGTCTGCCGTCTGCGCGCCTCGTCCGAGCCTGCCGGCCCCGACAAGTGTGACCGGCGCCTGATCGGACGCGTGACCGGAGCACCGGTGTGCCGCCGGTACCATGGTCCAGTTCCCGGGCCGGTCGACCATTGCTGGTCGCTGCCCAGACCTCGACGATGAAAGTGAACCGCGCGTGGCATCCACGAACGACCTTAAAAACGGAATGGTCCTCAAGATCGACAACGGGCTGTGGTCGGTCGTCGAGTTCCAGCACGTCAAGCCCGGTAAGGGCCCGGCCTTCGTGCGCACCAAGCTCAAGAACGTCCTGTCCGGCAAGACCGTCGACAAGACCTTCAACGCCGGCGTCAAGGTCGAGACCGCGAATGTCGACCGCTCCGACATGCAGTACCTGTACAAGGACGGCAACGACTACGTCTTCATGGACGTGAAGTCCTACGACCAGATCAACATCCCCGCCGAGACCGTCGGCGATGCAGCGAACTTCCTGCTGGAGAACCAGGAAGCCATCGTCGCCCAGAACGAGGGCACCGTGCTGTACGTCGAGCTCCCGGCCGCCGTCGTCCTGGAGATCACCCACACCGAACCGGGCCTGCAGGGTGACCGCTCCACCGGCGGCACGAAGCCCGCGACGTTGGAAACCGGCGCCGAGATCTCGGTGCCCTTGTTCCTGGAGACGGGCACGAAGGTCAAGGTCGACACCCGCGACGGTTCGTACCTCGGCCGCGTGAACTGACGTATGGGTGCTCGCACCAAGGCGCGTAAGCGCGCACTCGACCTGCTCTTCGAGGCCGAGCAGCGTGGCGTGAACGCGGTGACCCTGCTCGACGAGCGGGTCGAGGCGCCGGTGACCCCGGCGCCGCTGCCGGAATACACCGGCGACCTCGTGCGTGGAGTCGTGCGCAACTGGGCGGCGATCAACGACGCACTCACCACGTACGCCAAGGACTGGCCGCTGGACCGGATGCCCGCCGTCGACCGCAACCTGTTGCGCATCGGCGCGTTCGAGTTGCTCTACAACGACGAGGTGCCCGACCGCGTGGCGATTGCCGAGGCCGTCGGCCTCGCCACCGAGCTGTCGACCGACGAGTCGCCGAAGTTCGTCAACGGCTTGCTCAACCGGCTGGCCGAGGTCAAGGACACACTGGTCTAGAAACGACCGGAGGTTCGGGGGAGGACGAGTGCGGAACCGCGCGCGCAGCAGCGCCGTCGCAGCTGACGTGACCGCGCTCGCCCCCGAACGATCGACAGCAGTTGCCTGCAGGGCTGCCCGCACGGCGCGTTGGGCGCTCGTCGACGTCGTTCGTGGTGTCGCGATCGTGGCGGTGGTGCTCTACCACCTGGTGTGGGACCTCGGCCATTTCGGCGTCACCGAGCACTGGGCCCGAACGCCGTCGGGGCGCATGACAGGACACGTCATCGCCGGCACCTTCTTGTTGCTCACCGGCGTGAGTCTCGCTCTGGCACACCGGCATTCGGTCGACCTTCGGACGTTCGGACGACGGTTGCTCAAGCTGCTCGCCGCCGCGTACGCCATCACCGCGGTGAGCCTCGTCCTGGCGCCCCAGTTCATGGTGACCTTCGGGATCCTGCAGAACATCGCGCTCACCAGCGCGCTGCTGCTGCCTTTCCTTCGGGCCTCGCGGTTGGTGGCGATCGGCGCGGCTCTGATCAGCGCGGCGCTTCCGGCGATCGTCTCCATCGACTCGACATCGCGCTGGGTCACCTGGACGGGTCTGACGCCGACGCTCTCGCCGAGTCTCGACGTGCAACCACTACTGCCTATGTTCGCGCTGTCGCTGCTCGGCCTCGTCCTCACCCGCACGTTGCTGGGCAATGAAGCACTGCGGGACCGGGTGGCGTCCTGGCAGCCCACCGGCCCGGTCTCGACCGCGTCGCAGACACTCGGGCGGCACACACTCGCCATCTACCTTGCCCACCAGCCTGTGCTGTTCGGCGCTCTGTCCCTGCTTGTGTTGCTCGAACTCATCTAAGAGCCCTCAACGTGCCCAAGACCCGGTCGCTGAGAGCATCTGCACGATAAGGTTTGCCTATCTGTCTCAATCCCCGGGGGGAACCGCACCGCATGGACCCTCACCGTCGAACCCGCCGGGCCGGCGTGGTGGCAGCACTGCTGGCGGGTGTGCTCGCCACCGGCTGCAATGGTGCTCGTTCAGCAGGCACGGCCGCCTCGACGTCCCCGGTGACCACCTCGGCCGGCACATCGAGCAGCGGATCGTCCCCCAGCTCGACGGCGCTGAGGACGGCGTCCGCCAGCACGTCGACCAGACCGGCGACGACATCGACATCCATGACACGCGACCCGGTGGGCGAAGCGCTGTTTCGTCGCGGCCTGAGCGACGAGGTCGATGTGAGTGCGCACGGCATGTCCAGCGTGCGGCAGGGTCGCTTCGTCGTCGTGGGTGATGTGCCACGCGGGCGCCTGGCTCAGATCGCGAGCACTGCCGTGAAGTTCGACGGCGAGGTCGCCGACTATGTCAACTCGGTCCCGAAGGAGCCGTTGCTGATCCTCGCGCCCGCGAAGGCCGACCGAATCGTTTAAGCAGGTCGTGATGCTTGGTCGGGACCGCCCGCCTGTCGGTACCGGGTGCGACCGGCAGTCGGATCTCGGCTAGGCTCGCACGCGCTCGACATCCTTTAACGATTCCGTCCTGTGAGGCGGCGAAGGAGGTCCTGACGCCATGCGTCCTGACTCAACAGACTCCCCGTCCGAAGGCACCTCTTCCACGGGTCGAGTAGTCCTCAACTCCAGCGATATTCAGCGCGCGCTGCGCCGGATCGCCCACGAAGTGGTCGAGCACAACAAGGGAGCCGATGACCTCGTCGTGCTCGGTATCCCGGCCCGCGGAGCGGTACTCGCCACACGCCTGGCCGACTCCCTGCGCGAGGTCGAAGGCACCGAGGTGCCCGTCGGCACGCTCGACGTGACGATGTACCGCGACGATCTGCGCCGCAACCCGGTGCGCACCGCGTTGCCGACGACCATTCCCGACTGTGGGGTCGATGACAGGGTCGTGGTGCTGGTCGACGATGTGCTGTACTCCGGCCGTACCGTTCGAGCGGCACTGGACGCACTCGGTGACCTCGGCCGGCCGCGCGCCGTCCGGCTCGCCGTGCTGGTCGACCGTGGTCACCGTGAACTCCCGATCCGCGCCGACCACGTCGGAAAGAACCTGCCCACGTCCAGCCAGGAGCGGGTGTACGTGCGACTGACCGAGTTCGACGATGTCGAGGACGAAGTGCGCATCGACGCCGGAAAGGCCGACATGAGCGAGGGGGACCAGCGATGAAGCACCTACTCTCGGCCGCCGATCTGTCCAAGGACCAGGTGCTCGAACTGCTCGACACCGCCGAGCAGATGCACGACGTGCAGCACCGCGATGTCAAGAAGCTGCCCGCGTTGCGCGGACGGACGGTCGTGAACCTCTTCTTCGAGGACTCCACCCGCACCCGATCTTCCTTCGAGATCGCCGGCAAGTGGTTGTCCGCCGACGTCATCAACGTCTCGGCGAAGGGCTCCTCCGTCAGCAAGGGCGAGTCGCTGCGCGACACCGTCATGACCGTCGCCTCGATGGGGGTCGACGGGCTGATCATCCGCCACCACGCCAGTGGTGCCCCCGCTCAGGTGGCCCGGTGGGTCAATGCCGCCATTGTCAATGCGGGCGACGGCACGCACGAACACCCCACCCAGGCCCTGCTGGACGCGTACACGATGCGTCGCCGGCTGGGCGACCTCGAAGGCAAACACGTCGCGATCGTGGGCGACCTCACCCACTCGCGCGTCGTGCGCAGCAATCTGCTGCTGCTGCGCACGCTCGGAGCGCAGATCACGCTGGTCGCGCCGCCGACGTTGATGCCGAGTGGTATCTCCGATTGGGCCGCGGCAGAGGGATTCTCGATCACCGGCGAGCTCGACCCCGTGCTGCCGACGATCGACGTCGCGATGATGTTGCGGGTGCAGAAGGAACGGATGAGCGGCGGCTACTTCCCGACGCCCCGTGAGTACACCATCGGCTACGGCCTGACCCGCGACCGATTGCGCAAGCTGCCGGAGCATGCGGTGATCTGCCACCCCGGCCCGATGAACCGGGGCCTGGAGATCGCGGCCGACGCCGCCGACGAAGCCCGTTCGGCGATCCTGGACCAAGTGTCCGCCGGTGTCGCCGTCCGGATGAGCGTTCTGTACCACCTGCTCGGAGGAAACGCGTGAGCACCGAAGACACCACCGAAAGCAGCGCCTACCTGATCAAGGGTGCTGACATCCTCGGCCGCGGAGCCGGCGACCTGCTGCTGGCCGACGGTGTGATCCGTGGGCTCGGCTCGATCGACGCACCTGCCGATGCGATCGTGCTCGACGCGGACGGCCTGGTCGCATTGCCCGGACTGGTCGATCTGCACACCCACCTGCGCGAGCCCGGCCGGGAGGACGCCGAGACGGTCGCCACCGGATCCGCCGCCGCCGCGGCCGGTGGGTTCACCGCCGTCCTGGCGATGGCGAACACCAACCCGGTGACCGATACCGCCGAGGCCGCGGAGCACATCCACGACCTGGGCCGCCGCTGCGGTCTGGTCGACGTTCATCCCGTCGGCGCCGTGACCAAGGGCCTGGCCGGCGAGGAACTCGCCGAACTCGGCCTCATGCACCGCAGCAACGCCGCGGTCAACGTCTTCTCCGACGACGGCAAGTGCGTACACGACGCCCGGCTGATGCGCCGCGCGTTGGAGTACGTCCGGGCCTTCGACGCAGTCATCTCCCAGCACAGTCAGGACCCGCGCCTGGCCGACGGACAGGCTTGCTGTCACGAGGGCGAACTGTCCGGACGCCTGGGACTGCCCGGCTGGCCGGTCGTCGCCGAAGAAGTCATCGTGGCACGCGATGTGATGCTCGCCCGGCACACGAACTCTCGGGTGCACGTGGCGCATGTGTCGACGGCCGGTTCGGTCGAGGTGATCCGTTGGGCGAAGGCTCAGGGCATCAAGGTGACCGCCGAGGTCACACCGCACCACCTGATGCTGACCACGGACCTGCTGGCTACCTACGACCCGACGTTCAAGGTGAACCCGCCGCTGCGCCCGAACGAGCACGTGCAGGCGCTGCGCGAGGCGCTCGCCGACGGCACGATCGATGCCGTCGCAACCGATCACGCCCCGCACGCGCGCCACGACAAGGAGCACGCGTTCGGCGAGGCAGCCTTCGGCATGTTGGGTCTGGAGCAGGCGCTGCAGGTGGTCAACACGGTGATGCACCGGGACGGCACGTTGGATTGGGCGGGGGTCGCTGACCGAATGTCCGGTGCACCCGCACGGATCGCCGGGCTCGCCGGTCAAGGGCGCCCGCTCGCCGAAGGGGAGCCGGCCAACCTGGTGCTCTTCGATCCGGAAGGTCAGGTCGTCATCGACGGCGCTGCCTCGCAGTCGCTGTCCCGCAACAACCCGTGGCACGGACGCACCCTGCACGGACAGGTGGTCGCCACCTTCCTGCGCGGTCGCGCCACTGTGCTCGATGGAGAGGTCAACTCGTGAATTCCGTTGTGAACCAAACCCGCTCGCTCGAAGAGAGGGAGCGGGCGGTGCTCGTGCTGGAGGACGGCACGAGGTTCGAGGGTGAGGCCTACGGTGCCGTGGGCAGCACGTTCGGAGAGGCCGTTTTCTCGACCGGCATGACCGGCTACCAGGAGACACTCACCGACCCCAGCTACCACAAGCAGGTCGTGGTCATGACCGCGCCGCACGTCGGCAACACCGGCGTCAACGACGACGACGCCGAGAGCAAGCGCATCTGGGTGAGCGGCTACGTGGTGCGTGACCCCGCCCTGCGCCCGTCGAACTGGCGCTCGCAGCGCACGCTCGAGGACGACCTGCGCGAGCAGGGTGTGGTCGGCATCTGCGGCGTCGATACCCGGGCGCTCACCCGTCACCTGCGCGAGCGGGGGGCCATGCGGGTTGGGATCTTCTCCGGACCCGACGACATCGAGGGCGACCTCGTCGAGAAGGTTGCCGAGCAGCCGTTGATGGCCGGGGCTGAACTGGCGTCCGAGGTCTCCACCGAGCGGGCCTACGTCGTGCCGGCAGTGGGGGACAAGCGGTTCACCGTGGCCGCGCTCGACCTGGGCATCAAGGCGATGACCCCGCAGCGGATGGCCGAGCGAGGCATCGAGGTCCACGTGCTTCCGGCGACCTCGACCATCGGGGAGATCCGGGCCGTGAACCCAGACGGCGTCTTCTTCTCCAACGGCCCGGGTGACCCGGCGACGGCCCCGCAGGTGGAGGTGCTGCGCGAGGTGCTGCGCGCCGGGATTGCGTTCTTCGGCATCTGCTTCGGCAACCAGTTGCTCGGGCGAGCGCTCGGGTTCGGCACGTACAAGCTGAAGTACGGCCACCGTGGCATCAACCAACCGGTGATGGACCGTCGCACCGGCAAGGTCGAGATCACCGCGCACAATCACGGCTTCGCGGTCGATGCGCCCCTCGACGGGGACGTCGAGGCCCCGGCCGGCGCCGAGTTCGGACGCGTCCGCGTCTCCCACGTGTGCCTCAACGACGACGTGGTGGAGGGCCTGGAGTGCCTGGACATCCCAGCGTTCTCGGTGCAGTACCACCCCGAAGCTGCCGCCGGTCCGCACGACGCCGCATACCTGTTCGACCGCTTCGTCGAACTGCTCGAAACCACTGCAGGAGGCAAGCACTGATGCCCAAGCGCGAGGACATCAAGTCGGTCCTGGTGATCGGCTCCGGCCCGATCGTCATCGGTCAGGCCTGCGAGTTCGACTACTCCGGCACCCAGGCCTGCCGGGTGCTGCGCGAGGAGGGGATCCGGGTCGTCCTGGTCAACTCCAACCCGGCGACGATCATGACCGACCCGGAGTTCGCCGACGCCACCTATGTCGAGCCGATCACCCCGGACGTGGTCGAGGCGATCATCGCCAAGGAACGCCCGGATGCGGTGCTGGCCACCCTCGGCGGCCAGACCGCCCTCAACACGGCGATCGCCCTGCACGAGCGCGGGACGTTGGAGAAGTACAACTGTCCGCTGATCGGTGCGAACGTCGAGGCGATCGAACTCGGTGAGGACCGGGAACGGTTCAAAGGTGTCGTCGAGCGCTGCGGCGCCGAGTCGGCGAAGTCGACGATCTGTCACTCCATGGACGAATGCCTCGACGCCGCAAAGGAACTCGGCTACCCGGTCGTCGTCCGTCCGTCGTTCACGATGGGCGGTCTCGGCTCTGGTTTCGCCTACGACGAGGACGACCTGCGCCGCATCGCCGGCGCCGGTCTGCAGTACAGCCCGACGACCGAGGTGCTCCTGGAGGAGTCGATCCTCGGCTGGAAGGAGTACGAACTCGAGGTGATGCGTGACCACGCCGACAACGTCGTGGTGGTGTGTTCGATCGAGAACCTCGACCCGATGGGCGTGCACACCGGCGACTCGATCACCGTCGCCCCGGCGCTGACGCTCACCGACCGCGAGTACCAGAAGCTGCGCGACATCGGCATCGCCGTGATCCGCGAGGTCGGTGTCGACACCGGCGGGTGCAACATCCAGTTCGCGGTCAACCCCGCCGACGGACGCATCATCGTCATCGAGATGAACCCGCGAGTCTCGCGATCGTCCGCATTGGCTTCCAAGGCAACGGGATTCCCGATCGCCAAGATCGCGGCCAAGATGGCGATCGGTTACACGCTCGACGAGGTGCCGAACGACATCACCGAGCAGACCCCGGCCAGTTTCGAGCCGACGCTCGACTATGTGGTGGTCAAGGTGCCGCGGTTCGCGTTCGAGAAGTTCCCTGCGGCCGACCCGACGCTGACCACCACGATGAAGTCGGTGGGCGAGGCGATGTCGATCGGCCGCAACTTCACCGAGGCCCTGCAGAAGGCGCTGCGTTCGATGGAGCGCAAGGACGCGACCTTCCACTGGCGCAAGGACATCGCGCCGACCATCGAGGCCGGTCGCGAACTGCTGGAGCAGGCGAAGACACCGACCGACGGGCGAATCGTCCTGGTGCAGCAGGCGTTGCGTTCCGGGTTGTCTGTGCAGGAAGTGCACGACGCGACCGGTATCGACCCGTGGTTCCTGGACCAGATCGAGCTGATCAACCAGATCGCCACGAAGGTGGAACAGGCCGACCGGCTCACCCCGCAGCTGCTGCGCCTGGCGAAGCGGCACGGCTTCTCCGACAGCCAGTTGGCGCAGCTCACCGGCACCCCGGAGGCGGTCGTCCGCGGCGTCCGTCACGCGCTCGGTGTGCGTCCGGTGTTCAAGACGGTCGACACGTGCGCGGCGGAGTTCCAGGCGTCCACCCCCTACCACTACTCCACCTACGACCAGGAGAACGAGGTCGCGCCGCGCGAGAAGCCGGCCGTCCTCATCCTCGGGTCCGGGCCCAACCGCATCGGTCAGGGAGTCGAGTTCGACTACTCCTGCGTGCACGCGTCGTTCGCTCTGCGCGAAGCGGGTTTCGACACGGTCATGGTCAACTGCAACCCCGAGACCGTCTCAACCGACTACGACACCTCCAGCCGGCTCTACTTCGAGCCGCTGACGCTGGAGGACGTCCTCGAGGTCTTCCACGCCGAGAAGCAGGCCGGCCCGATCGCCGGTGTGATCGTGCAACTCGGCGGGCAGACGCCGCTCGGGCTGGCGAAGGCACTCAAGGACGAAGGTGTGCCGATCGTCGGCACCTCGCCCGAGGCGATCGATCTCGCCGAGGACCGCGGAGCCTTCGGACGCGTGCTCGCCGAGGCCAACCTCCCGGCGCCCAAGCACGGCATCGCCTACAGCGCCGCCGAGGCGGTCGGGGTCGCGAGCGACATCGGCTACCCGGTGCTGGTGCGGCCCTCGTACGTGCTCGGTGGACGCGGCATGGAGATCGTCTACGACGACGACACGTTGCGCGAGTACGTCACCCGGGCGACGACCGCTTCGCCGGAACACCCGGTGCTGGTCGACCGCTTCCTGGACGACGCCATCGAGATCGACGTCGACGCGCTCTTCGACGGCAACGAGATGTACCTCGGCGGCATCATGGAGCACATCGAGGAGGCCGGTATCCACTCCGGTGACTCCGCGTGCACCCTGCCGCCGGTCACGCTCGGCGCGCAGGAGATCGAACGGGTGCGCGAGTCCACCCGTCGCCTCGCCGAAGGCATCGGCGTCCGTGGGCTGATGAACGTCCAGTTCGCCCTCGCGCAGGACATCCTCTACGTGCTGGAGGCCAACCCCCGGGCCAGCCGCACCGTGCCGTTCGTCGCCAAGGCGACCGGGGTGCCGCTGGCGAAGGCGGCCGCACGCGTGATGCTGGGCGCGAGCATCAAGCAACTGCGCGACGAAGGGCTGCTCCCACAGACCGGCGACGGCTCGGAACTGCCGAGCCACGCGCCGATCTCCGTCAAGGAGGCGGTGCTGCCGTTCAAGCGCTTCCGCACCCGGGAGGGCGACGTCGTCGACAGCCTGCTCGGCCCGGAGATGCGTTCGACCGGTGAGGTCATGGGTATCGACCGCGACTTCGGCTCGGCGTTCGCCAAGGCCCAACTCGGCGCGATCAGCGGATTGCCGACGTCCGGCGTGGTCTTCGTCTCCGCCGCGAACCGTGACAAGCGCGCGATGATCTTCCCGGTGAAGCGGCTGACCGACCTCGGGTTCACCGTCATGGCGACCGGCGGTACGGCAGAAGTGCTGCGCCGCAACGGAATTCCGGCACAGGTAGTGCGCAAGCACAGTCTCGGACGCGGCGCGGACGGTGAACCGACGATCGTCGACCGCATCCTCGCCGGCGAGGTCGACATGGTGTTCAACTCGCCCTCGGGCGGTGGAGCACGGGCGGACGGCTACGCGATTCGTGCGGCCACGACCAGCATGGACCGGCCGATCATCACCACCGTGCAGGAACTCGGTGCCGCGGTGCAGGGCATCGAGTCGTTGCAGACGGGGGAGATCCGGGTGAAGCCGCTGCAGGCTCACGCCGCGGATCTCGACCTGTACGGCCGGACGGGCGCAGCGGGTGCTGGTCACCAGCAAAGCTGAGGTCATCGCGACCCGGCGGATGGGCGCGTTCCGGCACCTGACACTGGTCGCGCCGCAGATCGCCGACATCGCCAAGCCGGGTCAGTTCGTGTCCGCCGCGGTCGGTGGTCACGCCTCGGCGCTGGTCGGGCGACGCACCGTCCCGATCAGCAACGCGTCACCCAGTGGCACGTACGGCGGCACGGTCGAGATCATCGTCGACTCCGACGGTGACGCCGGCGTCCGGTGGCTTGCCGAACGCCGAGCCCACGACGAGGTCGACCTCATCGGGCCGATCGGTCGGCCGTTCCCGTTGCCGTCGAGCGCGGTCGATGCGGTCGTCGTCGGGGTGGGTGCGAGTGCTGCTTCGCTGAGCTGGCTCGCCGGCCAGTTGCGTGATCGAGGCTGCCGGATCGACCTGGTGCTGGGCGGCACCGATGACCGGCACCTGGTGGGAGTCGTCGAGGTACGCCGCATCGTCGGCAACGTGTCCGTCGTGCTGCCGTCAGCTGACACCAGCCTGGCGCAGCAGGTGGCCGCGGCCGTGCGTCAGTTGCTGCGCACCGGTGACGCGTCTGTGGTCTACGCGGCCGGCAGAGCGCCGCACCTGGCCGCAGTGGCCGCGGTGGCGCAGCCGTTCGGTGTCGTCGTCCAGTGCTGCATCGACGAGGAAATGCCCTGTGGCACAGGACTGTGCGGTAGCTGCGAGGTGCCGGTGCAGTCGAAATCGGGCGACCGGCATTCGATCCGTTGCTGTACCGAGGGCGCTGTCCTTCGTGCCGACCGGGTGCGTTGGCCGCTGTACCTGCAGGACCTGTCCGGCGCCTCGACCGTGGTCACGTCATGAGCGCCGCACTCGACGCGCTCGCGGTGGACGTCGGCGGGCTGCGTCTGAAACACCCGGTGATGGGTGCCTCCGGTTGCGTGGCCTTCGGGCGCGAACTCAAACGCCTGGGCATCGCCGACGATCTCGCGGCCATCGTCACTCCGTCGATGACCGCCAGCACCCGCCCGGCCTCACGACGCGGGGTGCTGCGGGAGTCGGCGAGCGGTCTGCTCGCACCCACCGAGCGTCCCTCGTTGGGCGTCGACCGATTGCGACCGACCGCGTTGCCATGGGACGGCGATGCGATCGGGCAGGTCGTGGTGTCGATCGCGGGCACGACGATCGGCGAATACGCCGAAGTGGCACTGGGATTGCGGCGCAACTCGCTGATGCGCAGGGTCGCAGCTGTCGAGATGAACCTGGCGTGCCCCGACGCGAAGAACTCCGGACGGCCGTTCTCGCACGACGAGTTCCAGGCGACCAAAGCGGTGGCCCGGGTGCGCGAGGAACTCCCGCGCTCGGTGCCGCTGCTGGCGAAGCTCAGCGCCGACGTCACGGACGTCGCCGACATCGCCCGTGGGTGCGTGAAGGCCGGCGCGACGGCGATCGTGGTCGGCAGCCCGTTGCGTGCGATCGGTCGTCCCTCCGGTCCGCACCAGCACATCGACGTCGCTGCCCCCAGCGGTGGCCTGTCCGGCCCGGCGATCCTGCCGGTCACGTTGCGCGCGATCTGGGACCTGCGTGCCGCCGTCCGTTCGGGACGTCTGGCTCCCGTGCATCTGGTTGCCGTCGGGGGAGTGAGCAGCGCGGCGGATGCACTCGCGGCGCTCGCCGTCGGAGCCACCGCCGTGCAGTTGGGCACGGCTCTGCTGCACGATCCGTCCAGCGCGCGCTCCGTCGTCGATGGTCTGTCAGAACACTTGAGTCACAACGGAATCGACAGCGTGCTCGACCTCGTCGGGCTCGCTCACGAAGGGTGAACGATGCAGACCTCGACCCAGACCTCGATGCAGACCTTCGGCTCACGCCTCAGCGCCGCCATGAACCAGCACGGTCCGTTGTGTGTCGGCATCGACCCGCACGCGGCTCTGCTACGGGACTGGGGTTTGACCGACGATGTCGACGGTCTGCGTGAGTTCGCGCTGCGATGTGTCGAGGCGTTCGGTGGGCACGCAGCGATCGTCAAACCGCAGGCGGCCTTCTTCGAACGATTCGGATCGGCCGGCGTCGCCGTCCTGGAAGAGACGTTGGCCGGGCTGCGTGCGGCCGGGACGTTGAGCCTGCTCGACGTCAAGCGGGGCGACATCGGCAGCACGATGGACGCGTACGCCGCGGCGCACCTGGGGCCGGCGGCGCCGACGCGGGCGGACGCCATCACGGTGAGCCCGTTCCTCGGCGTCGGCAGTCTCGAGCCCGCGTTCGAACTCGCGCGTGCGACCGGCTCCGGCATCTTCGTGCTCGCGCTCACCAGCAATGCAGAGGGCGCGCAGGTGCAACACGCACGGCAGCGCGACGGGCGCACGGTCGCGCAGACGGTGATCGACGCGGTCGCCGACCTCAACGACGCGACCCCGGCCGACCGGCGGGTCGCCGACATCGGGCTGGTGGTCGGCGCGACGACCGGCAAGGACATCGCCGATCTGAGTCTGGGCGACGCCCTCGAACACTGTCGCGGGCCGCTGCTGGCGCCGGGCCTCGGGGCGCAGGGCGCGACCGTCGAGGACATCGCTCGCGCCTTCGGTGCGGCGTCCGCACAGGTGCTGCCGTCGGCGTCCCGGTCGGTGCTCGCGGCCGGTCCGGACGCTGCTTGTCTGCGGGAGGCGTTGCGTGCGACCGCGGCCCACGCCGCCGCGGCCCTGGGCTAGGGTCTGACCGGACGCCTTCGGGCGTCGAGCGAACGTCGGTCAGGATCGAGCGGCGATCGATTGACCTGAACACCTCTGTGGCCCAAGGAGATTTCGCGTGGCACTTCCCGAGTTGACGCCTGAGCAGCGCGCCGAGGCTCTGGCGAAGGCGGCGGAGGCCAGGCGCAGACGCGCCGCCGTGAAGAACCGGCTGAAGAACTCGCAGGGATCGCTGCAAGAGGTCATCGACAGCGGTCGCAGCGACGAGATCATCGGCAAGATGAAGGTGTCCGCCTTGCTGGAGTCCATGCCCGGCGTCGGCAAGGTCCGCGCAGCGCAGATCATGGACGAGATCGGGATCGCCTCGACCCGTCGGGTGCGTGGTCTGGGCAACCACCAGATCGCCGCTCTGTTGGAGCGTTTCGAGAAGCGCTGATGTCGACCACCGCCTCCAACTCATCCCCGTCCGGCGCGGCGCCCCTGTTCGTGCTGGCCGGCCCGACCGCCGTCGGGAAGGGCACGGTCGCGGCCTACATCAGGCAGAACTACCCGAAGGTGTGGCTGTCGGTCTCGGTCACCACACGGGCCCCGCGTCCCGGTGAGGTCGACGGCGTCCACTACCACTTCGTCGACCAGGCCGAGTTCGACCGGATGGCCGAACAGGACGAACTGCTGGAGTACGCGATCGTGCACGGCCGGGCCAGTTACGGCACCCCGCGCCGTCCGGTGCAGGACGCGATCGAAGCCGGCCGCCTGCCGTTGCTCGAGATCGACCTGCAGGGCGCACGCCAGGTGCGCGAACGGATGCCGGACGCCTTCTTCGTGTTCCTGACGCCGCCCAGCTGGGACGAACTCGTGCACCGACTCATCGGCCGCGGCACCGAATCCGCGCAGGAACAGGCCGTCCGGCTGGAGACCGCGCGCGCCGAACTGGCTGCCCAGAAGGAGTTCGACGCCACCATCGTCAACGAGGATGTTGGGGTTGCCGCCGCAGAACTCGTAGACTTGATGGAGCGGCACGCTTCGGCGGCCCGCGCAACGCACTGAAAACACCCCGAACGAAACGAGAGCTTCTTCGTGTCTGGCACCAAGGCTGCCCCCGAGGGCATCACCAACCCGCCGATCGACGACCTGCTGCAGGTGGCCGACTCAAAGTACGCGCTGGTCATCCTGGGCGCCAAGCGCGCACGGCAGATCAACGCCTACTACTCGCAGCTGTCCGAAGGTCTGCTGGAGTACGTCGGCCCGTTGGTCGACAGCCAGATCAACGACAAGGCCCTGTCGATCGCGCTGCGCGAGATCAACGACGGACTGCTGAACGTCGACAAGGTCGAGGCCTAGTCACCACCGGCATGCGCATCGTTCTCGGTGTCGGCGGAGGTATCGCCGCGTACAAGGCGTGCACCCTCCTTCGCCGATTCACCGAGTCCGGGCACGACGTCACCGTCGTGCCCACGGCGTCCGCGCTGAAGTTCGTCGGCGCTCCCACCTGGGCGGCGCTGTCCGGTAAACCGGTCAGCGACCAGGTCTGGGACGACGTGCATCGCGTGCCGCACGTCCGGATCGGCCAGGAGGCCGACCTGGTGGTCGTCGCGCCGGCCACTGCCGACCTGCTCGCGAAGGCGGCGCACGGTCTGGCCGACGATCTGCTGACCAACACCCTGCTCACCGCACGCTGCCCGGTCGTGCTCGCGCCGGCGATGCACACGGAGATGTGGACGCACCCGGCGACGGTTGCCAACGTCAGCACGCTGCGCGAGCGAGGCATCGATGTCGTCGAGCCGGCGTCCGGTCGCCTCACCGGCGCGGACACCGGCCCGGGACGCCTGCCGGAGCCCGAGGACATCTTCGAGCACTGCCGCTGCTACCTCGAGGGCGTGAGCTGCGGCCCCGATGACGAACTCAACGGCAAACACGTCGTGATCAGCGCGGGCGGCACCCGTGAACCGCTCGATCCGGTGCGCTATCTGGGCAATCGTTCCTCCGGCAAGCAGGGGTACGCGCTCGCCGCTTCGGCCGCGCGCCGGGGCGCCCGGGTGACGCTCGTGTCGACGGCCTCCTTGCCGGTGCCCGGCGGCGTCGACCTGGTGAAGGTCGAGACCGCACTCGAGCTCGAACGTGAGATGAAGGCACTCGCCGGCGGGGCCGACGTCATCGTGATGGCCGCAGCCGTCGCCGACTTCCGTCCGGCGCAGGTTTCCGCCGCCAAGATCAAGAAGGGTTTCGCTGCCGGTGACCCGGATGCACCCACCGTCGAGTTGGTGCGCAACCCCGACATCCTGGCCGGCCTGGTCGAAGCACGCGGCGACTCGCGCACGCCGTACATCGTCGGGTTCGCCGCCGAGACCGGTGACGAGCACGGTGACGTCCTCACTCATGCCCGAGCCAAGTTGGAACGCAAGAAGTGCGACCTGCTCGTCGCCAATGAGGTGGGGGACGGAGTCACCTTCGGGCAGGACACCAGCACCGTCCACCTGATGCGTCCGGGGCAGGAGCCCGTCACGGTGGGTCCGGCGGACAAGAATCTGATCGCCGACACGGTGTGGGACGCGGTGGGTCAGGACCTCTCCTGACCTTTACACTCAGGTCGGCCCGGCGACGGGTCGACACAAGCCAGCAGCCGCTGCAACGAAGGAGATAACAGGTGGCACGCCTTTTCACGTCCGAGTCGGTGACCGAGGGACACCCGGACAAGATCTGTGACCAGATCAGCGACTCGATCCTGGACGCGATGCTCGCGCAGGACCCGAACTCCCGTGTCGCCGTCGAGACGATGGTGACCACCGGCCTGGTGCACGTCGCCGGTGAGGTGCGTACCGAGAGCTACGTGCCGATCGCCAAGCTCGTGCGCGAGACCATCATGGAGGTCGGCTACGACAGCTCGCTCAAGGGCTTCGACGGCAACTCCTGTGGCGTGTCCATCTCCATCGGTGAGCAGTCGGTCGACATCGCCCAGGGCGTCGACCAGGCCCACGAGCACCGTGCCGAGGGCGGCACCGAGGCGCTGGACGCGCAGGGCGCCGGCGACCAGGGGCTGATGTTCGGGTACGCGTGCGACGACACCGCTGAGCTGATGCCGCTGCCGATCTTCCTCGCGCACCGCCTGTCCGAGCGCCTCACCGCTGTCCGCAAGAGTGGCGAGCTGGCCTACCTGCGCCCCGACGGTAAGACCCAGGTCACCATCTCCTACGAGGGTGACAAGGCCGTCAAACTCGACACGGTCGTGCTGTCGACCCAGCACTCGGAGGACATCTCGCTCACCGGGATGCTCGAGCCCGACATCGACCAGCACGTCATCAAGCCGGTGCTGGAGGAACTCGCCGCGAGTGGCAACAGCCTCGACGTCAGCAGCTACCGCAAGCTGATCAACCCGACCGGCAAGTTCGTCATCGGTGGCCCGATGGGCGACGCCGGCCTCACCGGCCGCAAGATCATCGTCGACACGTACGGCGGCATGGCACGCCACGGTGGCGGCGCGTTCTCCGGCAAGGACCCCTCGAAGGTGGACCGTTCGGCCGCGTACGCGATGCGTTGGGTCGCCAAGAACGTCGTTGCCGCGGGCCTGGCCACGCGCTGCGAGGTGCAGGTCGCCTACGCCATCGGCAAGGCGCAGCCGGTCGGTCTGTACATCGAGACCTTCGGCACCGAGGCCGTCCCGGCCGACAAGATCCAGGCTGCGATCACCTCGGTCTTCGACCTGCGTCCGGCTGCGATCGTGGAGCAGCTCGACCTGCTGCGTCCGATCTACAAGCCGACCGCTGCGTACGGCCACTTCGGCCGCACCACCGCAGACGGTGTCGACAACCCGTTCACCTGGGAGCAGACCAACCGCGTCGAGCAGCTCCAGGCCGCAGCCCGATAGTCGCTCACGCGGATTTCGTGCTCCGGTGGACTGATCGACCGGCGTGTCGTCGACGGCTGATAGAACGATCCCGTGGCAGACGAGCACCCGGCGACACCGCAGCAGTTGGAACTGCTGCGGACCGCCGCGCGGGCGAAGAAGCAGCGTCCGGAGCCGACGCTCGCGCAGTTCGATCCGGTGGCGGTGGTAATGCTCGACCTCGGCGTCGCCCACCTCGATCGCACCTTCGAGTATGCCGTCCCGGCCGACCTGGACGAGGCCGCACGGCCCGGCGTGCGGGTCAAGGTGCGCTTCGGCGCACAGGACGTCACCGGTTACCTCCTCCAGCGCACGGCGACGGCCGAGCACGTCGGCAAACTCGTCCCGCTGCGCACCGTCGTCTCCGACGAACCGGTGCTCACTCCCGAGATTCTGCGTCTGTGCCGACAGATCGCCACCGACCAGGCCGGGTCGGTGTCCGACGTCGTCCGGCTCGCTGTTCCACCCCGTCATGCCCGGGCCGAGGGCGCGCTGGCGACCGAAGGCAGTGCGCCGTGGACGCCGCTGCTGGAGACGAGCGCGGCTTGGGCGCGTTACCCGGCGGGGCCGGCATTACTGCGCCGGATCGGAGCAGGGCAGGCGCCCGCAGCGTCCTGGCTCGCTCTGCCGAGCACGGATCCGGCACTCGATTGGCCGCGGGCGCTCGCCGACGCCGCCCGAGCGGCCCTGTCCGCCAAGCGGGGGGTCATCATCACCGTCCCCGATCACCGCGACGTCGAACGCGTCGCGCGCGAACTCGATGACCAGATCGGCAAGGACTCCTATGTCCGACTCACCGCTGACCAGGGGCCACAGGCGCGTTACACCGCCTGGCTCAAGGTGCTGCGGGGTCATGTGCAATGCGTGGTCGGCAACCGCGCCGCGGCATTCGCGCCGGTGCACGACCTCGGCCTGATGCTGTGCTGGGACGACGGCGACAACCTGCTCACCGAACCGCGGGCTCCGTACCCCACCACCCGCGACATCCTGTGGCGCCGACATCTCGACTCCGCGGCCGCCCTCGTGCTCGGCGGGTTTGCGCGCTCCGTCGCCGTCGCGCAATGGATGGACGAAGGAAGGGTCGTCTCTGTGGAGGCCCGGCCCGTCCGGGCGCAGTTGCCCCGGGTCAACGTCGCCGGCGACGACCGCGAGGTGGAGCGGCACGGCCCGGCGGCGCATGCTCGCCTGCCGGCCAGCGCCTGGAAGGCATTGCACGACGGACTGCAGACCGGACCGGTGCTGGTGCAGGTGCCTCGCCGCGGATACGTTCCCCGGTTGCGCTGTGTCACCTGTGGTCACGCGGCGCAGTGCCCGACCTGCCACGGCCCGCTGCAACTCGCCGGCTCCGACCAAGCTCCGCACTGCGCGTGGTGCGACACGCGAGTGGACGGGTTCCGGTGTCCCGAGTGCGATGACACCCGCCTGCGAGCATCCGTCATCGGTGCTCGGCGCACCGCCGAGGAACTGGGACGCGCGTTCCCGGGTGTGCCGGTCGTGCGATCCGGAGCGGGCCAGATCGTTGCCCGCGTGCCCGCAGCACCGGCCCTCGTGATCTCCACACCGGGTGCGGAACCCGTTGCCGAGCAAGGGTATTCAGCCGTCCTCCTGCTCGACGCGTGGGCAATGCTCGACCGGCCGTCCCTGCAGAGCAACGAACAAGCGATGCGCCAGTGGTTGGCAGCCGCGGCACTGTGCCGTTCGGCGGACGACGGCGGAGTGGTCGTGCTCGCCGGCGCGGAGGCGACGTCGCCGGTCGTGCGGCATCTGGTGCGATGGGCCCCAGCGGCCCTCGCCGAGAGCGAACT
The DNA here is from genome assembly GCF_004146205.1 of Yimella sp. RIT 621. Lineage (NCBI taxonomy): Bacteria > Bacillati > Actinomycetota > Actinomycetes > Micrococcales > Dermacoccaceae > Yimella > Yimella sp. RIT 621. The sequence goes on from NZ_SEIP01000005.1 coordinate 62,032, forward strand.
CGCCGAGCGCACCGCGCTCGACCTACCACCCACCCGCTGGACGGCCACGCTCACCGGTACGCCGGACGCAGTGACGGCGGCGGCGTCCACCGTCCCCGGCTGGCTCGAGCGCTTCGGTCCGGCACCGCTCCCGGGCCCGGAACCCCAGGTGCGATTGCTGCTGCGAGCCCCGGCGGACCGCGCCGGGCAGGCCTCGGGCGCCATCACCGCGTTGCGTACTTCGCGCAGCCTCGCGAGGGCCAAGGACCACCTGTCCGTACGGGTCGACCCGGACGGATCGACCCTCTGATCCGGGCGATACGGTTTCCGGCATGGATCTCGACATCGACCTCGATGACGAACGCTTCGCACCCGCCCCGGCCGAAGCCGTGATCTTCGACCTCGGCAACGTCCTGATCCGGTGGATCCCGCAGGACGCGGTGGCGGCCGCACTCGGGCCGGACAAGGCGCGAGAATTCGTGCACCATCCCGAGTTCGATTTCTTCGCCTGGAATCTCACCAACGACGCCGGACGTACACCCGCGCAGGCCGTGGCCGACGTCCGCGCCCGGTTTCCGGAACTGGAGCCCGCCGCGCAGGCCTACATCGACAACTTCACCGCCTCGCTCAGCCCGATCGAGGGTTCGATCGAGGTGCTGCGTGAACTCGACCGGGCCGGTGTACCCCTGGTGGCGCTCACCAACTGGAATGCCGACCTCTTCGCGCTCGCGGAACAGCAGTACGACTTCCTGGAGATCTTCGAGGACATCGTCGTGTCCGGCGAGGAGGGCGTCGTCAAGCCCGACCCGGAGATCTGGGAGGTGCTTGCCGAGCGCACCGACCACATCGGCGGCATCGACGACTTCCTGTTCATCGACGACTCGATCGTCAACGTGCAGTCGGCCGTCGAAGCCGGCATCGACGCCGTCCAGTTCACCGGTCCAGAGGATCTTCGTCAGGACCTCGCCGCCCGCGGGTACGACGTGCGTCCGGTGGCCTGAGCGTGCGCATCGTCTTCGCGGGCACTCCTGAACCCGCCGTTCCTTCCCTGCAGGCCCTGCTCGAGTCCCGGCACGAGGTGGTCGGCGTCGTGTCCCGGCCGGACGCTCCTGCCGGGCGCGGACGCTCGCTACGACCGTCACCGGTGAAGGAGGTCGCGGTCCGGGAAGGCCTGCCGGTCTCCACCCCGGGGCATCCCAAGGAACCGGATTTCCAGGAGTGGCTGCGCGCGCTGCAGCCCGACGTGTGCCCCGTGGTCGCGTACGGTGCCCTTGTGCCGCGTGCGGTGCTCGACATCCCGCGACACGGCTGGGTGAATCTGCACTTCTCGCTGCTGCCTGCCTGGCGCGGTGCGGCCCCCGTCCAGCACGCCTTGCTGCACGGCGACGACGTCACCGGTGCCACGACCTTCCTGCTCGAACAGGGTATGGACACCGGACCGGTGCTGGGCACGATGACCGAGACGATCAAACCGAGCGACACCTCGGGCGACCTGCTGCAGCGGCTCGCCGGCGCAGGCGCCGGCCTGTTGGTCGCCACCCTCGACGCGATGGAAGAGGGCACGATCACCCCTGTTCCGCAGCCCGCCGAAGGCGTCTCGACGGCGCCGAAGATAACCGTTGACGACGCTCGGATCCGTTGGCACGAGCCGGCATTCGCGATCGATCGCCGGGTGCGCGCCTGTTCACCGGCCCCGGGCGCATGGACGATGTTCCGGGACGCCCGCCTGAAGATCGGGTCGGCTCGTCCGGTCGACGAGCCAGGCCTTGCGCCAGGTGAGCTTCGGGTGACCAAGAAGGCGGTGTTCGTGGGCACGGGATCGGGCGCTGTCGAACTCGGCATCGTGCAGCCGCACGGCAAGAAGGCAGTACCGGCGCCCGACTGGGCGCGCGGCGCACGTATCGAGGAAGGGGAGTCACTGGCATGAGCGACTCCGAGCAGTCCGGCAGGAACCACGACGAATACCGCAACGCCAAAGGCCGGCAGCGTCCGCAGGCGCGTCGCACGTCCGACCGAGCCAGGTCCGAGCAGCGGCCCGCCGAGCGCCGCCGCAGCGGGGACCCGGCACGACGGGTGGCGTGGGACGTCCTGCGACAGGTGCACGACAACGACGCATACGCCAACATCGCTATGCCGAAAGCGTTGCGCGACAACAGGATCAGTGGACGCGACGCCGCGTTTGCGAGCGAGCTCGCTTACGGCACGTTGCGGATGCATGGCCTCTACGACCGGATCATCGAGCATGCCGCCGGACGCGGTGCGTCGCAGATCGACCCCGCCGTGCTCGACACCATTCGCCTCGGCGCACACCAGTTGCTCGGCATGCGAGTGCCGTCACACGCCGCCGCGTCCGAGACCGTGGCCCTGGCCCGCGAGGTCAACGGTGCGGGCGCGGCCGGGTTCGTCAACGCCGTGCTGCGTCGGGTCAGCGAACGCACCCGCGAGGAATGGGTCGCCGAGGTGACCGCCGGACGTGAGCCGCTCGCCGCGTTGGCGGTCGAGCACTCCCACCCCGAGTGGATCGTCCGGGCCCTGCGGGGTGCGCTGATCGGCTCGGGTGCCGCGGCTGCGGAGAATGTCGATGCCGAACTGCGGCGGTTGCTCGAGGCGGACAACGACCCGGCCGACGTCATGCTCGTCGCCCGTCCGCACCTGGCAACGGTCGAGGAACTGCTCGACGAGGGGGCGACGCCGTCGCGCCTGTCGCCGTTCGGTGCCCGGATGTCGGGGGGAGACCCCGGAGCCATCCGCGCTGTGCGCGACACGCGTGCTGCTGTGCAGGACGAGGGCTCACAACTGCTCGCCCTCGCTTTGGCATCGGTGCCCGTCGAGGGTGATCAGCAGGAATGGCTCGACCTGTGCGCCGGGCCCGGCGGCAAGGCGGCTCTGTTGGCTTGCCTTGCGGCAGAACAGGATTCGGTGTTGTTCGTCAACGAGGTCAGCGAACATCGCACCGACCTGGTGCGGCGGACGATGGCCGCGGCGCTGCAGTCGGGTATCGAGGTGATGATCGGTACCGGTGACGGCCGGGAACTCGGAGCCGAAGAACCCGACACCTACGACAAGGTGCTGGTCGACGCTCCCTGCACGGGCCTGGGCGCATTGCGTCGTCGTCCGGAAGCGAGGTGGCGCAAGTCGGCGTCCGACGTCGCCGGTCTGACCACGCTGCAGGGTGAACTGCTCGACTCGGCGATCGCGGCGACCCGCCCCGGCGGAGTCATCGGCTACGCGACCTGCAGCCCGCACACCGCCGAGACCACCGCGGTTGTCGCTGACGCGTTGAAGCGACACCCGGAGGTGGTCCAGGAGGACGCTCGGCCGTACTTCAAGGACGCGACGGGCAAGCAGATTCCCGACCTCGGCGACGGCCCCGGCGTTCAGTTGTGGCCGCATCTGCACGACACCGACGCGATGTTCTTCGCCCTGCTGCGCAAGCAGTCCACGTCCGTCTGACTCCCGAAAAGGTATGTCCCACATGCAGATCGCACCGAGCATCCTGTCCGCTGACTTCGCCAACCTCGAGGCCGAGCTGAAGCGGATCGGCAATGCCGAGTGGGCACACGTCGACGTCATGGACGCGCACTTCGTGCCGAATCTCACGCTCGGCCTGCCGGTCGTGGAGTCGCTGCTGAAGGTGGCGCCGATGCCGCTGGACTGCCACCTGATGATCGACGACCCCGACCACTGGGCACCGAAGTACGCCGAGGCAGGGGCACAGAGTGTCACCTTCCACATCGAGGCCGCGAAGGACCCGGTGAAGCTGGCCCGAGCGCTTCGGTCGGCGGGAGCCCGTGCGTCGATGGCGATCAAGCCGGGCACCGACTTCGCTCCGTACGAGGAACTCCTGCCCGAACTCGACATGGTGCTGGTGATGACCGTCGAACCCGGGTTCGGTGGCCAGTCGTTCATGGCGGACCAGATGCCGAAGGTGCGTCAGGTGCGCGAGGCCGCCCGCAAACACGGCGGCGACATCTGGGTGCAGGTCGACGGGGGAGTGTCCGCCAAGACCATCGAGCAATGCGCCGAGGCGGGGGCCGATGTCTTCGTCGCCGGGTCGGCGGTCTACGGCGCCGATGACGCGGCGGCCGCAGTCGACGAACTGCGCGAGCTGGCCGCATCCTGCGTCCACTGACGACGATCCACAGGCCGAACGACTACCGCCGACTGCGCTCGAGTGGTACGCAGGAGTATGCGCCGCCGGCTCGGCGACCCCTGCGAAACGGAGAATCTGTCATGAGCAACCCGACGAGCAACCCGACGAGCAACCCGATAGGCACTGTGGTCAGCACGATCGAGGAGATGGGCGGCCTCGACAAGATCAGTGAGCCGTACGCCGGCTTCGTCGGCAGATTGACCGGCAACAAGGCGGTCAAGAACATCCTTTCCGGCACCTTCCTCGGCCACCCGATCCATCCGGTTCTGTCCGACGTGCCGATCGGCGCGTACGCCATGGCGACCGTGCTCGACCTCACCGGAGCAGACGCCGCGGCGGCGCGCCGGTTGGTGGGGGTGGGGATCCTCGCCTCCGTTCCCACTGCGGCCACCGGGGCGTCCGACTGGTCGGACAGCTACGGAGCCGAACAGCGGGTCGGGTTGGTGCACGCCGCTGCCAACTCGGCCGCCACCGTCCTGCAGGTCGCGTCCTGGGTGGCGCGTGGGAAGGGTCGGCATTCCACCGGGCGGCTGCTGAGCCTGGCAGGGGTCGGTCTCACCGCGGGGGCCGGTTACCTCGGTGGACACCTGTCGTTCGTCAAGGGTGTAGGTGTCAACCACACCGCGTTCGAGCACCGCACGGACGACTGGACCGACGTCGCTGCCCGCGTCGATCTCACCCCTGGCACGCCGATGCGGGTGACGGCGGACGGTGTCTCGGTGGTACTCATCGAACAGAACGACCGGGTGTACGCGCTGTCGTCCGTGTGCACGCACGCCGGTGGCCCGCTCGACGAAGGAACAGTCCAGGACGGATGCATCCGATGCCCTTGGCACGGAAGCGAATTCAGACTGAGGGACGGCAAGCCGATGCGTGGTCCGGCGTCGGTCGAGCAGCCCAGCTGGGACGTGAAGATCGCCGACGGGCGGGTGCTGGTCAAGGCGTCCTGAACCTCAGCCTTCGCGGTCGGCATTGCCGCGCAAGAGGATGACGCGATCACCGAGACCACCCAGCCGGTCGAGTACCTGGACGGGAAGTGTCATACTGATCGGCGAAACGTGCTCCGGGGTCAGCGAAACTCTGAGCCGGCGGTGACAGTCCGCGACCCGTGATCCTCTTCGGAGGTGAGCGGTTGACCTGGTGGAATTCCGGGACCGACGGTGAAAGTCCGGATGGGAGGCGCACGTTCAGGGTCTGCTTCGGCATTCTCTGAGCACGCAGGGTGCCCTGCGGGTGTGCATCATTCGATGTCAGCCCGTGCGGGTTTCCTGGCGTTCGCCATCGCCCCGGTTCACGTCCATGACGGACGACCGAAGGAACCGATGGCGCTCAGCCCCCAGGACGAGCAGATGCTCGACCGTGCGCTGGCACTCGCCGCGCTCGGCTCTCTCGTCGACCCCAATCCACGCGTCGGTTGCGTTCTCGTGCGAGACGAAGTGGTCGTCGGGGAGGGCTTCCACGCAGGCGCGGGCACGGCCCACGCCGAAGCCGCCGCACTCGCACAGTCCGGCGAATCGGCCCGGGGCGCAACGGCTTTCATCACGCTCGAACCCTGCACGCATGTCGGACGAACGCCGCCGTGTGCACAGGCGCTCATCGACGCCGGGGTCGAGCGTGTGGTTTTCGTAGCGGCGGATCCGTCGGAGCGAGCAGGCGGCGGAGCAGCGCTGCTGCGTGAGGCCGGAATCCCCGTCGAAAAGGCGTCCCCGCGCTTCGAACAGTCCTCGAGAGCGCTGAACGAAGGTTGGTTCTTCGCGGCCGAGCACGGCCGGCCCCACGTGACGTGGAAGTACGCGACCACCCTCGACGGCCGTATCGCCGCGGCCGACGGCAGCAGCAGGTGGATCACCGGGGACGCGTCCCGGGCGGACGTCCACGCGCTGCGCGCGCGCTCCGGCGCGATCGTCGTGGGAACCGGCACCGCGCTGACGGACGACCCGGCCCTCACCGCTCGCTGCTCGGCGTACACCGGACACGACCCGCTACGGGTCGTCGTCGGGCACCGTGACCTTCCGGCGGACAGCCGGCTGCTCGAACCCGAAGGAGAAATCTGATGTTCACCGGAATCATCCAGGAACTCGGACGCGTCGAAAGCATTGAACGGCAGGGCGATTCAGCCCAGATCGTGGTGGGGGCGAGGGACGTCGAGGAGGTCAGGGCATGAACTCAACTCCATCGAGGACGCACTCCAGGCGCTACGAGACGGACGTCCGATGCTCGTCGCCGACGACGAGTCCCGTCTACCTGCGTGGTCACGAGGGTCGCGGCGTCGGCCTGCCGGTCGACGCCCGGGAGTACGCGGCGGCAGCAGCGATCCTGCACAGCCTCGACATCTGCGATGTTCGGCTGATCAGCAACAACCCCGCAAAGCGACTCGGGTTGCAGGACAACGGAATCGAGGTTGGTTCGATGGAGCCGTCACCGGTGCGCGTCAGCGATCACAATCTGCGCTACCTACAGACCAAACGTGACCGGATGGGTCGCGACCTTCCCGACATCCACGAAGGAGCGACCGTATGAGCGGACACGGAGCACCGACCGTCCAGGTCGACGGGCGCGGTCTGAGGGTCGCTGTCGTCGCCGCGAGTTGGCACGAACAGGTGATGGACGGCCTGCTCGCCGGAGCACAGCGGTCCCTGGACGATGCCGGCGTCGCGGACGCCACCGTCGTCCGCGTCCCGGGGTCCTTCGAACTCCCAGTCGCAGCGGCGCGTCTGGCCGCCGACCATGACGCGGTCGTCGCGCTGGGCGTGGTGGTTCGGGGCGGGACACCGCACTTCGACTACGTCTGCCAGGCAGCCACCGTCGGCCTCACCGAGGTCTCGGTGCGCACCGGCGTCCCGGTCGGGTTCGGGGTGTTGACGTCCGACGACGATCAGCAGGCTCTGGATCGGGCCGGTTTGCCCGGTTCGAGTGAGGACAAGGGATACGAGGCCGCGACTGCGGCCTTGGCGACCGCGCGTACGCTTCGCGACGCGTCACGACACACATCAGGAGAACAAGCATGAGAACGACCGTGCTGGCCGCTGCCGCGGGCGGCGAGCATAACTTCTTCCAGCAGCTGTTGGAATGGCACCTCGACATCGGCAAGTACCAACTGCACTGGCTCGAGTTGATCGGTGTGCTCATCGGTGTCGCGTCCGCCTACCTCGGTATGAAGCGCTGGGTGTGGGCGTGGCCGGTCGGCATCGTCGCCAACATCATGCTGTTCTTCGTCTACATCGGAGCCGCGTTCGGCACTGACACCCGCATCCCGCTGTTCGGGCAGGCCGGGCGACAGATCTTCTTCATCGTCACCAGCATCTACGGCTGGTGGCGGTGGAACCAGCACCGCAAGAACAAGCGCGCGGAGGCGTCCGAGGCGGCCGTCACCCCGCGGTGGGCGACAAACAAGGAACGCCTGCTGATGGCGGCCTTCTGGATCGTGGGAACGGTGATCGCCCACGCCGTCTTCCAGGCGATCCTGGACGCGAACGCCAACCCGCACTGGACGCCGGAATGGTGGTTCGCCTGGTGCGACGCATGGGTGTTCGTCGGGTCGATCGTCGCGACGTACGCGATGGCCCGCGCCTGGAACGAGTTCTGGCTGGCGTGGATCGTGGTCGACCTGGTGGGAGTGCCGTTCGGGTTCGCCACCGACTATGTGCCCACAGCGGTCATGTACATCTTCTACGGGCTGTTCGTGATCTACGGGTTCACCCAGTGGGTGAAGGTGACCCGGCGAGAGCGCGGGAGCCGACCGGCCACGGCCTGACCCCCACCCGGCGAGTGGCCGGGGTCACGTGGACGAGTCCACGTCCCGGCCGCTCGTCCGCGGGCTCCGCCCCGCTGCGTACCCTTGTGCCCCGTGAAGAGCTTCGAGCAGTTGTGGGCCGAGCTGCAGGACAAGGCAGCCGAGCGCCCCGAAGGATCCGGCACGGTCGCAGAGATCGACGCCGGCGTCCACTTCATCGGCAAGAAGATCGTCGAGGAGGCTGCCGAGGTGTGGATGGCCGCCGAGTACGAGGGCAACGACAAAGCCGCCGAGGAGATCAGCCAGCTGCTCTACCACCTGCAGGTGCTGATGCTGGAGCGCGGCATCGCGTTGGAGGACGTCTACCGACATCTCTGAGCCTCGAGTGGTTCGAGCCGATCCTCAATCTGCACAAGGAGTTTCACCATGTTGCGAGTCGCCATGCCGAACAAGGGCAGCCTCGCCGAGTCCGCCGCCGAGATCATGCGCGAGGCGGGTTACCGCGGTCGTCGTGAGTCGAAGGAATTGGTCGTCGTCGACGCCGACAACGACGTCGAACTGTTCTTCCTGCGACCACGGGACATCGCCGTGTACGTCGGACGCGGGACGCTCGATGTCGGCATCACCGGCCGCGATCTGCTGCTCGATTCCGGAGCGCCGGCGATCGAGGCCATGCAGCTCGGCTTCGGTGCCTCCACCTTCCGGTACGCCGCGCGCCCGGGCGTCGCTTCCTCGGTGGGCGACCTCGCGGGTAAGCGCGTCGCCACGAGCTTCGAAGGTCTCGTCGAATCCGATCTGGAGAACGCCGGTGTCGAGGCGTCCGTCGTCCGACTGGACGGCGCCGTCGAGACCGCGGTCACCCTCGGTGTCGCCGACGTCATCGCGGATGTCGTGGAGACCGGTACCACCCTGCGCAACGCCGGGCTCGAGGTGTTCGGCGAGCCGATCCTGAAGAGCGAAGCCGTACTGATCCGTCCGGCGGAGGCCGGCGCGAACCCCGCGGTCGACGTCCTGGTCCGCCGCTTGCAGGGTGTGCTCACGGCCCGCGACTACGTGATGCTCGACTACGACATCCGCAAGGACCTCGTCGAGAAGGCGTCCGCGATCACTCCCGGCCTGGAGTCACCGACGATTTCCCCGTTGCACGACCCGGACTACGTCGCGGTGCGTGCGATGGTGCCGCGCAAGCGCACGAACGCCCTGATGGACGAGCTCTACGACCTGGGTGCTCGTGCCATCCTGGTGACAGAGATCGCTGCCTGCCGATTGTGAGTTCTCGATGAACACCCCGAGCGGTTCCGACCCACACCATTCGGGCGACCACGACCCGTACGCGCCGTTCCGGCCCCGCAGCGGACGGTGGGTGCCGCTGGTGGCGGGGCTTGCCTCGATCGCGGTCTTCGGTTTCGTGGCCATCAACCTGCCCCGCGGCGGCGTCACCGGGTGGACCGTCCTGGACGCGCTCATGATGTTCCTGCTCGGCGTCGGCATGGCTGCGTTCCTTTGGCGCTACACCGCGATCAAGGCCGTGCCCACCGACAAGGGCTTGATCGTGCGCAACCTCTTCCTCACCCGAGAGGTCGCCTGGGAGGAGATCCTCGGCGTCCAGTTCGGCGGTGGGTCACCGTGGCTGATCCTCGATCTCGCGGACACCGAACAGCTCGCCGTGATGGCGGTACAACGCGCCGACGGCGAGTTCGCCCAGGCCGAGGCGCAACGAATGGCAGCATTGGTGGAGGCCAACGCCTACCCGGACGAATCCGTCGGCTGACCGAAGTCTTTCTTGTTCAGGCGGATTCGCGGAGCAAGTGGCTGGTGTCGAAGACCAGGTCGGCGTGTTCGCGGGTCTCGTCACCGGTGAACAAGGATTCTTCCTGCTCGGCCCACGTGTCCCAGTGCTCGTCGAACGCGCCTGCGTCGCGGACGAGTCCACGGGCGCGGCGTAGGTCATCGTCTGCTTCCAGCCACACCCGGACGTCGCTCAGCTGACCCGCCGGGCCGACACTGCAGCCGCATCCTTCGACGATCACGTACGGCGCGGGCTCCACGAACAACTCTGCAGTGAAGTCGCCCTCGATCCAGTCGTACTGCTGATAGGTGGAAACCTCGTTGCCTCGCAACGGGATCAGGATGTCGTCCGTGAGTGCCGGCAGGGCAGCTGCCAGGCCGTTCCAGCCGGGGTAGAGGTCGTCCATGTGGACGACGGGCGCGTTGTCCAGCACCGTCGACAACTCGCCGGCGAGGGTGGTCTTGCCGGTCGAGGAGCGTCCGTCGATCGTGATCATCACGGGGCGGTCGGTGATCTCGCCGGCCCGCTGAAGCGCTGCGCGGGCGATCTTCTCGACCATGGGGTTCTTCGCCTGTAGGCGGCTCGTATGGTCGGCGGCATCCGCCTGCTGAGCTGTCGGGGTCTCGGTCACGTGCCGAAGATTACGCTGTGCCGCATGTCGGTTGCAGTGCGTGTGATCCCGTGTCTCGACGTCGACGCCGGTCGGGTGGTCAAGGGAGTGAACTTCACCGGATTGCGCGACGCGGGCGACCCGGTCGAACTGGCCCACCGATACGACGACCAGGGTGCCGACGAACTGACCTTCCTCGACGTCACCGCCAGCTCGGCCGGCCGGGAAACCACGTACGACGTGGTCCGTCGGACCGCCGAAGAAGTGTTCATTCCGTTGACCGTCGGCGGGGGGGTGCGGGAGGCCGGGGACGTCGATCGCCTGCTGCGGGCCGGGGCCGACAAGGTCGGGATCAACACCGGCGCCATCGCCCGACCGCAGGTGATTCGGGAGATCGCCGATCGGTTCGGTTCGCAGGTGCTGGTGCTTTCGGCCGATGTGCGACGGACGGCGGATGGCTCGTTCGAGGTGACCACCCACGGTGGACGCGAATCCGCCGGTCTCGAAGCCATCGAGTGGTGCGTGCGGGCGTGCGAACTCGGTGCCGGCGAGATCTTGTTGAATTCGATGGACGCCGACGGCACCAAGGACGGCTTCGATCTCGAGCTGATCCGCGCTGTTCGACGCGAGGTGGACGTTCCGCTCATCGCGAGCGGCGGCGCCGGAACGATCGAGCACTTCGTCCAAGCGGTGGAGGCCGGCGCGGACGCCGTGCTCGCCGCCTCGGTGTTCCACTTCGGTCAACTGAGGATCGACCAGGTCAAGGCCGCGCTGCGAACCGCGGGTCACCCCGTCCGTTGAGCGCGGCACGAGCTACCCGGGCTGAACCGTCCTTGAATCGCTGGTTGAGCCATGCGCCCTACCGAGGTTTGTGCTGAGCCGTTGCCTCACGGCTGGTTGAGCCATGCGCTCGACGGAGGAGGGCGCATGTGCCGAAACCTGGTGACCGTGAACGGCTACCCGACCCTACGGGGCTGATTCATGAAGCGTCGTGCACGGAGTCTGGGTAGGTGATGTAGGTGCGGCCGGTGCGTGAGGTCCAGGTACAGACTCCGTCGTCGCTCATCTCGTAGTCCCAGTGCTTCTTGGTCTTGGCGTCGTGATGGTGTCGGCAGAGTGCGGCGAGGTTGTGCCCGGCGGTGGGTCCGTCCGGCCATTCGACGACATGATCGATGTCGCACCTGATGGCGGTCCTAGTGCACATGGGGAAACGGCAGGTCTGGTCGCGTTGTTGCACGAACTCCCTCATCCGCGGCGTAGGTTCATAGGCGGTTGTCGAGGTTTCGCAGGTGACTCCGGTGTCGGCGTCGACCAGTGCCCGGGTCAGGCGGCAACCGAACTGGTCGATCAACGCGTCGAGGACTTCAGGTGGGATGAACCCGATCCCTGCGATCCGTGCCCACCCCGTTGTGTAGCAGTGGTCCGATTCGCGTGCTGTTGAGCCGGATTCGGTGCCATCAGTGTCGGCGGGCGCTCCGGAATGGTCAGGGCCTCGCGGGGATGAGGTGGACTGTCCGGGTGGGGGTGAACCATCATCCGGGGACGCCTCGGGCTCGCGTTCCGCGTCGTCGGTGGCACGTTTGGCCGCTGTTGCAGCCTGTTGCTCTTCACGAACCACTGGGACCTGGATGACGACCTGGTAGGAGATGTCGGCGCCTCGGGTGACGAGGTCGTGCAACGCGCCGAGGCGCAGTTGTCCGAGTGTCGGCTTCGACTCACCGGTCTCGCTGCCCTCGCTTGCGGGCGGGTTCTTCGAGCGTTGATCAGCCAATTGGTCGACGGCTCCGTAGATGCGAGCGATCTGGTCGGCCGGCCCGATGGCGCGCAGTTCGGCCATGCCCGGGATGTCGGAGGGACGCACCCAGACACCGGTGGCTTCTTTGGCTTCCTTCTGGCGGGTCTTCTTCGCGGCTTCCTCTTCCCACTGGGTCACCAGCGCCCGCGCGGCGGTCTTCACCTTCAGGTAGCCCCAGGTGTCGAAGCCTTTGGTGTCGAGTAGGTGCTGCTCGACCCGGTGGGACGTCTCGGGTGAAGCGTTCACCAGCTCGGACGCGACGAGGGACACCTTCCAGTACGGGATTGACCCCTCGACCGCCGCTGCGAGCAACCCGGGTGTTTTGGTGCAGACGTCGATGGAGTTGCTCATCTTGCTCGACGCGGTGCGGGGTGCCATCTGGCACGCGGCCGCCAGGTCGGTGTCGGCGAACGACGCTTGGTGCCCGAGGGCGTGTTCGACCTTCGCGGTGACACCGGTGTCGGAATCGACGAGTTCTTCATCGATCGCGGCGTACCGCGCCATTGCCATGGCTTGCACGGCTTGGGAGATCGATGCCAACTGGGTGGAACCGGTCACTGCTTTCTCGAGCATGCGGTGGTCATCGGCATCGACGGGTCGGGCAGAGGCGATGTCCCCCGGGTGCTGCAGGGCGTCTGCGTGCAGTCCGTGGAACGCGTCCTGCGACATCTGAACCGCGAACTCCAGGACCTCCGACGGCGACCCCAATGCATCGACCAGTTGTTTCAACAAACGCTGCTTGTGATCCGAGATCGATTCCAACAGAACGAATTCCACCGGAGACTCCGGTTCGTAGAACTCGTAGCTGATGCCCATGAGAAGACTCTAGGCGGGACCACCGACAACCTCCGTGGCACTGATCTCGCGGGTGGGTCGGTCACCAAGGACCGGATCTCACCAGGGTTTCGGCACTGGACTCAGTCCTTCGTCGCAGCGTCCAGGCTCAACCAGCGGCGGTGGTCGGCGCCCCCCGGTTCATGGCCTGCGTCGCTGCGCCGGTCCGTGGAACGCCTGTCACGATGAACAAGTGAACGAACTCAGCGTCGACGGCAATCGGTACTCGGTGCGCAGGGCAACCGCACATGACGTCCGGCCCATCGTGCAGTTGCTGGCGGACGATCCTCTCGGCGCCACCAGGGAGCGCAGCGACGAGTCGGTCTACGAAAGGGCCTTCGCCGCGATCGACGCCGACCCCAACCAGTTCCTCGCGGTCGTCGCGGACGACGAAGCTGCAGTCGTCGGAACGTTCCAACTCACGCTGATCCCGGGACTGGCCAGGGCAGGCGCCACACGATTGCTCATCGAGGCCGTCCGTGTATCGGCCTCGGCCCGCGGAACCGGCCTGGGTGCAGCGATGTTCGGCTGGGCGCACGAGTACGGACGCAGCCGTGGGGCGGTGCTCGCTCAACTCACGACCGACAAGTCGCGCTCGGATGCCCACCGCTTCTATGAGCGGCTCGGTTACGAAGGCAGTCACGAGGGCTCCAAGCTCGTCCTCTGACCCAACGGCGCAGCGCGTGGTCAGACGCCGAGGTTCGTCTCGCGGAAGGCCGCGACATCGTGATCGGCACCGTCGAGTTCGACGTCGGCGACCTCACCACGTCCGAAGATGTACAACACGATCTCGCTGGGTTCCCCGGTCATCACGACGTTGCCGTGCTCGTCCTTCGGACTGCGCAGCGACCGACGTCCGTAACCCGGTGAATCGGCCACCACACCGACGCGGCACGACCGCAGGGTCAGCATGCCCATGCGGGAGAGCACCCCGAACAGCGCCTTCTGCTCGGCCGGTTCGAGCTGGCGGCGAGCGGCGGGGTCGACCCCACGCAGCACGTCCTCGTGGTGCACGAAGAACTCGCCCAGGTTCGCGGCTTCGTCGATGCTGCCCAGTGCCATCGGGTTCCACTTCGGCGGGCCGCTGCGGATGATGTCGACCAACTCCTCGAACGGCCGCTGCGCCAGCGACGCCTGGATCTTGTCCGTGCGTCCGGCGAGCGGCGCGAGGAACATGCCGATCGCAGCGTCCGGACGACGTTCGCGAAGGATCAGGTGTGCGGCCAGGTCACGCGTGCGCCACGAGCCGCTGAGCGTCGGCGCGTCGGGACCGACCTCCAGGAAGGTGTCGCACAAGGCTGAACGCTCGCTTTGGGCAAATGAGGTCATGCAGTGAATCATGTCCTACATGCCCTCCTCCGTGACCGTCACACCCGACAACGATCAGGTGGCGGATGGCAAGAAGGACGATCGAAAGACCGGAACGACCGAGGTCGACTTCGGCGCATCAACCCTCGGTGAAGGGTTCCGTGTCCTCGGGCGTGGCTTCCGCGACCAGCCGAAGACACTGCTCGTCGCGGTGATCGGCTCGGCGATCTACGGCGTGATGACCGTCTTCACCGCGCGCGTGATCGGGCACCTCATCGCGACGGTCGCCGAGCCTGCGGTTGCAGCCGGTCGCCTCACCGGGGAACAGATCTGGACGATCATCTGGCAACTCGGAGCAGTGGTGTTGCTCAACGTGATCGGTGTGATTCTGCGCCGTGTCGCGGCCGGCATGGCCTACTTCAACCTCAACGCGATCTACCGCCGACGGGTCACCCGTCAGTACCTGCGTCTGCCACTGTCGTGGCATCACCGCCACCCGTCCGGACAGTTGCTCTCGAACGCGAACGCCGACGTGGAGGCGACCTGGAACATCTTCCAGCCGCTCCCGATGGCTATCGGGGTGCTCGTCATGCTGGGTGTCGGTCTGGCCGAGATGTTCCGGGTCGACGTCTGGCTTGCGCTCGTCGGTCTGATCGTCTTCCCGTTGTTGTTCGCCACCAACCTGGTCTTCCAGCGCTACATGTCGCCGCGGGTGACCCGCGCCCAGCGGATGCGCTCGCACGTCAGCGAGGTGGCCCACGAATCGATCGAGGCCGCCCTGCTGGTCAAGGTGATGGGACGCGAGCAACAGGAAGCCGACCGGTTCTCCGTCGAGACCCAGCGCCTGCGCAATGCCGCCGTCGAGGTCGGCCGCGTCCGGGGCATCTTCGACCCGCTGGTCGAAGCGATTCCGACGATCGGGACGCTGGCGGTCCTGACGGTCGGCACCGCCCAGGTGAGCGCCGGCGCAACGACGGCGGCAGAAGTCGTCCAGATCGCTTACCTGTTCTCCGTGCTCGCCTTCCCGGTGCGGTCCTTCGGCTGGGTGCTGGCCGAGATGCCGCGCTCGGTCGCCGGCTGGGTACGCCTCAACAGCGTGCTGGCCGCCACCGGGCACACCGACTACGGCACCCGGACGCTCATTTCCGACCACGCCGCCGCGCTCGGCGCCGATCAGGTCGGCTACGAGTACGACCTGTCCGGTTCGGTCGACCTCAGCGAGAAGTACCAGGGCGGCGGTGCCGAACGCTGGCGCGCCCTGGACGACGTCGACCTCGACCTGGCACCGGGATCGTTGACCGCGATCGTCGGACCGACCGGATCGGGCAAGTCGACGCTGATGAGTCTGCTCGTGCGACTGATGGACCCGACCGACGGACGTGTGCTGATCGACAACGTGCCCGAACGCGACCTCGCGGCAGGGGAGACCAGCAAGGCCGCGTCCCTGGTGACCCAGCAGACGTTCGTCTTCGACGACACCATCGCCGGCAACGTCACCCTCGGTCACGACTTCACCGACGACGAGGTGCGTCGCGCGCTGCAGATCGCGCAAGCCACCGGGTTCGTCGACGAGCTCCCGGACGGTGCCGCCACCCGGGTCGGTGAGCGCGGAGCGTCGCTGTCAGGCGGGCAGAGGCAGCGAATTGCACTGGCCCGCGCGGTGATCCGTCGTCCACGCGCACTCCTGCTCGACGATGCGACCAGCGCGGTCGACCCCGCTGTCGAGCAGTCGATCCTGCAGGCGCTGCGTGAGAACCGTGACGGCACGACGGTGGTGATGGTCGCCTACCGGATGTCCAGCATCGCGCTCGCGGACGAGGTCGTGTTCGTCGACGGTGGCCGCATCACCGACCGCGGCACCCACGCCCAACTCATGGAGCGCAGCGCGGGATATCGCACGCTGGTCACGGCCTACGCCGAACGCGCCGCCGAGATCGCCGAGCAGGATGACGCGCAGAACGACGAAACGATCGACCAGCAGATGAACAAGCAGGGTGAGGACGCATGAGCACCGCGGTCGGCACCCCAGGATCCACGGCTGCGGGGGAGCGGGTGGGCACCGCCGGCGAACTCACCACCTGGCAGACCCTCAAGCGCGGCTTCGAACTCTCGCCCGAACTGCGGCGCGGTCTGTTGGTCACGATCGCGCTCGCCATCTTCTCCACCACCGGACGCGTCCTCGTCCCGATCGCCGTCCAGCAGACCTTGGACCGCGGAATCCTGGCCCCCGGTGGTCCACAGACCGGCACGGTCACGACCCTGATGGTGCTCACCGTGCTGGGTGTGGCCGTCACCGGCCTTGCCTCGTACGCAGTCAACCTGCGGCTGTTCCGTAGTAGCGAGAGTGGCTTGGCAACCTTGAGGGTCAAGGGTTTTCGGCACATCCACGACCTGTCCATGCTCACCCAGAACGCCGAGCGCCGGGGCGCGCTGGTCTCCCGCGTGACCAGCGATGTCGACCAGATCAGCCAGTTCGTCCAGTTCAGTGGCCTCATGCTGCTGATGGCCGTCGGCCAGTTGCTCATCGCCAGCGTCCTGATGCTCGTCTACAGCCCGTTGCTCGCCGCCGTCGTGTGGATCTGCTTCATCCCGATGTTCATCGTGTTGCGCTACTTCCAGGGTGTCGTCGGACGCGCCTACACGGTCGTCCGCGAACGCGTCGCCGACATGCTGGCCGCGATCTCCGAGTCCGTGGTCGGTGCCGCGACGATCCGCGCGTACGGCGTCCAGGACCGCACCGCCGAGCGCATCGACGTCACCGTCGAGAAGCATCGCAAGGCGAGCATCCTGGCCCAGATCAAGGCCGTCGGTGCCTTCTCGACCGGCCAGTTCGTCGCGGGTGTCACGACCGTCGTCGTGCTCGTGATCGGCGCACAACAGGCAGCAGCCGGCAACATCACGCTCGGTGAACTCGTCGCGTTCCTGTTCATCGTCAACTTGTTCACCCAGCCGGTGCAGATGGCCACGGAGAACCTCAACGAACTGCAGAACGCCGTGGCCGGCTGGCGCCGCGTCATCGGCCTGATCGACACCCCGGTCGCAGTCGTCGACCCGCCGGAAGGCCGGGAGATGCCGTCCGGTTCGGTGACCGTCGACTTCGAGAAGGTGACGTTCGCCTACCCCGGTGGAGCGCCCGTCCTGCACGACGTCGACCTGCACATCCCGGCGGGAGCCCGCGTCGCGGTCGTGGGGGAGACGGGGTCGGGCAAGACCACGATCGCCAAGCTCGTCACCCGACTGATGGATCCGACGGGCGGCAGCGTCAAACTCGACGGAATCGACTTGCGCGACATCAGTTTCCGCTCGCTGCGCGAACACGTCGTGCTGGTGCCGCAGGAGGGCTTCCTGTTCGACGCCACCCTGCTCGACAATGTGCGCTTCGGGCTGCAGACGGCCACCCGCGCCGACGTCGAGCAGGCGTTCACCAACATGAATCTCACCGACTGGATCGTCGGTCTCCCACGCGGCCTGGACACCCGGGTCGGGCAACGCGGCGAGTCACTGTCGGCCGGTGAAAGGCAACTCGTCGCCCTCGCGCGGGCCTACCTCGTCGACCCCGACCTGCTGTTGCTGGACGAGGCCACCTCGGCCGTCGACCCCGGCACCGAGGTGCGGATCCAGCGGGCACTCGACCAGGTCACGGCCGGACGAACCTCGATCGCGATCGCGCACCGGTTGTCGACGGCGGAGTCGGCCGACATGGTGGTCGTCGTGGACGCCGGGCACATCGTGGCCGTCGGGCCGCACCGTGACCTGGTGCGTGACCCGGACTCCGTCTACGGACGCCTGCACGCCAGTTGGGCGGCTCAGCAGTCCGGCCACTGACCCTCCGCCGAACATCGCGATCGCCCCCAGGAACAGCATCAGCTGTTGCCCGAAGTAGCGGCGGATGACCGGCGTCCACCGTATGCACTTTTCAGTATGCGAGATAGGAAGCAACTTCGGGGTGGTCGGTCGTGCCGGGGGCTCCCGAGACCGGTTCGCGCTCGTGCAGCGGGTGCGTGACAATGGCAGACATGCCCGAATCCACCAGTCCGCTACCAACCGAACTCGCCGCCGGACTCAAGCGGGACGAGCACGGGCTGGTCGCAGCGGTGATTCAGCAGCACGACACCAGAGAGGTGCTGATGCTCGGATGGATGGACGATGAAGCCCTCCGCCGGACGCTCAGTGAAGGGCGCGTGACGTTCTGGTCGCGCAGTCGTGGCGAGTACTGGCGCAAGGGCGACACCAGCGGGCACGTGCAACATGTGAGGTCCGTGTCGCTCGACTGCGACGGCGATGCGGTCCTGGTGCGCGTGGACCAGGTCGGCGCGGCCTGTCACACCGGTGAGCGCACCTGCTTCTTCACGCCGTTGGAGGTGACCGCGTGAGCAGGATGGACATCTGCGCCGATCTCACGTTCGGTCTCACCTGGCCCTCGGCGAACCTGTTCGAGCACCTTGCGCAGGACCGCCGGGTCATTCCCGTCGTCCGTCGACTGCTCGCCGACGCAGAAACCCCGCTGGGCGTCTACCGCAAGCTGGCGAGCGACCGACCCGGCACGTTCCTGCTGGAGTCCGCCGAGCACGGCGGGGTGTGGTCGCGCTACTCCATCATCGGGGCTGCCAGTCACGCCACCCTCACCGAACAGGACGGTGAGGCGGTCTGGATCGGTGAGCCGCCGGTCGGTCTGCCCACCGGTGGCGACCCGACGAAGGCGCTGCGCGAGACGATGCAGGCGCTGAGCACTCCGGTCATCCCGGGACTGCCGCCGTTGACCGGAGGCATGGTCGGTGCGATCACATATGACGCGGTCCGCCGCTGGGAACGGTTGCCCGACAACGGCATCGACAAGCTGGGGCTGCCCGAGATCTCGATGATGCTCACCACTGATCTCGCCGTCTTCGACCACGCGGACAACTCTCTGCTGCTCGTTGCAAACGCGATCAATCACGACAACACGCCGGATCGAGTGGAGCAGGCGTACACCGATGCCGTCCGCCGCCTGGACGTCATGACCGACGCGTTGATGGCACCCGCGCCCAGCACCGTCTCGGTGCCCGAACCCGCCGAACTGCGTCCGGACAGCAGTCACAGTCAGCAGGAGTTCCACGACATGGTGGACGCCTGCAAGGAGGCGATCCGAGCTGGCGAGGCCTTCCAGATCGTTGTCTCCCAACGGTTCTCGGTGCCGTGCGAAGCAGACGCGTTGGACGTCTACCGGGCCCTGCGGGCCAGCAATCCCAGCCCGTACATGTATCTGCTGCGTATCCCGCTGCCGGACGGCGGCGCGTACGACATCGTCGGGTCGAGTCCGGAGGCGCTGGTGAAGGTGACCGACGGTGAGGTGATCACCCACCCGATCGCCGGTTCCCGGCCGCGCGGCAAGACGCCGGAGCACGACGGTCTGCTGCGCGAGGAACTGCTCACCGACCCCAAGGAGCGCGCCGAGCACCTGATGCTGGTCGACCTGTCCCGCAACGACCTGCAACGCGTCTGTCGGGCCGGCACCGTCGACACGGTGGAGTTCATGAACGTGCGCCGGTACTCCCACATCATGCATCTCGAGTCGACCGTCGTCGGTCGGTTGAAGGACGGCCTCACCGCGTACGACGCGCTGGTGGCGACCTTCCCTGCGGGCACCCTGTCCGGTGCACCCAAGCCGCGTGCCATGGCGATCATCGACGAACTCGAGGGGCTGCGGCGCGGCGTCTACGGGGGGGTCGTGGGCTATCTCGACTTCGCCGGAGACCTCGACATGGCGATCGCGATCCGTACCGCGGTGCTGCACCAAGGACGCGCCCACGTGCAGGCGGGGGCCGGGATCGTTGCCGACTCCGTCGCCGAGACCGAGTATCAGGAGACCGTCAACAAGGCGGCCGCCGCGCTGCGCGCCGTCGCGACCGCGTCCAGCATGAAGCCTCCGGCCGGCGGCGCATCGTGAGCAAACGCCAGGTGTTGACCACGGCGTTCGTCGTCGCCGTTGTCCTGCTCGCACTGACGTCCAGGGCGTGGGTCACGGGCACGGTCATCGACACCATCACCGGCACGACCCAGGCATCGGTCAAGGGCAACAAGGCCTCGCCACCGGCGTTCGCAGGCGCGCTGGTCGCACTGGCCGCGGTCATCGCACTGCTGAGTTCGAAGCGGGTCGGCCGCATCATCGCTTCTGTCGCCTTGATGCTGGCCGGCGTCATGGCGGCGTACGGAGCGCTGAGCTCCCTGCTCGATCCGAGCGGCGTCGTGCGCACCTGGGTGAGCACCTCCGGAGGTCACGCCGACGCACGGGTCACCGACGCCGCAGCGACGGCGTGGTCATGGCCGGCGCTCGCGGCCGGCGTACTGCTGGCCGTACTCGGCGTGTTGGCGCTGACCGGCGGTCGCCGCTGGAGCGGCCTGGGGGAGAAGTACGACGCCCCCACCGCGCCCAAGGAGTCCGACTGGGACCAGTTGTCGGCGGGCAAAGACCCGACTGCAGCAACGGCCGACGATGACTGACAGAATGACCCAAGCTCAGAACCGGCGAACCACGGAACGTGCCCAAGTGCCCGAATCAAGGAGTTGTACCCATGGCTGAGAAGCACCTCGACAACCACGGCAAGAGCGTGGCGTCCTGGACCGCGGTCGGCATCTTGCTGCTGGCCGCCGTGTTGATCGGTGTCGGCATCATGATCAACCAGTCGCTCATCGCATGGGTCGGCGCTGCCCTGGTCGTCGTCGGTGTCATCGCCGGTGCCGGCCTCACCGCTGCTGGCTTCGGTTCCAAGCCGCACGAAGCCCCGAAGCTGCAGGCTGCGACGCCGGACCACGAGTCGCGCGGTGCCCGTGACGCCCAGTCGGCACACTGATCCGCGCAAGTAGTCCCTCAGCGTGGCAACTGTTCTCGACGACATCATTTCCGGGGTTCGTGAGGATCTGAAGACCCGGATGCGAGCCATCGGCCCCGTCCAGATCATCGAGCAGGCGGCAGCCGCACCGGCCGCGCTCGACGCGGCCGTGATGCTCGCGGCGCCCGGGCCGGTCAAGATCATCAGCGAGGTCAAGCGCAAGAGCCCCAGCAAGGGTGAACTCGCGACGATTCCCGATCCTGCCGAACTGGCCGGTTCCTACGAGGACGGTGGTGCTGCCGCGATCTCGGTGCTCACCGAACAACGGCGCTTCGGCGGCTCGCTCGACGACCTCGACGCGGTCCGGGAGCGCGTGCGAATCCCGGTGTTGCGCAAGGACTTCATGGTCAGCGAGTACCAGATGTTCGAGGCACGCGCGCACGGCGCCGACATCATCCTGCTGATCGTCGCCGCCCTCGACGACCGCCAACTGCATGACCTGTTCCAGCAGTCCGCCGACATCGGCATGACTGCTCTGGTCGAGGTGCACGACGAACCCGAGACCGAACGCGCCGTCGAACTCGGCGCCCGCGTCATCGGCGTCAATGCCCGCAACCTCAAGACCCTCGAGGTGCACCGCGAGATGTTCGGCAAGCTCGCACATCTCATCCCGGACGACTGCGTGAAGGTAGCCGAGTCCGGCATCCGCGGCCCGGAGGACATCGCCTACTACGTGTCGCAGGGCGCCGACGCGGCACTGGTCGGCGAGGCGCTCGTGACCGGCGGCGAGCCCAGCCAGGCCGTACGCACCATGATCGAAGCGGGCGCGCGCGCCCGGCAGGGAGTTGCCTGAGCTGTGAACAGGAACAAGACCGACGATCCGTTGACCACCCCGGTCGAGCAGAACTCCGGCCGGCCCGGCATCGGACGCTTCGGCGACTACGGCGGTCGATATGTGCCCGAGGCTCTCATCGCGGCGCTCGAGGAACTCGACGAGCACCGTCACAAGGCGGCCCACGACCCTGAGTTCACCGCCGAACTCGCCAGGTTGCACAAGACATACACCGGTCGGCCGAGCATCATCACCGAGGCGCCACGGTTCGCCGACCATTGCGGCGGCGCCCGTGTCGTGCTCAAGCGCGAGGATCTCAACCACACCGGATCGCACAAGATCAACAACGTCCTCGGGCAAGCGCTGCTCGCCAAGCGGATGGGCAAGCGCCGGGTCATCGCCGAGACCGGCGCCGGTCAGCACGGCGTCGCGACGGCCACGGCGGCTGCGCTTCTCGGGCTCGAATGCGTCGTCTACATGGGCGAGGTCGACACCGAGCGCCAAGCGCTCAACGTTGCGCGGATGCGCCTGCTCGGCGCGAGGGTTGTCGCCGTCAAGCACGGGTCACGCACGCTCAAGGACGCCGTCAACGAGGCCTTCCGCGACTGGGTCGCCACCGTCGACCACACCCACTACGTCCTGGGCACAGTCACCGGGCCGTACCCGTTCCCGGAGATGGTGCGCGACTTCCACAAGATCATCGGCGAGGAAGCCCGCGAGCAGGTCCTGCAGGAGTACGGCCGACTGCCGGACGCCGTCCTAGCGTGTGTCGGCGGCGGTTCGAACGCGATGGGTATCTTCCACCGGTTCGTGCCGGACGAGGGGGTTCGGCTGATCGGCCTCGAAGCTGGGGGAGAGGGCGTCGAATCAGGACGGCACGCGGCCCGCTTCACCGGTCAGGCCACCCCCGGCGTCCTGCACGGTGCGTATACCTACCTGCTGCAGGACGACCAGGGTCAGACGCTCGAATCCAATTCCGTATCAGCAGGATTGGACTACCCCAGTGTGGGCCCGGAGCACGCGTATTTGCGCGACTCGGGCCGCGCCGAGTACTACCCGGTGACCGATGTCGAGGCGATGGACGCCTTCAAACTGCTCGCCCGGACCGAGGGCATCCTGCCGGCGATCGAGTCGGCCCATGCCCTCGCCGGCGCGATCCGCATCGGCAAGGAACTCGGGCCGGACGCGCTGCTGCTGGTCAGCCTGTCCGGACGCGGCGACAAGGACGTCCACACTGCGGGCCAGTGGTTCGGGTTGCTGGACTCCGACGGCCACACGATCGAGGAGGGCGAGCAGCTGTGACCCGTCTGGACGAGGTGCTCGGCGAGGCCCGCGCCGACGACCGTGCCGTGCTGATCGGCTACCTGCCGGTCGGCTGCCCGTCGGTGCAGGAGTCGATCGAGGCGATGGTCGCCATGGTCGAAGCGGGCGTCGACGTCGTCGAGATCGGCATGCCGTACACCGACCCGTTGATGGACGGTCCGGTGATCCAGGACGCCGCGAATCGGGCGCTGGAGAACGGTGTGCAGGTCAAGGACGTCTTCAGCGCGGTCGAAGCGGTCAGCGCTGCCGGCGCCGCCTGCGTCGTGATGATCTATTGGAACCTCGTGTTGCGTTACGGCGTGGAGGAGTTCGCACGCGACCTGAAGGCCGCCGGCGGATCCGGCCTCATCACCCCCGACCTCGTGCCTGACGAGGCACAGGAGTGGCTGGATGCGAGCGCGAAACACGACCTGAACCGGGTCTTCCTCGTCGCTCCGAGTTCGACCCCGGACCGCCTCGCCTACACCACCTCCTACTGCAGCGGCTTCGTCTATGCGACGTCCGTCATGGGCGTCACCGGAGCTCGCGAGAGCCTCGGTACCGAGGCCGCCGCCGTCGTCGAACGCACCCGCGAGCACACCGACCTGCCGGTCTGCGTCGGCATCGGCGTCAGCACCCCGCAGCAGGCCGAACAGGTGGCCAGGTTCGCCGACGGGGTGATCGTCGGCACCGCTCTGGTGCGCACGCTGCTGGACAACGACACCCGCGACTCGCGTCTGGACGCGATCCGAACCCTCGCCGGCGAGCTCGCCGACGGCGTCCGACGGGGACGCTGAGTGCATACCTACCTGCCGAGCCCGACCACGGGAGTGCTGTGGCTCGGCCCCATCCCGCTGCGTGGGTACGCGCTGTGCATTTTGGCCGGCATCGTCGCCGCGATCTGGATCTGCGGCCGGCGACTGCGTGACCGCGGTTACGAGTCCGATCACGCACTCAACGTCGCCTGGTGGGCGGTCCCGTTCGGCATCGTCGGCGGGCGCATCTACCACGTCATCACCTCACCGCAGGCCTACTTCGGGGAGGGCGGCAAACCGCTCGATGCGTTCAAGATCTGGCAGGGCGGCCTCGGCATCTGGGGCGCGATCGCCCTCGGTGCCCTCGGTGCGTGGATCGGCTGCCGCAAGTACAACGTGAATTTCTGGGACTACGCCGACGCCGCTGCTCCGGGCGTGATCCTCGCTCAGGCGATGGGCCGCTGGGGCAACTGGTTCAACAACGAGTTGTACGGAGAGAAGACCGACGTCCCGTGGGCGTTGAAGATCTACCAGTGGGACGAGTCGGCGGGGCACGCGGTGAAGGACGCCGCGGGCGATCCCGTCGTGCTCGGCTACTTCCACCCGACGTTCCTGTACGAGTCGCTGTGGTGCTTGGTTGTCGCGGCGATCATCGTCTTCGTCGACCGGAAGCGCGGATTGGCCCGCGGTCGCAGCTTCGCGCTGTACGTGATGCTCTACCCGGTCGGTCGCATCGTCTTCGAACTCATGCGCACCGACAAGGCCAACCACATCCTCGGCCTGCGGGTCAACGTGTGGACCAGCATGTTCGTCTTCGCTCTCGGCGCGTTCCTGTGGTGGAAGTTCCGGAACAACCCGGTCATCGCCGCCGACGACGAGCCCGTCGACGAAGCCGCCCCGTACACCGAGCGCACCGACGAGGATCCCGAGCCCTCCGCTCGTTGAGTTTCGCATTGTGGGACATTTCCGTCCCATTGTTCGGAACGCCACCGGCCGCCGGTAGTGTGTCGCACGCATGTCCGGCCAACGTCGTCCTGCCATGCGTGTTTCACACGGCGACACTCCGCTCCGGCGGGATGTCCGGACGACAGGATGGTGATCGGACCCATGGGTCAGAGCTCGTTCTCAGCAGTTCCTGCGGCGCAGGGCCTGTACAACCCAGCCACCGAGAAGGACGCCTGCGGCGTCGCGATGGTGGCCACGATGCGCGGTTGGGCGGGGCACGACATCGTGCAGCTCGGCCTCACCGCGCTGATGAACCTCGAGCACCGTGGAGCCACCGGCGCCGACCCGACCGTCGGTGACGGCGCGGGCATCCTGACCCAGATCCCCGACGACTTCTTCCGCGGCGTCTGCGAGTTCGAGCTCCCCACCAAGGGTGAGTACGCGATCGGTATTGCCTTCCTGCCGCAGGACGCCGACGCGCAGTGGCACATCGGTGAGCGCATCGACCAGATCGCTGCCGAGGAGAACCTGCGGGTGCTCGGGTGGCGTGACGTGCCGACCGACGATTCGATGATCGGTCAGGCCGCGCGTGACGTGATGCCGGTGTTCCGCCAGGTCGCGGTCGCCGGCACCGAGGACGGAGTGGGCGGACTCGACCTGGAGCGTCGCGCCTTCGCGCTGCGCAAGCGGATCGAGCGTGAGACCGAGGTCTACTTCCCGTCGCTGTCCAGCCGGACGATCACCTACAAGGGCATGCTCACCACCGAGCAGCTCGGTCGTTTCTACCCGGACCTGTCCGACGAGCGGTTCAGCTCCGAACTCGCGCTCGTCCACTCGCGATTCTCGACCAACACCTTCCCGGCCTGGCCGCTCGCCCACCCGTACCGATTGATTGCCCACAACGGCGAGATCAACACCGTCCGTGGTAACCGCAACTGGATGCACTCGCGCGAATCCACTTTGCGCAGTGAGCTGTTCGGCGGCGACATGGAGCGGCTGTTCCCGATCTGTGCGGGCGAGGTTTCCGACTCCGCGTCCTTCGACGAGGTGCTGGAACTGCTGCACCTCGGCGGGCGCAGCCTGCCCCACGCCGTGCTGATGATGATCCCGGAGGCCTGGGAGAACCACGCCACGATGGACCCCGAGCGCCGCGCGTTCTACGAGTACCACTCGGCCCTGATGGAGCCGTGGGACGGCCCGGCCTGCGTCGCATTCACCGACGGCACCCTGGTGGGCGCGGTCCTGGACCGGAACGGTCTGCGTCCGGGCCGCTACTCGGTGACCGACGACGGCCTGGTCGTGCTCGCGTCCGAAGCCGGTGTGCTCGACCTCGATCCGGCCAAGGTCGTCCGCAAGGGACGCCTGCAGCCGGGCAAAATGTTCCTGGTCGACACCGCGGCCGGTCGCCTCATCGGCGACGAGGAGGTCAAGCAGCAACTCGCCCAGGAGCATCCGTACCAGGAGTGGCTGCACGGCGGTCTGATCCACTTCAAGGACCTGCCGGAGCGCGAACACGTCTGGCACTCACCGAAATCCGTGCTCCGTCGGCAGCAGACCTTCGGTTACACGCACGAGGAGATCCGCATCCTGCTGCGCCCGATGGCGGCCGGCAAGGGCGAGGCGCTCGGCTCGATGGGCACCGACACCCCGATCGCTGTGCTGTCGGACCGTCCGCGGATGATCTTCGACTACTTCACCCAGCTGTTCGCGCAGGTCACCAACCCGCCGCTGGACTCCATCCGTGAAGAACTGGTCACCTCGCTCGGCGGCTTCATGGGGCCCGAGGGCAATC
This sequence comes from Yimella sp. RIT 621, assembly GCF_004146205.1. NCBI lineage: Bacteria > Bacillati > Actinomycetota > Actinomycetes > Micrococcales > Dermacoccaceae > Yimella > Yimella sp. RIT 621. The sequence goes on from NZ_SEIP01000005.1 coordinate 88,668, forward strand.
TGCTCGAGGCCGTGCCGCAGCACGCCCGTCAGGTGGAACTGCCGTTCCCGGTGATCGACAACGACCAACTGGCCAAGATCCGGCACATCAATGCGGACGGCAACTTCCCGGGTTTCGCGACCTACGTCGTCCGCGGCACGTTCGACGCCCAGGGGGGCGTCACGGCACTGCGCGCTCGGCTGCGCGGCATCTGCACCGAGGTCAGCGAAGCGATCGCCGACGGGTACCGGTTCATCGTGTTGTCCGACCGCGACAGCAACGCCGACTTCGCGCCGATCCCGTCGCTGCTGCTCACCTCGACCGTGCACCACCACCTGATCCGCGAACACACCCGCACGAAGGTCGGCCTCGTCGTCGAGGCCGGTGACGTCCGCGAGGTGCACCACGTCGCACTGCTGGTCGGCTACGGCGCAGCCGCCGTCAACCCCTACCTGGCGATGGAGACCGTCGAGGACCTCGTCCGCAGCGGCGAGATCGAGGGCGTCACCCCCGAGGAGGCCGTCCGTAACCTCATCAAGGCACTCGGCAAGGGCCTGCTGAAGGTGATGTCGAAGATGGGTATCTCCACCGTGGCCTCCTATCGCGGCGCGCAGGTGTTCGAAGCGATCGGTCTGTCGAAGGAACTCATCGACGACCACTTCACCGGCACCACCTCACGCCTCGGTGGCATCGGCCTGGACGCGATCGCGAAGGAGGTCGTCGCACGTCACGCCACGGCATACCCGGCCAGCGGCCAGCACCAGGCGCACCGCAGCCTCGAGGTGGGCGGTGAGTACCAGTGGCGCCGCGAAGGACCGCCGCACCTGTTCGACCCCGAGACCGTCTTCCGACTGCAGCACTCCACGCGGCAACGCCGGTACGACATCTTCAAGCAGTACACGCAGCGCGTCGACGACCAGGCCGAGCGCCTGATGACGCTGCGCGGGTTGTTCAAGTTCAGGACCGACCGTCCCTCGATCCCGATCGAGGAGGTCGAGTCGGTCAGCGAGATCGTGAAGCGGTTCTCCACCGGTGCGATGAGCTACGGCTCGATCAGCCGCGAGGCGCACGAGACGCTCGCGATCGCGATGAACAACATCGGCGCCCGCTCCAACACCGGTGAAGGCGGCGAGGACCCCGAGCGGTTGATGGATCCCAAGCGGCGTTCGTCGATCAAGCAGGTCGCGTCCGGCCGGTTCGGCGTCACCTCGTTGTACCTGACCGAGTCCGACGACATCCAGATCAAGATGGCGCAGGGCGCCAAGCCCGGTGAGGGCGGGCAGCTGCCCGGCAACAAGGTGTACCCGTGGGTGGCCAAGACCCGTCACTCCACGCCCGGTGTCGGCCTGATCTCGCCGCCGCCGCACCACGACATCTACTCGATCGAGGATCTGGCCCAGCTGATCCACGACCTGAAGAACGCCAACCCCTCGGCACGGGTGCACGTCAAGCTCGTCGCCGAGACCGGCGTCGGTACGGTCGCGGCCGGTGTCAGCAAGGCGCACGCGGACGTCGTTCTGGTCTCGGGCCATGACGGTGGAACGGGTGCTGCGCCGTTGACCTCGCTGAAGCACGCGGGTGGGCCGTGGGAACTCGGCCTGGCCGAGACGCAGCAGACGTTGTTGCTGAACAACCTGCGCGACCGGATCGTGGTGCAGGCCGATGGCCAGCTCAAGACCGGGCGGGACGTCGTCATCGCAGCACTGCTCGGCGCCGAGGAGTACGGTTTCGCCACCGCTCCGCTCGTGGTCAGCGGCTGCATCATGATGCGCGTCTGCCACCTCGACACCTGCCCCGTGGGTGTAGCCACCCAGAACCCCGACCTGCGCGCGCGGTTCAGTGGCAAGCCGGAGTTCGTCGAGACCTTCTTCGAGTACATCGCCGAAGAAGTGCGAGAACTGCTCGCGCAGTTGGGCTTCCGGACCCTCGACGAAGCGATCGGGCACTCCGAGATGCTCGACACGGTCAGGGCGATCAACCACTGGAAGGCGGCCGGTCTCGACCTGTCACCGATCCTCGCCCAGGTGGACGTACCCGCCGACGCCCCACGCCGCTGCGTCACGGTGCAGGACCACGGTCTGGACAAGGCGCTCGACCAGAAGCTCATCGAGATGAGCGCGGACGCGCTGGAGCGCAAGGAGCCGGTGCGGATCGATCTGCCGATCACGAACGTGAACCGTACGGTCGGCACGATGCTCGGTCACGAGGTCACCAAGCGTTACCCGCAGGGACTGCCCGACGGCACGATCGACGTGTCGCTGCGTGGATCGGCCGGCCAGTCTCTCGGCGCCTTCCTGCCGGTGGGTGTCACGTTGCGGATGTTCGGCGAAGCCAACGACTACGTCGGCAAGGGCATCTCGGGTGGACGCGTCGTCGTCCGCCCGCTGCCCGAGGCCTCGCTGGTCGCCGAGGCGAACGCGATCGCCGGCAACGTGATCGGGTACGGCGCGACGTCCGGTGAGATCTTCCTGCGCGGCGTCGTCGGCGAACGCTTCTGCGTCCGTAACTCCGGCGCCACGGCAGTGGTCGAGGGCGTCGGTGACCACGGGTGTGAGTACATGACCGGTGGCACGGTGATGGTGCTCGGACCGACCGGACGCAACTTCGGCGCCGGCATGTCCGGTGGCCTGGCGTTCGTGCTCGACTTGGACGCATCGCAGGTGAATCCCGAACTGGTCGACGTCGTCGAGGTGCGCGAGCGCGACAAGCCGCTCGTGGAGAAGTTGCTGCGCGACCACGCCGAATGGACCGAATCGACGGTGGCCGTGAAGTTGCTGAACGACTTGGACGCGGCTTATCAGCGGTTCTCGCTGGTGCTGCCGCGCGACTACCAGCGCGTCATCGACGTGCGAGAGAAGGCTCAGACCGAGGGCCTCGACCTCGACGGAACCGAGGTCTGGGGACGAATCATGGAGGTGTCCGGTGGCTGACCCGCGCGGATTTCTGAAGCACCGCGAGCGCGAACTGCCCGCTCGCCGTCCGGTGCCGGTGCGCATCAAGGACTGGAAAGAGGTCTACGAGGAACAGGAACTCGCCCAGGTGCAGCGGCAGGCCAGCCGCTGCATGGACTGCGGAATCCCGTTCTGCCACAGCGGTTGTCCGCTCGGCAACCTCATCCCGGAGTGGAACGACCTGGCCTACCGCGGCGACTGGAAGGACGGCATCGAGCGGCTGCACGCCACCAACAACTTCCCGGAGTTCACCGGACGGTTGTGCCCGGCGCCGTGCGAGACCGCCTGTGTGCTCGGCATCAGCCAGCCCGCGGTGACGATCAAGCAGATCGAGGTCACCACGATCGAGAAGGCGTTCGAGGACGGCGTCGTGGAGCCGCAGATCCCGAACCGGCTGACCGGCAAGACGGTCGCTGTCGTCGGGTCGGGCCCGGCCGGTCTGGCCGCCGCCCAGCAACTCACCCGGGCCGGCCACACCGTCGCGGTCTACGAGCGTGCGGACAAGCCGGGTGGACTGCTGCGGTACGGCATCCCCGAGTTCAAGATGGAGAAGTCGGTGCTCGACCGCCGCATCGCGCAGATGGAGGCCGAGGGCACCCGCTTCCGCTGCGGCGTGGAGGTCGGTAAGGACATCACCGGTGAACAACTGCGCCAGCGCTACGACGCCGTCGTCCTCGCCGTGGGTGCGACCGTTCCGCGTGACCTGCCGGTCACCGGACGTGAACTGAACGGCATCCACCAGGCGATGGACTTCCTGCCCCAGGCCAACCGTCAGGCGCTCGGCGAGGATGTCGAGGGCCAGATCACCGCGACCGACAAGCACGTCATCGTGATCGGTGGCGGTGACACCGGTGCCGACTGCATCGGCACTTCGCACCGGCACGGTGCGAAGTCGGTCACCTCTCTGGAGATCATGCCGAAGCCGGGGGAGGACCGCGCGCAGAACCACCCGTGGCCGACCTACCCGATGCTCTACCGCGTGGCGAGCGCGCACGAGGAGGGCGGCGAGCGCGTCTACGCGGTCTCCACCAAGGAACTCGTGGACGACGGCAACGGCAATGTGAAGGCGTTGCGTCTGGCCGAGGTCCGCCAGGGCGACAACGGCTTCGAGGAGGTGCCGGGTTCGGAGAAGGAACTGCCCGCCGATCTGGTGCTCCTTGCGATGGGCTTCCTCGGACCCGAGGGCGAAGGTCTGCTCGAACAGTTGGGCGTGGAGCAGGACGAGCGCTCGAATGTCTTGCGGGACAAGCGCTTCGAGACCACCACACCCGGCGTGTTCGTCTGCGGTGACGCCGGACGCGGGCAGTCGCTCATCGTGTGGGCGATCGCGGAAGGCCGGTCGGCAGCGCGAGGGGTCGACGAATTCCTCTCCGGCACATCGGAACTGCCCGCGCCGATCGGTCCCATGGACCGGCCGTTGACCGTCTGATCCCGGTCACCCAGCAGCGAGACGGGGATGCCCGGTGGACACGATCCGCCGGGCATCCCTGATCCGTTGTCAAAACGGAAAAGCTACTTTCCGGTCACTGAGCGTAAATCGTGGCTTGTTCGAACAATCGCTAGGGTTGCGTCATGCGCAGAGCGAAGATCGTCGCCACCATGGGTCCTGCAGTCGCCAGTCACGAGAAGCTCACCGAACTTGTCCACGCCGGCCTCGACGTCGCGCGATTGAACCTGTCGCACGGCAGCCACGAGGACCACGCCCAGATGTACACCTGGGTGCGCGAGGCGAGTGACGCCGAAGGTCACGCGGTCGCGATCCTCGCCGACCTGCAGGGCCCGAAGATCCGCACCGCACGCTTCTCCGGCGGCCCGATCACGGTCGAGAAGGGCGACACCTTCACGATCACCGTGGACGACGTCGACGGCGATCAGGAACGGGTGTCCACGACCTACAAGGGCCTGCCCGGCGATGTCGAAGCCGGCGACCGCATCCTGATCGACGACGGCAAGATCGAGCTGCGCGCGATCGAGGTGACCGACACCGACGTGGTGACCACCGTCGTCGAGGGCGGAAGGATCTCCAACAACAAGGGCATCAACCTTCCCGGCGTCGCGGTGAGTGTGCCCGCGCTGTCGGAGAAGGACGAGGACGACCTGCGCTGGGCGTTGCGCCAGGGCTGCGACATCATCGCGCTGTCGTTCGTGCGGGACGCCGGCGACATCGACCGCGTGCACGAGATCATGGACGAGGAGGGTGAGACCCGCCCGGTCGTCGCGAAGATCGAGAAGCCGCAGGCGGTCGAGAACCTCGAGGCCATCATCGAGGCCTTCGACGGTGTGATGGTGGCGCGTGGTGACCTCGGTGTCGAGTTGCCGCTGGAGGACGTGCCGATCGTGCAGAAGCGCGCGGTCGAGTTGTCCCGGATGGCGTCCAAGCCGGTCATCGTCGCGACCCAGGTGCTGGAGTCGATGATCGAGAATCACCGCCCGACCCGCGCGGAGGCCAGCGACTGTGCCAATGCTGTGCTCGACGGCGCCGACGCGATCATGCTCTCGGGGGAGACCTCGATGGGAGCGTGGCCGGTCGAGGCGGTCAAGACGATGGCTCGCATCATCGAGAGCACCGAGACGAACGGATTCGACCGCATCCCGCCGCTGCCGGACGGCATCGTCCGGACGATGGGTGACGCGGTCTGCAAGGCGGCGTCCGATATCGGCAACCAACTGGACGTGAAGTATCTGGTCACCTTCACCACCACCGGCGGGTCCACCAAGCGACTGGCCCGGCTGCGCAACGAGATCCCGATCCTGGCGTTCACCCCGGTGCAGCTGACCCGCTCGGAACTCGCGCTCGTCTGGGGCGTCGAGACCTTCCTGGTGCCGGCCGTCATGCACACCGACCAGATGGCGATGCAGGTCGACGAGACCCTGATCGCCGACGGGTACTGCGAGGAAGGCGACCTGGTGATCATCGTCGCCGGTTCCCCGCCCGGAATCCCCGGCTCCACCAACGCGATTCGCGTGCACAAGATCGGCGACGCCAAGAACGGCGTGGCTCCGGCGTACGGCTTCCACCAGGAGGGCGAAACCGATTCGTGAGCGGTCGCTCCACTGACGTATAGTGGCGCGGCGGTCCACTGCCGGGGTGGTGGAATGGCAGACACGGCGCACTCAAAATGCGTTGCTCGAAAGGGCGTGCGGGTTCAAGTCCCGCTCCCGGCACTTCTCGAATCGGGGCGAATCCCATGGGGGTTCGCCCCGATTCGTGTCCACCCCGGTCCAAAGCCCGTTTGATGACCGAGGCAAACGAAAACCCCGCCGCCGGAAGGCGACACGGAACCGCCTGAGATGATCACCTCGACGTGATGTAAACCACCGACGCCTCACGGAAGATGCCGGCCGACGAAGTCGTTGACACGTCCATGAAGAAGCTCGGCATCGTCGTCTCCAGCACCCGTCCGGCCCGCATCGGTCCGAAGGTTGCTGCCTGGGTGGATTCGGTCGTCCCGGCAGGGGAGTGGGAGGTCGAGCTGCTCGACCTGTCGCAGATCGCGCTGCCCTTCCTGGACGAGGTCGACATGCCGGCGAACGGCAACTACGCGCTGCCGCACACCAAGGAATGGGCCGAGCAGGTTTCCGGCGTCGACGCGCTCGTCGTCGTCACCCCGCAGTACAACAAGAGCTTCCCGGCGTCGATCAAGAACGCGATCGACTTCCTGTACGCCGAGTGGCACGCCAAGCCGATCGCCCTGGTGGGCTACGGCTGGAGCGGCGCCGCGCAGGCGACCCAGGCATTGGCCGAGGTGCTCACGCATGTCAAGGCCGACGTCGTGGACCAGATCAACCTGGTCTTCAACGCCGACCTCACGCCCGAGGGCGAACTCACCGTCGGTGAGGACAATGCCGACCGACTTCGTCTGGCGCTCTCCGCGATGGCCCAGAAGCAGAGCCAGCAGCAGCCGGCTGCCTGATCCGGCAGCCCCACAGACCGGCCCGCGAACGTCGACCCCCCCTGGGCGTTCGCGGGCCTTCCTGTGTCCGCCGACAGTCCGCCGCCGCGCTCGGCTAGCGTTGAGTCGACCGAACGGAAGGACGCTCGTGGGACTCTTCGGCGGACGCGGCAAGGGTCGCGACAACCAGGCGGCACGCCAGACCGCGCGACAGGCTGAGGCGATCGCTCGCTTCTGGGCATGGTGGACCGACGAAGGAATGGCGCGCAGCAGCAGCGCCCTCGCCGAGGGCGACCCCGGGCGCATCGTCGCCGACATGACCGGCCAGGTCGAAGCGGTCGCCGGCGAACTGTCCTGGGAGTTCGCGAAGGGCGATGAGTCCATGCACAAGCTCGTCGTGACCGCCGACGGCGACCCCGCGTTGCGTTCGACGGCACGACGATGGCTGGAAGGCGCACCGGAGTCGGACGTGTTCTGGTCGTACGCCGACGCGCGTCCGCCCATGCTCGACCTGTCCGACTCCGTCCTGAAACTGGACTCGATCGAGCTCGCATTGAACGAGACCCGGGTCGGCGTGCGACGTTCGGGTACTCGTGTCGACGTCCAGGTACACCACCCTCGTCTTGAGGAACTGGGGGAGCAAGGGCGAACCACGTTCTGCTTCCTGGCGGTCGACGCCGCCGTGGGGGAGACGATGACCGAGACCTGGATCGGCGAACTTCACCCGAGCCTCGTTCCACCGATGGACGGTTTCGGCCTCTCCGGTCTGCGCGCTGTCGTGCGGGACATGGCGCAGGAGTTCGAGGGCGCCAACTCCTGGGTGGCGCTGGAAGGCGTCAGCCAGATCGGACCGGTGCGGGTGCTCGCCCGCGTGCCGCTCGCGGCCGCGTCCGCACCCACGCTCGACCAGAGCGTGACGATCAGCGTGACCTACACCGGCGACGCCGAAGGTCTGCCCGACGAAACGGTGCAGCGTGACCTGATGGCGTTCCGTGATCACCTGTCGGAGCGGCTCGAGGGCCAAGGTGAGCTGGTCGCGATCGTCATGGCCGGATCCCGGTGCCAGTACCACTTCTACGTCGACTCGACCCGGACCGGTGCAGCGCAACTGGAGGCTGCGGCGTCCGGCCGTCCGGGTCGGGTGGAGACCCACATCGAGGACGACCCGGGCTGGGCCAACGTGGCCCACCTGCGGGGCTGAGTTCACGCCGATCCGCGACGGATCTCACAGCTGCCCCGATCCCTTCCGGGTCGAGCCGGGGGCTCGGCCTCGATACCCTGGCCCCATGCCTGAAACTGCCGCCGTTCCTGCCGGCGTGTCCGCCCCGCTGCGCATCGTGGTCGCCGAGGACGAAGCGATCATCCGGCTGGATCTGGTGGAGATGTTGCGGGAGGCCGGACACGACGTCATCGGCGAGGCCGGCGACGGTCGCAAGGCCGTGGAGTTGGTCGGCGAACTGCGCCCGGACCTCGTCGTGATGGACGTGAAGATGCCACGCCTGGACGGCATCAGCGCTGCACAGGAGATCGGCGGCGCAGGACTGGCGCCGGTCGTGATGCTGACCGCGTTCAGCGACAAGGAGCTCGTCGAGCGGGCCTCGGAAGCCGGCGTCATGGCCTACGTGCTCAAACCGTTCACCGCGGACGACCTGCGCCCGGCGATCACCGTCGCGGCCGGCCGTTGGGCCGAGCGCAAGGCGCTGGAGTCCGAGGTCGCCGACCTGTTCGAGCGGTTGGAGACCCGCAAGGCTGTGGACAAGGCCAAGGGCGTGCTGATGAAGTCGCTCGATCTCGACGAGGCCGAGGCCTTCCGGTGGATCCAGAAGGCCGCCATGGACCGTCGTCTCGGCATGCGTGAGGTGGCGGACGCCGTCGTCGCCGGCGCCGCGCAGCCCAAGCGCTGACGAAGCCGTTCCGGGCATCCGTCCCACTGCGGCTTCGCTCCGGACGCTTGGTAACGAACAGGCTTCATTCCGCTGATCCCGGTGCGGCCCGTGTCGCACCGCATTAGTGTTCCGAACGCCCGACAGGCGCGCGATTCCCGTGCGGACGGCGGGCGATCAGCGCACGTGCCGCGGTGGCACTCGCATGACCTATGGAGGACTTCACTGTGTCCCGGACTCTGAAGACTGCGGCGGCTCTCGCCGCTTTGTCCCTGACCATCGCCGGTTGCGCCAACGAGGAAGGCGGCAACGAGGGCGGCGGTGGCGGTGGCGCCGAGGGTCTGAAGACCCTTCAGGCCCAGACCAGCATCGACGTTCCGAAGGACGCGCTGAAGGCTGCCGGTGACGGCAAGGCCAAGTGCGCCGCCGGCACCACGATCGCCTTCATCGGTGCGATGACCGGCGACAACGCCCAGCTCGGCATCAACGAGTACAACGGCGTCCAGCTCGCGATCAACGAGCACAACAAGTCGAACAAGGACTGCCAGGTGCAGTTCAAGAAGTACGACACCGAGGGCGACCCCACCAAGGCCACCGGCCCGGTCACCCAGGCCGTCGGCGACAAGAACATCGTCGGTGTCATCGGTCTGCCCTTCTCGGGTGAGAGCAAGGCCACCGGCGCGATCTTCGAGCAGGCGGGCCTCGTCCACATCACCCCGTCCGCGACCAACCCGGGACTGACGGGCAACGGCTGGAAGACCTTCTTCCGTGGCCTGGGCAACGACAACGTCCAGGGTCCGGCTGCGGCCATCCTGGCCGAGAAGCTCGGCGCCAAGAAGGTCTACCTGGTCATGGACGACTCCGACTACGGCATCGGCCTGGGTGGCACCGCCAAGAAGGCGCTCACCGAGAAGAAGCTGCTCGCCGGTGAGGACAAGGTCACCACCAAGCAGAAGGACTTCAGCTCCACCGTCCAGAAGATCGTCAACTCCAAGGCTGACGCGATCTTCTACGCCGGCTACTACGCCGAGGGTGCGCCGCTGAACCAGCAGCTCGTCGCCAAGGGCTTCAAGGGTGCCTTCATCGGACCCGATGGCGTCAAGGACGACCAGTTCATCAAGTTGTCCGGTGACTCGAGCAAGAACGCCTACTTCACCTGCCCCTGCATCCCCGGTGAACTGATCCCCGAATTCGCCTCGGCGTACAAGGGTGTCGCCAACGCGGCCCCCGGTACGTACTCGGTCGAGTCCTACGACGCGGCGGCGATCCTGCTGGCCGGTCTGCAGAAGGGCAACACCGACCGTCCCAAGCTGCTCAACTTCGTCAAGACCTACGACGGTCAGGGCCTGAGCAAGAAGGTCAAGTGGGACGACAAGGGTGAGCTGTCCGACCTGGCCGTCTACGGCTACAAGGTCGACGGCGGCAAGATCGTTTCTGTCGGCAAGCTGGACTGATTTCGAGATCGGTCCGAATCCACCAACGAGCGAGGGCTTGTCTGCAACCGCGGACGGGCCCTCGCCCGGTTTCATGAAATGAGGCTTGCATGACAGCCCTCCATTCGGTGGTGCCCGCGCTGTCCGCGCTCGCGTCCGCCGACGAGAACACCTGGATCAGCTTCCACTGGCAGGAACTGGCCGACAACTTCTGGAACGCCACCTTCGACGGCCTCACCTTCGGCGCCATCTACGCGCTGGTCGCCCTGGGCTACACCCTGGTGTACGGCGTCCTGAACCTGATCAACTTCGCCCACTCCGAGGTCTTCATCGCCGGCGCCTACGCGGTGGTGTTCACCCTCACCGCGCTCGGCTTCGGAGCGTCCGTCCCCAATCTGGGATGGCCGGCCATCATCGGCAACCTGCTGCTGGCGTTGGTCATCGCGATGGTGGTATCCGCGCTGGTCGCGCTCGCGGTCGAACGCATCGCTTACAAACCGTTGCGGGCCCGCAATGCCCCCCGCCTGGTCTTCCTGATCACCGCGATCGGCATGTCCTTCGTCATCCAATACGCGTTCTTCTGGTGGCGCGGCGCCGTCGCGGAGCCCTCGGTGACGATGTTCAAGGACGAGGCGATCTTCGAGGTCTTCGGCTCCACCATCCCGCTGTCGTCGCTGATCATCGTCGGCGCAGCGGTGCTGATGATGGTTGCGGTCGACCAGCTGATCCGGCACACGCGCGTCGGACGTGGCGTGCGTGCCGTTGCGCAGGATCCCGACACCGCAACCCTCATGGGCGTCAACCGCGAGCGCATCATCATGATCACGTTCGTCATCGGTGGTGCCCTCGCCGGCGCAGCCGCACTGTTCTACGTGATGAAGGTGCCCGCCGGCGTCCAGTACAACGGCGGATTCATCCTCGGCATCAAGGCCTTCACCGCCGCCGTGCTCGGTGGTATCGGCAACATCCGTGGAGCGCTGCTCGGTGGTCTGCTGCTCGGCGTCATCGGCAACTACGGCGCGTGGCTCCTGGGTAGTGCTCAGTGGATCGACGTCGTCTCGTTCGTCATCCTGATCATGGTGCTGATGGTTCGCCCCGACGGCATCCTCGGATCCAACCTGGGGAAGGTACGCGCATGAGAATCACTCCACGAAGTTCTACGCTTCTGCGTCGCTCCGATACGTTGCGAGGACCCCGATGAGCACCCCGATCCCGGACGCAGCCGCGTCCCAGGCCAAGGCCGACGAGCAATCGGAAGAGACCCGCAAACCGACTCGCTTCGAGGGGCTGTCCCGCTGGTGGAACGGTCTGGAGCGCTGGCAGCAGTGGTGCGTCCTCGCGGTCGCAGTAGCGCTGCTCTACCTGCTACCGATCCTCAATCCGCCGCTGCTGTCCACCGAGAGCGCCGGTTACAACTTCCCGCTGGCCTGCTTCGACGCGGCCCGGTTCGCGCTCGTCGCGCTCGGCCTCAACGTCGTGGTCGGTCAGGCCGGTCTGCTCGACCTGGGGTACATCGGCTTCTTCGCGGTCGGGTCGTACGTCGCGGCGCTGTGGACCAGCCCGGACTCCACCATGGTGAAGATCCCTTACCTGGCCACTTTGCCGCTGGCGATGATCGTGACCGGCATCGTCGGCATGTTGATCGGCATCCCGACGCTGCGCCTGCGCGGTGACTACCTGGCGATCGTGACCCTCGGCTTCGGAGAGATCATCCGCCTGCTGGCGACGATCATCCCGGCGCTGAAGGGCAATACCGGCTTCCAGAGCATCGGTCGCCCCCCGGGCACCGATGACAAAGGCGTGCCGATCTTCGTCCAGAGCAACGGAACCGCTTGGTACTGGCTGATCCTGACGGTGATCATCATCGTGATGCTGCTGCTGGGCAACCTCGAGCGCTCGCGCGTGGGTCGTGCCTGGATCGCCATCCGTGAGGACGAGGACGCCGCCGAGGTGATGGGCGTGCCGACCTTCAAGTTCAAGATGTGGGCGTTCTGTCTCGGCGCGGCGCTCGGTGGTCTGTCCGGTGCGATCTTCGCCGGTCAGGTCGGCTTCGTGAACAACCAGAAGTTCGATGTGGCGACCTCCATGTTGTTCATCGCGGCTGTCGTCATGGGCGGTGCCGGTAACAAGTTCGGAGCGGTCCTGGGTGGAATCCTGGTGTCTTACTTGCCGATTCGATTCATCTTCATCGCGGAGCAGAAGTACCTCGTGTTCGGCATCCTGCTGGTGCTGATCATGATCTTCCGACCGCAGGGTCTGTTCGGTGCCCGTAACCACCTGCTCGCGTACGGCAAGAAGGCCAAGCGCGTAGCGGCACGGTTGCGCCGGGACCCAGGACACGGCACAGAGCAGGAGGCCACCTCGTGAGCGAGAACACCCACAACGTGATCGGCGGGGAGCCCGGCGACGGTCCCGAACGCCAGACGTACACGCCCGGCCACCTCGGTCTGGGCAAGGGCGAACCGGAGAACGAGCACGATCTGCTGGACGAGGACGCGCACCCGGCGCCCCCGCCGCCGCCGGATTCGGAGGCGGCACAGATCGTCGAGCTCGACCGCACGATCGCGGTCGAGGTCGGCGAGAAGCTGGTCGAGATCGACAACCTGACGGTCAAGTTCGGTGGTCTGACCGCCCTCGACAGCGTCTCGTTCGACATCAAGCGCGGCGAGATCCTCGGTCTGATCGGCCCGAACGGTGCCGGAAAGACGACCTGCTTCAACGCCATGACGGGTGTCTACAAGCCGGCGAGCGGAGGTGTGTTGCTCGAGGGCAAGTCGGTGCTTGGTCTGAAGAAGAACGCGATCACCCGCGCCGGCTTCGCCCGCACTTTCCAGAACATCCGCCTGTTCGGTGAGATGACCGCTCTGGAGAATGTCGTCGTCGGTCTGGACGCCCGGCACAAGACCAGCGTCTTCGGCGCACTCGTGCGTTCGCCACGGCACATCCGTGAGGAGAAGTCGGCGATCGAGCACGGCATGGCGCTGCTGGAGTTCGTCGGCATTGCGGACAAGGCCCAGGAACTGTCGCGCAACCTTCCCTACGGCTACCAACGCCGTCTGGAGATTGCGCGCGCCCTGGCGACCGAGCCGAAGCTGCTGTGTCTCGACGAGCCGGCCGCGGGCTTCAACCCGGCGGAGAAGGAAGAGCTCATGGAGCTCATCCGCACCATTCGGGACGAGGGTTACACGGTGCTGCTCATCGAGCACGACATGAAGCTGGTCATGGGTGTCTGTGACCGCATCGTGGTGCTGGAGTTCGGCAAGAAGATCGCCGATGACGTACCGAAGGCGATCCAGGCCGACCCGGCCGTCATCGCTGCGTACCTGGGAGTGGAGGACGACGAAGATGGCGTTGCTTGAGATCAAGGACCTCGGGGTCCACTACGGCAGGATCCAGGCGCTGCACGGCATCTCGATCGACGTGAACGAGGGCGAGATCGTGTCGCTGATCGGCGCCAACGGTGCCGGTAAGACGACGACGATGCGTGCCATCGCCGGCTTGCTCAACTCCTCGTCCGGCTCGATCACCTTCGACGGCAAGGACATCACCAAGGTCCCCGGTCACTCCCGGGTCGGCCTCGGCATGTCTCTCACCCCCGAAGGGCGCGGTGTGTTCCCGGCGATGACCGTGCTGGACAACCTCGACATGGGTGCGTACGCGCGCAAGAAGAACCAGAAGGAGTACGACCAGGACCTCGAACGGGTCTTCACGTTGTTCCCGCGGTTGAAGGAGCGCGAGAAGCAGGCCGGCGGCACGATGTCCGGTGGCGAGCAGCAGATGCTCGCCATCGGCCGCGCGCTGATGGCCCGTCCGAAGCTGCTGCTGCTCGACGAACCCTCGATGGGCCTCGCCCCGCAGTACATCAAGCAGATCTTCAACATCATCAAGGAAGTCAACAGCCAGGGCACCACGGTGCTGGTCGTGGAGCAGAACGCCAACCAGGCGCTCAAGATCGCCCACCGGGCGTACGTGCTCGAAACTGGCTACATCACCCGCGAGGGCGCCGGCGCCGAGCTCGCCGCCGACCCCGCGGTGAAGGCTGCCTACCTGGGCGCCGACTGACCCACTCGATGCGAAAGTCCGCGGAACCACGACGTCGGGTCGCCGGTTCCGCGGACTTTCGCATTCGTCAACGCAGCGCGATGACGAGTTGGGTCAACAGGGGAGCGACGATCAACGCCGGCAGCATGTCTCCGACCGCGATCTGACGGATGTTCAACAGCCGCAAGCCGATCGCGATCAACATGACCCCACCGGTGGCTGTCAGTGCTGCGATATGGGGGTCGGGCAGCACGGAGCCGAGAAGGAACCCGGCGAGCGTGAGTCCTCCCTGGACGATCGCCACCGAGACCGCCGACATCAGGACGCCGATGCCGAAGGTCGACGCGAAGGCCATCGCCGCGAAACCGTCCAGGACGGACTTCAGCACGAGTTGGTCGATGCCGCGTCCGAGTCCGTCGTTCAGGGAACCGAGGATGGTGAGTGGCCCGACGCAGAACAACAGGGACGCGGTCATCCAGCCCTCGATGAAGCGCTCGCGAGCCGAGCCGGCATCGGCGTCGATCTGCTCCTTCGGCATCCGGCCGGCGATCCGGGACTGGATGCGCCCGGCCACCGATTCCAGTCGGTCCTCGATCCGCAGGATGCTGCCCGCGATCCCGCCGATGAGCAACGCCCCGAGCACGATCATCAGGGGAGCACCGCTGCCGACGGCATCGGTCAGGCCGATGTCCGTCACCATCATCGCGTTCAGACCTGCCGTCAGCAGAGTGACCAGGCCGAGACAGTCGGTGACCACGGAGCGGGTGTGTTCGGAAAGCCGGTGCCCCACAAGCATCCCCAACACGGCACCGATGACGACCGTCGCGACGTTGATGACCGTGCCGAGGCCAGGAAAGACTGCGCTCACGAGCGGTAACGGTAGTCCGACGGGAGCAATCTGTCGGATTCTTGTTCCACGCCGAACTGAACAGGCGTACTGTTCCGGTCGGAAGGTGAACCCTCAACGATCCGGAGAAGACACGAAGTGGCGCGTTCGTCCGTGCGTGCGGTGCGTCCTGGCTCGGCCGACCTGGTGGACCTCGAGCAGTTGTGGATCGACTACCGGGTGTCTGCCGGGCAGACCCGTGAATGGGCTGCCCGGATGGTTCGCGACGGCCGGCTGCGGGACGCCGTCGAGCACAAGGACGTGCGAATCTTCTTGGCGCACAACGGGACCGAGGCCACCGGCTACCTGGTGCTGTTGCGCAACCCGATGAGCTCGATGAGTGACGAGACGTCCGTCTGGATCGATCAGATGTACGTGCTTCCCGCGCACCGGCGCACCGGCGTGGCACGCTCCCTGCTGGCCGTCGTCCCGCTCGCCGCCGAGAGCATCGGGGCCGGCGTCGTCACCGCTGCGGTGCCTGCTGCGCAGCGTGACATCAACCGATTCTTCGCCCGGCTCGGGTTCGCCAGCACGACCACCCTGCGATCGACCTCGGTGGCCGCGCTGCGTCGCCATCTCGAGCCCGAACTCGCGGCCGAGCGGGCGGGCGGACAGTCCGTCGTCCGGCTGCGCCGTTCCATCCGTGGCCGCGCCCGCACCAAGACCGCGACCGCCCGCAACGCAGGCTGAACGCAAAAGTCCGCAGAACCCGCGCCTTGACCCGCGAGTTCTGCGGACTTTCGCCCTGTTAGGGCGTCACTGTGCCTTGGTCGGCGCGTCACGCAGCATGCACGTGATGCGGCTGGTGCAGACCCGGCGGCCCTCGTCGTCTGTGATCGCGACGTCGTAGGACGCCACCGTGCGGCCGAGCGAGATCGCCGTCGCCGTGGCGGTGACGAATCCGCTGCGGACGCCGCGGTGATGGGTCGCGTTGATGTCCAGCCCAACCGCGGCGCGTCCTTCGCCGGCTTGCAGGGCCGAGCCCACCGATCCGACCGTCTCGGCCAGGACGACGCTCGCGCCGCCGTGCAGCAGGCCGTAGGGCTGGGTGTTTCCCTCCACCGGCATCCGGGCCACGACCCGTTGCGGGGAGGCTTCGAGGAACTCGATCCCCATCCGTTCAACGAGCGTTCCGGCGTTCATCGTGTTGAACAGTTCGACCATCTCCGGGTCGGACATCGAGGAGGTGGTGGGGGCGGCGTGGTTGTCGGTCATGGGGCTTAGGCTGCCATGCGTGAAGAGATTGTTGTTGTTGGACGGACATTCCTTGGCGTACCGCGCCTTCTTCGCCCTCCCGGCCGAGAACTTCTCGACCACGACGGGGCAGCACACGAACGCCGTCTACGGCTTCACCTCGATGCTCATCAACGTCCTGCGTGACGAGGAACCGACCCACGTCGGCGTGGCCTTCGACGTCTCGCGCAAGACCTTCCGGGTGGAGGAGTACGCCGAGTACAAGGCCGGACGTTCGGCCACCCCGGACGAGTTCAAGGGTCAGGTCTCCCTGCTGCGTGAGGTGCTCGACGCACTGCGGATCACCTACATCGAGTCCGAGGGCTACGAGGCCGACGACATCATCGCCACCCTCACGACCCAGGCGGTCGACGCCGGTTTCGACGAGGTGCTGATCTGTTCCGGCGACCGGGACGCGTTGCAGTTGGTCAACGACAAAGTCACCCTGCTCTACCCGGTGCGCGGTGTCTCGGAACTTGCTCGCATGACACCGGCCGCGGTGCAGGAGAAGTACGGAGTTCTGCCCGAGCGCTACAGCGACCTCGCCGCGCTGGTGGGGGAGTCGTCCGACAACCTGCCCGGTGTCCCGGGTGTCGGTCCGAAGACGGCGGCCAAATGGATCGGCCTGTACGGCGACCTCGCCGGCGTCGTTGCCAATGCGGGCGAGATCAAGGGCAAGGCCGGCGAGTCGTTCCGGGCCCACCTCGACGGGGTGCTGCGTAACCGCCGGCTCAACCAGTTGCTGCGCGATGTCGTGCTGCCCACCGATCCGGACGGTCTCGAGCGCCAGGTGTGGGACCGCCAGGAGGTGCACACCGTCTTCGACGGCCTGGAGTTCAAAGTGCTGCGGGACCGCTTGTTCGCCACGCTCGAAGCTGTGCAGGAGGAGGCCGAGGACGGAGTCGATGTCGAGGGCCAGGTGCTCCCGCCGGGTGAGGTGGCCGAATGGATCGGGGAGCACCTCAGCAGCGGGGTGACCGCCGGTGTCGAGGTCATCGGGCGCTGGGCGCGCGGCGCGGGCGAGGCCGAAGCGATCGCCATCAGCGCCGACCACAAGGCGGCCTACCTCGAGCTCGCGACGCTTGAGCCGCGAGGCGAGGTCGCTGTGCGGGAATGGCTTTCGGACGCTGCTCGACCGAAGGTGATGCACGACGCCAAGCCGCAGGCGCAGGCACTCGTGGCCAGTGGGTTGCCGGTCGAGGGCATCGTCAACGACACGGCGCTGTCGGCTTACCTGGTGCGTCCTGACCAGCGTTCGTACGACCTCGCCGACCTCGTCCTGCGCTACCTCAAGCGCGAACTGCGGGCCGACGCCGAACCCGCCGCGCAGGGGATGCTCGACTTCGGCGGCACCGACACCGAGGCGCACGAAGCCATGGTGCGGGCCGCCGCCGTTGCCGAACTCGCCCACGCATTGGAGACCGAACTCGACAACACCGGTGGAGCGCAGTTGCTGCGCGAGGTGGAGCTTCCGCTGACCGGTGTGTTGGCCTCGATGGAGCGCACCGGTATTGCGGTCGACGCCGACGCGATGCAGTCGCTGGAATCGGAGTACGCCGACGGCGTGCGGCAGGCGCAGCAGGACGCGTACGACGCGATCGGCGGCGAGCAGATCAATCTCGGCTCACCCAAGCAGTTGCAGGTCGTGTTGTTCGACCAGCTGGGCATGCCGAAGACCAAGAAGACCAAGACCGGCTACACCACCGACGCCGACGCACTCACCGACCTGTACACCAAGACCGAGCACCCGTTCCTGGAAGCACTGCTGCGGCACCGCGACTGGTCACGCCTGCGGGTCACCGTCGAGGGTCTGATGAAGTCGGCCGCCGACGACGGACGCATCCACACCACCTACCTGCAGACCGTCGCCGCGACCGGCCGGCTGTCCTCGGTCGACCCGAACCTGCAGAACATTCCGATCCGCACCGAGGCCGGCCGCCGGGTGCGCGAGGTGTTCGTGGTGGGCGACGGCTACGAGTCGCTGATGTCGGCCGACTACTCCCAGATCGAGATGCGGATCATGGCGCATCTGTCCGGCGATGAGGGGCTCATCGAAGCCTTCCGCACCGGCGAGGACCTGCACCGATTCGTCGGAGCACGCGTCTTCGGAGTGGAGCCCGCCGACGTAACCCTGGAGATGAGGTCGAAGGTGAAGGCGATGAGTTACGGACTTGCGTACGGGTTGTCCGCGTTCGGTCTGTCCAAGCAGCTCACGATCAGCACCGGTGAGGCGAAGGAACTCATGGACGAGTACTTCAAGCGGTTCGGTGGCGTGCGCGACTACCTGCGCTCGGTCGTCGACGATGCCCGGGTGGTCGGTTACACCGAGACGATGCTCGGCCGGCGCCGGTACCTGCCCGACCTCACATCCGACAACCGTCCGCGCCGCGAGATGGCCGAGCGGATGGCGCTCAATGCACCGATCCAGGGTTCGGCCGCCGATGTGGTGAAGTTGGCGATGCTCGGTGTGCAACGCGCGCTCGATGACACCGACCTGAAGTCACGGATGCTGCTGCAGGTGCACGACGAACTGGTGCTGGAGATCGCGCCGGGCGAGCGCGACCAGGTCGAGGATCTCGTCCGTCGTGAGATGGGCGCGGCGATCGAGATGGACGTTCCGCTCGACGTGAGCATCGGCGTGGGTAATTCCTGGCACCAGGCGGCGCACTAACCGATCACAGCACCGGTCGGCACGACCGCACCGGGTTCGAGGGAGCTGCTGACCCGTGCTCCTTCGCCGATGACGTTGTCTTGCAGCCGAACTCCCTCGGCCACGACGGCGGTCTGGGCGACGATGGAGCGTTCGATCTTCGTGCCGTCACCGATGACGCATCCGGGCATCAAGACCGATCCGTGGACGACCGCGTCGGCGCCGACCGCCGCGCCGGTCCCGACATAACTGTGTCCGTCGACGGTCGCGCTGCTCGCCACGACGCCGTCGACCCGCGCTGTGGCACCGGTTCTGGCGACCGCGTCCCGGTTGGCCTGAAGGAGCGCACGGGGGGAGCCGACGTCCAGGCAGTAGGCGTCCTCCAGGTATGCGGTGACGACAAAACCGTCGGCGATCAGGCGGGGGAACACCTCACGTTCGAGGCTCACCACGGTGTCGCTCGGCACGTCGCGCAGGACACCTGCCCGCAGGATGTAGGTGCCGGCATTCACGACGCCGGGAACCGGCTCGGTGGGCTTCTCGCGAAAGCCGCGGACCTGATCACCGTCGAGGTTTAACAGGCCGAACGCGCGTGCATCGTCCACTCGCCGGGCATGAATGGTGACAGCCACGCCGCCGTCGGCGAACGCGAGCAGGTGCGCTTGGAGGTCGTGACCGGTGAGTTGGTCGCCGTTGAGGACGACGACAGCCTGGTGCGGATCCATCGCTCGGGTGGCCAGCGCCAGTGCGCCACCGGTCCCGAGAGGTTCGGCTTCGTGCACGTAACTGACCGCTACCCCGAACTCCGAGCCGTCGTCCAGGACCGTGCGCAGGTCTTTCGCGCGGTAGGAGGTCGCGATCACGACCCGCCTGATCCCGGCAGACGCCAACCAACGCAACTGATGACCGACGATGGGCGTCCCGGCGACCAGGAGCGCGGGTTTGGCCCGCAGGTCGGTCAGCGGCCGCATCCGGGTACCGAGTCCACCGGCGAGGATCACCGCCACCGGCACGATCAGCCCCTGCTCTGCAACGCGGTCTGGAGCTGGGGCACCAGCCAACTCCACATGATGCGCGCACTCTCCGGGGTGAAGTGGAGCGTGTCTTTGTACAGCGGGACGCCGTTGACCGATCCGTGATAGCCGCCGGTGCACAGCGCCTTGTACTGGTCGATGACCGGAACTCCTGCCTGCTTCGCCCAAACCGCGACGACCCGGTTGACGTGTTGCACCCTGCGATCGTCATTGACGTTCTTGATCGTCGGATCAAAACCGAAGTCGGTCTGGCGGTGGCAGGCAAGATTCATCACCACGAACCGGCCCCCTTTTGCCGATGTGACCCTGCGGTGCAGCGTGGTGAGTTCTCCGGCCAACCATCGGTCGTACGCCGGGGTGCCGAACTCGATCTTCCGCCCTGCGTCACCCCAGTCGCCAGTCGTTGTCTGGGGGACGAAGAACAACGTGAGCGCGGGTCTCTGCTCGCCGAGCGCTCGGACCCAGCCGCCGTCCTTCCATCCGCGGCACTCCGAGGAGGGCGGTTGAACTGCTCCGTCACGCCACCGGTTGGAGACGAACGGATCACAACCAATGCTCGTCACCTCTTTGGCCTCGATGTCCGGGTACTCCGCAGCGTCGAAACCGGTCTTCAGACTTTCCGGGATCGAGTTGCCGATCAAGGTCACGACCGCGCGCTCTTCCAGAGGCACATACGTGCCGACAGCCAGATCCACATTACGAACCGTCGCCGCCGGTGCGGGTGTGAGCCGGACGAGAAACGGCCCGGCCAGCAGGAGCGGCACGGTGGCGATCGTGACGGCGCGGCTGGTCGCCGGTCGGCCAGGCACCAGCGCCCGAAAGCCGCCACGCCGGATCGGCTGCTCCACGAACCGCCAGGTCGCGTACGCCAGGCCGAGGGAGAGCGTGACCTGGGCGAGCGCCCGCACCCAGGGGTTCGCGACGATCTCCGCGTTCAGGAAGACGATCACCGGCCAGTGCCACAGGTACAGCGAGTAGCTGATCAGGCCGAGACCACGCAAAGGCTCCCATCCCAAGAGTCGCTGGAAGGAGTTCCTCGTCCGCGCCGATGCGGCGACGATCGGGACGACAGCGATCAGGCACAGCAGGGCCAACCCACCGCGGAAGACGAAGGGACTGTTCTCGTCCACCAGGAAGAAGCTCGACACGAACAGTGCGATGGCCGGCCAGGCCAGGCGCTCGATCATGCCGTCGACGCGCCAGCGGGTCCGTTCCGCGAACTCGTGAGCACCCAGAAGTGCTCCTGCTGCGGCGCCGATCAGCAACTCGAAGATGCGGGTGTCGGTGCCGTAGTAGACCCGGGACGGGTCGACGCCCGGTACGTACTTGACCGACATCCATAGGGCCGAAGCGGTCGCGAGAACACCCAGAACGACCGCGAGTTGGACCCGCCGCCGGACCACGACCAGGAGCGCCGCCAACAGCAGCGGAAAGACGAAGTAGAACTGCTCCTCGATGGACAAGGACCAGGTGTGTCGCACTGGTGAGGGCATCGCGATCGTCGCGAAGTACTGCTCGTCCCCGAGCAGGAAGCGCCAGTTGGCGACGTAGAAGAATGCCGCCAGGACGTCCCCACCGATGGCCGGACGCCGTCCGTGCTCGGCCAGGAACGCGGATGCAGTCAGCACCGCCAACAGCATGAGGACCAGGCTCGGCAGGAGCCGGCGAGCTCGGGATGCCCAGAAACCGCCGAGACTGATCCGCCCCCAACGATTGTGTTCGGTCAGCAGCAGTGACGTGATCAGGAATCCGGACAGGACGAAGAAGAGGTCGACCCCGAGCCATCCGCCAGGAAGGGCGGACTTGTTCAGATGGAAGACGACGACGGCAGCGACTGCGACCCCACGCAGGCCGTCGAGAGCCGGACGGTACGGCAACGACTTGTGCTTGGCCACGGGGTCCTTCCATCGGCAGGAAAACTCGTCGGATCATATCTACCGAGCAGTAGATCTGCAGTCGTTGCTGCCGGTAGCATCGCCGCCATGTCAGCTGATGGATACGAGACCCGCACTGTGACAGCGTTGCGGACAGGCAGCAAGATCGCGTTGTTGTGCGGGCTTCCATTGCTGGGCCTCGCCGCATACTTCTACTTCACACCTCTGTGGGTACCCAAGGGTGACGTAGGCGGGGTATTCGGGTGTGGATCGGCGGCCTCCCCGCCGGACGGATGGGGCAGAGGTGCTTGCCAGGGAGTCAACGACGCAGCCAAACTACGCGCGATCATCGCCCTCGCACTCGGCCTGTTGATTCCGGCACTCGGAGTCGCTCTTTTCGGTCTCGACAAGCGGCAGGAACGTCGACCCGCTCGCCACGATGATGACGACGAGGGCTACGACGACCGTCCTGCCCCCCGCCGTACCTCGGCGAGCGACCGGTTCGACGACGACGAGGACGACGACGATCGTCCGACCGGACGTGGTTCCGCACGCGATGCCGAGCGCCGCGGTCGCCGCCCCGCAATCGTGGACGACGACGCCGATCGTCCGACCGGACGTGATTCCGCACGCGACTCCGGACGTCGTGGACGCCGCCCCGTGCTCGAGGACGACCTGGACGAGCGTGCTGACCGCCGACGCCGCCGTTCCTACGAGGATGACGACTTCGACCGTGGAGACGTCGACGCCGACCGCGTTCCCGACGGGCGCTCGACAGACGTCTGACACAGCAGATCGGGAGCCGTGATCGACGGCTCCTGCTCGTTGTTCCGTCGGCACGACATACCCGGCCGGATGCGGTCCGGCCGAGAGGACATGTGATGGCAGGACTCGACGTGCCCGATGTGCTGCGCCGCAGCGTCGCGCTCGACCTTGAGCAGCACGGACCGAGCTACCGCCGCGCGATGGACGGTTACCGCGGTCTGTTCGTGCTGTTGGTCATCGCTTACCACTTCGGCGCCAGTTGGTTGGTGGGCGGTTGGATCGGCATCAACCATTTCTTCGTCTTCTCCGGATTCCTGATCGGCACCATCCTGATCAAGGAGCGGTACAAGTACGGCGATCTGGACGTGGTGCGCTTCTACCTGCGCCGCGCGCGACGCATCGTCCCCGCGATGTGTCTGCTGGTGCTGGCGGTACTGGTCAAGGTCGCGTTCGTCGACAGCACCCCGAACCGCTCGCAGACCGCGGGTGATGCGTTCGCGACACTGACGTTCTGGCAGAACTGGCGCCTGATCGAACGCGACGACCAGTACTTCGACTACTTCAGCGATCCTTCGCCGCTGCGCCATGTGTGGACATTGTCCGTCGAGGAGCAGTTCTACCTCTTCGTTCCCTGGCTCATCCTCGGTCTGTTCGCGGTCAGCCGCCGTAAAGCCGTGCGCGTGTGGATGTTGGTCGCGCTCGCGGCCGCGAGCGCAGCCTGGACCTCCTACCTCGTCGGCCCGGGGGGCGGCTCCGGAAGCCGGCTCTACTACGGCACCGACGTTCGCATGCAGGCCCTGATCGTCGGTGTGGCCGGTGCAGCGATGTACACCGCAGCCCCCGGACGCGAGAAGTTCCGGTTGCCGCGCGGCATCACCAACGCGATCGGGTGGATCGGCACCATCGTTTCGCTCAGTGCCTTCTTCCTGCTCGACGAGCGCAGCACAGGTGCGTTCCGGTATGGCGGTCTGTTCTGTTTCGCGGTGCTCGCGGCCTTCATGGGTATCTCCGCGCTGGACACGCGCAGACTCACGATCAACCGGGTGATCGGGATTGCGCCCCTGGTCCACTTGGGACAGATCAGCTACGGGCTGTACCTGTACCACTGGCCGATCTCCTTGTGGTTGCGCTTCGACTCGTTGCCGGCGCTGGTCAACGGGTTGCTGCAGTTTTTGCTCACCTGGGTCTGCGCGGTCGCGTCCTACCGGCTGGTCGAACTGCCGATCCTGATGTACGGGCTTCGCGGCTCGGTCCGGCGTATGCTGCGCCGACGAGTACCTCGGGCCACCGGCTTCGTGACGGTGGCCGTGCTGGCCGCGATCGCGGCAGGTCTGTGGAACTCGTTGCCGCAGACAGACAGCCCGCCGTGGAACGGGCAGCCTCTGGACGCATCCGTGCGGTATGTCGCGCCGACGACCCCGGTCCGGATGGCCGTGGTCGGCGACTCGATACCCTCGTCCCTCGTCGAAGGATTCCACCGATCGAGCTATCCGGGTTTGCAGATGACCAGGTTGGCGACGTACAACGGCTGCAACCCGGTACCTGTGACCCTCGCCGTCCTGGACAAGACGATCCCTGAGGATCCTGGTTGCGCAGCCTGGCGCGAACGGTGGCCAGGGCAGGCGCGTGCCGCAGGGTCGGACGTGATCCTCGCTCCGGCCGGCCTTGCATTCCTGTTCCCGCTGCAGATCGACGGGCGCGTCGTCCAACCGGGGTCGCCGGAGGCGGGCCGCCTCCTGCTGCGCAGCCTGGACGCCTTGTACGGCCAGTTCAAGACCACCGGTGCGCGACGTCTCGACGTGGTCAACGTTCCGTGTCGAGTGCTCGAACCGGCCCAATTGCGCGGTCGTAGTGCAGAACTGGTCGGGCGTGAGCCCGTGCCGATCGACACCGCATGGGCGAACAGGTTGATCGGTGAGTGGAGGGCCCGCCACCAGGGCGACGTGTCGGTGCTCGATCTGAGCGCTCAGCTGTGTCCGGCCGGTGAATATCGGCGGACCATCAACGGTGCCCGCGTCTACAAGGACAGCATCCACTTCTCGCAGCCGGGAGCCGAACTCATCTGGAGTTGGCTGGCCCCGCAGGTCGTGCGGGTCGAGGGTTAAGCGCGCGCGCTGAGCTGCCCGAGCAGCCAACGCCACAGCGTCGGGGTGAACTCGGGGGAGAAATGCAGCCCGTCGTTGAACACGGTGATCCCGTTGATGGAATCCCGGCGTCCTTCGGGGCAGATGGCGCTGTGCAGGTCGATCAGGCGGGCGCCCGGGGTGGAGGACACCCAGCGGGCCAGGAGGCCGTTCAGTCGAACCGGATCGTTGAACTCCTCGACGTAGCCGGGTTGTTCGCGCTGCAGTTGCTGGTACTCCTGGGAGTCCGGAGCCGCTCCGAAGCGCCGACAAGGCACGTTGACCACGTCGACGGTCCGCGCTCCGTTGGCCCGTGCGGTCTGCCAGATCCGGTCGTAGGTCTGCAGGATCAATTGCTCGTACGCAGGGTTACCCAGCAGCCCCTTCGAACCGTCGGGCATCTGGTGTGCCGAGGCCAGCAACGGCGAACCCCAGACCACCAACGACGCAGCGCCGGACTCTCGCAGTCGCGCGCCCCAGGTGTTCATGTTCTGCTTGCAGGCTCCGTGCTGATCCTTGATGCCGTCGACCGACAGCAGCGGCCGGTCCAGCAGGTCGCACCCCTCGGAGGCGAGGTTGACCGGCTTCGCCTGCGGGAACAGCTTGCGCGGAAAGCGTTCGGTGAGGTACCACGGCACGGAATCGCCCAGCATCGCGAAGGCAGCAGGTGTGCCCGAGTACTCAGGTTGGGTCCGCGTGATCGCTGCTGGCATGACCGTCGTCTGCGATCCGGTCGGCGCCGCCGAGGTGGGCAGCAACACGGTGGCACACACCACCACGAAGGCGACCATGGGCGCGAAAACGGCCGCCATCGGGACCCGGAGACGAGGGAGCAGGGCCTTGATCCCACCGCGCAGCACCGGCTGCTCCAGGAATCGGTCGGACAGGTAGGCGAGCAGAGTGGAGATCGCGAAGCCGACGACTCCGGTGAGCACGACGCTGCCGGCGAGCCCGTCGGGACCCAGCAGCAAGTGAACCGGCCAGTGCCACAGATAGAGCGAGTAGGACAGCCGACCGAACCAGCGCGCGATGCGGGGTTTGAACAACTGTTTGATGGCGCTGCGACGCGGGTCGGCGAGCGACAGGATCAGCAACGCCGACCCGATGGCGCCGAAGAACATCCCGCCGCGGGTGTACATCCAGTCGGTGAACGGATCGATCATCAGGAAGAGCGCGACATTGCTCGCCAGTCCGACCCAACCGAGCACGGTGACCCACCGCAGCGGCAACCGAGGGATACCCTCCCTGGCGGTCCAGCCGAGCGCGATTCCGAGTGCGGTACCGATCAGCAGCGACGCGATGCGCGTATCGGTGCCGTAATAGAGCCGGGCGAAGCCCGTCGACTCCCGAGCGGCCAGCGCCGCCGTCCAGATCGTCGCCAGACCGGCGAGGGCCACGAGCGCCAGGACGCGTGCGGCACGGTTGCGCACCAACAGGACCAGCCCCATCACCAGGAACGGGATGACCAGGTAGTACTGCTCCTCGATTCCGAGGGTCCAGGCGTGTCGTAGCGGGGGCGCGACGAGGTGGTCGCCGAAGTATTCGTCGCTCTGGGCGATCAGCCGCCAGTTCATGACGAATCCGAGGGTGGCCAGAATGTCACCGCCCCACCGGGCGCGTAGCTCTTCCGGTGCCCATACGCAGACGTAGACGGTCACAACCGTCAACATGGCGAACAGCCCAGGCAGGATCCGTCGTCCGCGTCGCTTGTAGAAGCCCCAGACATCGATGCTTGCACGGGTCTCGCGTTCCTCGATCAACAGCCGGGTGATCAGGAAGCCGGACAGCACGAAGAACAGGTTGATCGCGATCCACATGCCGGACAGGAACGTCGCCCCGAAGTGAAAGGCCATGAACGCAGCCATGAAGACACCACGCAGGCCGTCCAGCGCCGGGCTGTGGCCGTAGTGCGATCTGCTGCGTTGCGCCATGTGGTGCTGGTCCTCCTCGATCCAGGCAGAGCCGCGGGGAAGCGCAGGTGCCCGACAGGCCTGCGACGACGTGCGACGGAACTGCGAACACGCACGTTACCCATCGGTAGGATGCCGCGTGGGTCCCAGTCGTGGGCCGTTATCCGGAAGAGAGTCTATGAACACCGCGAAGTTCTTCGATCAGTTGGCTGACGCCTTCCCCGGCGATCCGCAGACCACGGATCCTCTCGACGCGCGGTGGGCGCAGATCGCGACCGACGTCGCGGGCTATACCGGTCCCAATGAACTTGCCGTCCTTCAGGCGGCCGCCGCAGCGATGCCCGACGACGAGGCGTATCTCGAGGTCGGCACGTTCAAGGGCCGGTCGTTGTGTGCTGCCGTGCAGGACAACGCCGGCAAGGACTTCTATGCGATGGAGAACTTCCTCGAGTTCGGTATGCAGGGACTCGAAGCACGAGCCGAGCTGGAGGCGAACCTCGGGAAGTACGCGGGGCAGGCGAACGTCGTTCTGCTCGAAGGCGATTGCTTCAAGCTGATGACCGACCGGACCCTGATCGACAAGCCGGTGGGCGTGTACTTCTACGACGGGGAACACACCCTCATCTCGCACTATCTGGCGCTCGCGGTGGTGGAACCCTTGCTCGCCGACGAAGCGCTCGTGCTCATCGATGACGCCTCATGGCCGGTCGTGCAGAAGGCGCACCGCCTGTTCCTGGCCAAGCACCCCGGCTGGACGATCGAACGCACCTGGGACGCGGCACATGCGGATGACCTGCGTTGGTCGAACGGTCTGCACGCACTGGTGTTCCGCCGTCCGGCAGGTACCGGACGAGCGCTGTCCAAGAGGGACGAGGCGCTGCGGCTTTACCAGACGAAGATTCAGGACCGCGTCAACACGGTGGCCTGGAAGGCCGTCAACAAGTTTCCCGGGTTGTTCCGTGCCGGGGCGAAGGTCTTCCTGTCACGCTCACGGGCCATCGGCGAGGACAAGTAGCTCCGGACGGGCACCGTCCGGCGGTCGGCGCCCGCGTAGCACGCGCAGCAGACCCGCAACTGCGATCAGGAGTGCCCCCGCCAGGCAGACTCCGACGATCTGACCGGGGCTCTCGTGTGCCCAAAGCCAGATCGTCGCGCTCTGCACCCCGACGACCACCCAGGTGAGTGCACCGAGGACACCGGAGTCCGTGCTCATCTCCGAGAACAACCACACCTGCGCCAGAGCCCACGCGATTCCGAGCACGACACAGATGAGCGCCAGAGAGCCGTACTCGGTGAACTCAGCGCCTCCGGCCAGAGTGATGAACAACCCGGGGTCGACGGCGATGAGGGCAGTGCCGCACAACCCGATGGTCAGGACCAACAGACTGGCTCTCAGCAGTGTCCGCGTGGGATTGGTGCCGTGCATCCGGGGCACGATGATGAGCGCGACGAACTGCGTGCCCCAACACATCGCGCGACCGAAGGTGGACGCCAGGGCGTAACCACCGCTTTCGTGCGGGTCGAGGAAGTGCCGCGCGAGCAGGACGTCGATGTTGGTCAGCGCCACGTACGCGGCGAGGGTGCTGTTCGAGCGCAGCATCTCACCGGTGAGTCCGTGGGCTGATCGCGGCAACGACCGCAGATCGGTTCGTGTCAGCCAGGCGCCGGTCGCGGCCGACACGAGCGTGGCCAGGAACATCGCCGCGAACACGTCGCGTACCGAGAACGCGAACATGGCAGCGACTGCTGCCGCGAGGACCCGGCTCACCGCCGTGACCAGGTAGAGAATCGACAACTGGCGTAGGCGTTGGCGACCCAGCAGGATGCCCTGGAAACATCCGGTGAGCATCATGGGCGGCAACATCGCTGCGAGGAAGACCGCGGACCAGGTGGAACCCACGTGGAAGATCTCGACCAGCCACGGGGCGAGCACTGTCGTGATTGCGAAGAACACGACTCCCAGCAAGGCAGCCGATCCGATGCCCGAGGTCCCTCGCAACCCGGTATCGGCCCAGCCGCTGGACAGCCGTCGGGCGACCACGATCTGGAACGCGCCCGCAGGAATCGCCAACAGGACGCCGTAGGTGGACAAAGCGGTGTAGCCGCCGAAGTCGGCCGGACCCAGTGAGCGGGTCAACAGCAGCACCATCAAGTAGCCGAGCAGGTTCGACAGCCCCATCGCAAGTCCCAGGACGGCCGCCAACGCCTGATGGCGGTAACCCTTGGTGGCTGGATTCTTCACCGTGTCCTAGGCATGTGGTCGACCCGATCCGCACGTGATCGGGCAGTGATGGGAGATGACAGGGCAAGCATCGTGGCGATGCGCTGTGACCTAGGTTACCGGGCAGTTATATTGGTGAACCGATTTGTCCGAGGACGCCCGCCGCGGCGTTGACGCCGACCGTGCGGAGCGAAACCGAGTGCGACCCAGAATCAGCCGCTACGCCTGTGCGTGCGTGGCGTCGGTCGTGGGTCTGGCGCTGATCGTCGCCCTGAACGGCTTCGGATCCTTCTACACCGACATCAAGCCCGAGGTCTACCTGGCACCCTGGGACACCCTCGCGCGCTACCTCAGTGGCTGGACGGCGTCCCCTTACCTCGGCTCGGCGAACTTCAACGTGGGACTCGTCCCCGTCCTGCTGGTCGTCGGACTGCTGCGCGCCGTGGGGATGAATCCCGAGTGGGCCTTCAAGGTGTTCCACTTCGGGCTGTGGCTGTCGGCGGCATGGGGCGCCAACCGTCTGGTGCGGCTGCTCGCACCACGAGCCTCACGCTGGGCGGGCCTGGTCGCCGGCATCGTGTACCTGGCCAATCCGTACCAGATCCAGGCCGGCGTCACCCTCGCCATCCTGCTGCCGATGGCTCTTCTGCCCTGGCTGCTGATCACCTTCGTCCACGCCGTCCGTCATCCGCGAAGCTGGGCCTGGCCGGCAGCCTTCGGTCTCGTCTTCTTCGGCATGAGTGGAATGAACGTGGCCGTCGTTCCGCTGCTCCAGTTGGCCGCGCTGATCCCGATCCTCCTCGTCGCCCGCTTCGCGTGGCGCGCGAGGATCAGCGATCTGGCTGTGGTCACGGCCAAGTGTGCGGCCTTCGTGGTGGGGGTCTCGCTGTACTGGTTGGTCCCCGCGCGAGCTGCGCTCACCACCGGACGCCAGATCGTCATGCAGTCCGAGACGCTGGACGGCATCGCGAAGGTGTCCTCGTTCCCGGAGGTGCTGCGCGGCCTGGGCATGTGGCCGTTGTACGGGACGGATTCCAGCGGTCCGTGGGTGCCGCAACACGCGATCTTCCTCGTCGGCACGTTCGTGGTGCTGCTGACGATGTTGTGGCCCACGCTTTCTGCGTTGGCGTTGCGATACCTGCCCGGTGACGTACGCGGGATGGTCGTGGGGTGGATCGCGCTCGCGGCTGTGGTCATGGTCGGGATGTTCCCGGGTCCCGGACGCGAGGAGTCACCATTCGGTCGAGTGCTCGGAGAAGTTCTCCAGAATCCGGCGGCCTCCGCCTTCCGCACCACCAACAAGGTGGGTGCGGTGTTGGCGCTGGGGTTCGCGGTCGCGCTCGGCCTCGCCGCAGAACACTGGGCACGAGCCGTCCAACGGCGCGGCTGGGCCGCGCCGTTGGTTTTCGCGATGGTGTCCGTGCTGCTCACCGCGTGGGCGTTGCCTGCCCTGACCGGGCGCCTCTACACCTCACAGATGAACATCCCCGGCTACTGGCACGAGGCCGCACGGGCCGCCGACAAGGGGCATCCGAGTTCTCGGGTGTTGTTCCTACCCGGTCAGGTGCGGCCCACCTACCGGTGGACGGCGCAGCGTCCGGACGATCTGCCGAACTCGCTGCTGAAGCGTGACGCGGTCCTGCCGGAGACCAGTCCCAACGCTTCGGCTCCGGGCGGAAATTACCTCGCGGCGGTGAACGATGCTCTGCAGAGTGCGGGTACCCCGGCGAACGCAATCTCGAGTTATGCCCGCTACCTCGGTGCGGATCGCGTGCTGGTGCGTCACGACACGGTGTGGGAGCAGGACGGCGGAGCTCGGCCCGGCTTGGTGGATCGGGTCATCAGTGTCGACCCAGGCCTGTTCGGCCGGGCGAACTTCGGTGAGCCGGGTGAGTTCGTCTTCGGACGCGGCACCGACGCCTATTCCTACGGAGAGGCGTTGATGCATCCGGTTCAGTTGTACGACGTCCGCGACCCGGTCACGGCAGTGCGGGCGACGAGCGACAACCGGTCGATCGTCGTCGCGGGTGACGCGTGGTCGATCGGACGGTTGGCCGCCGACGGATTGTTGTCGACCCAGCCCAGTTTCCGTTATGCCGCCGATCTCACCGTCGGTGACCTGTTGCACCAACTCGGTCAGCGGCACGCGCTGGTCATCACCGACACGAATGCGCGTCGCGCGGCGATTCCCAACCGGCTCACGAACGGCGAAGGGTCCTTGTTGGCCGCCGACGAGACGGCGAAGAACATGCGCGCGCTCGGCACCCCGGACGACCAGACGGTCGCTGTCCGTTCAGGTGCGATCGTCACGGCGAGCGCGCGCGGCGGCACCTTCTTCGACGTTCCCTCGGCGGCACCGGAGAACCTCCTCGACGCAGATCCCGACACCTCGTGGTTGTTCGGTGACTTCGGCCGTGCGGTCGGTCAGTACGCCACCGTGCGCCAGCCGACCCCAATACGTCTGGGCACAGTGAAGGTGCAGCAGGCACAACTCGGCTCGGCCCGGATCGACCGGCTTTCGGTCACGGCCGGGGGACGCACGATCACCCATCGCCTGCCGGACAAGGGCTACGCGTCCTTCGACTTCGGCGATCTGACCACCGACACGGTCCGCTTCACCGTCGCCGGCACACGTGGTGACGGATACAACATGGTCGGCTTGTCCGACGTGAAGATGGCAGGCGCCCTGGCGATCCGCACCGCCCGCACACCGCTGACCTACCAGTCATTGCATGCACGCCTGACTCCGGCGCAGCAACAGGCGTTCGCCCGAACGCCGCTGGATGTCACCCTCGCTCGCCAGCAGGGCACCGCGTCCACGGCGGACGATCCGGAGAAGGTCTTCCGGCGGATCGTGACATTGCCCGACGAGCGCAGCTTCACTGCGAGGGCGACGGTGCGGACCAAGGGCGATGTAGAGACCGCATACGACGACGTAGCCGGGTACAGCCGATCGACACGCGCCACGTCGTCCGACTTCTACTTCCACAACGCGGACGCCCGCGCGTCCATGGCCGTCGACGGCAAGTCGTCCACCGCCTGGATGCCCGGAGGAGGTACCGACGGGTCGTGGTGGCAACTCACCGGGTCGCGGCGCCCCGTCTCGTCGGTCACGATCGACCAGGCGGAAGGGTTCGGTGCCCAGAACAACACCGACTGGGCCGGCTGGGCGACGGTGACCGTCGACGGCAAGAAGGTGGTCGACCAGTACAAGCTTCGGCAGGACGGGCGCACGACCATCAAGTTCCCCGAGGTCGACGGGCGAACGGTTCGGGTCACCTTCAAGGCCGCCATCGGACGGCGCGACGGCCCACCCCCAAGATTCACCACGATCGACACCGGCGCCCGGATGGCGCAGGACCAGCCCGGACCGCTGGACTCGGCAGGCAGTTCAGGCGGGCGTTGTCTGACGGTCGGAACCGTCGACGGTCAACCCCTGCGGATGCGACCGGCGACGAAGTCGATCGCCGGAGAGAGTGAGCAGGCAACATCCTGGGCGGCATGCGCACCGCTGAGCCTCGGTGCCGGTGAGCATCGCATCGAACAGGCCGCCGGCTTCGTCGTCGACTCCATGACCCTGACCGACCGGCAGGATCGCGTGCGGGTGCGCACCACGGATCCGGTCGTCAAGATCACGAAGGACACGCCGTCCTCGAAGGCGATGACCGTCGCCGCGTCGGGCCCCTTCAACGTGATTCTCGGTCAGAGTTACGACGCCCGCTGGAAAGCGACCGCCAACGGTCGCGACCTCGGGGCTCCGACCACGCTCGACGGATACTCCACGGGATGGCGGGTTCCGGCCGGTGGCCGGTACGAGATCGAGATGCGGTTCGGGCCGCAGATGTGGTCGAACATTGCGGCCGGTGCATCGGGTCTCGTCCTGATCGTCGCGCTGATGTCCGTGGTGCTGGCCGCACGGAGAAAGCGGCTGTTCGCCGACGACGTCATGCCGACCGATGTTCGGACGAAGCAGGTTCCGCGCTGGTCGAAGGAAGCCGGTGCTGTGCTCGTGGCGGGCTTCGCCGTCGGGTGGCCGGGTCTGGTCGCGGCTGCGCTGGTCGTGGCGCTCCAACGCCTGCGTCCGGTCCCACCCAGGCATCTGTTGTCCGTCGGTGCCGGGCTGATGTTCGCCGCGGTCCCGCTCTACCTGTGGGTGATCGGGGACAAGCGAGGCACCGTGAGCGCGGACGCGGTGGCGCTCAGTCTCTGGCCGCATCGGCTGGCCGGATTCGGTCTCGTTGTCGTGTTGCTCGCGGCATTGTCGATGCGCGGTTCTGCTGCGGAACCCGAGCGGGGCGGGCCGGGCCGCAGCACGATCTCACCGGACGCGAACAACCGGTCCGATACAGCAGCCGGTACTTCACCGGCAACCGAACGGGAAGGAACACCGGCATGAATGATCGCTCGGTCGGCAACGCCATGGTGACGGTGGTCGTTCCTACCCGCAACAACGAGCGCACGATCGAAGAATGTCTGAAGTCGGTTGTCGCGCAGACCTATCGGCCGCTCGAACTCATCGTCGTCGACAACCACAGCACGGACGCGACACCGCAGATCGCGGCACGGTACGCCGACCGGGTGCTCACCGGTGGCCCGGAGCGCTCCGCCCAGCGCAATCTCGGCATAGAGCAGGCAGTCGGGGAGTGGGTGCTCTGGCTGGACAGCGACATGATCCTGCCGCCGCAGAGCATCGCAGTCGCCGTGCGGACGGCTCTCGACACCGGCGCCGACGGGGTGGCGCTGCCCGAGCGCACCATCGGTGAAGGCTTCTGGACGGCGTGCCGCGCGCTGGAACGTGAGTGCTACCTCGATCAACCGTGGCTGCACAATCCTCGTCTGCTGCGCCGCGACTTCCTGCTCGGCGACGGCGGGTTCCATCTCGACATGTCCGGCCCCGAGGACGCCGACCTGCGGATGCGAATGCTCGCGGCCGGCGCCAGGATCGAACTCGCGCCGGTCGTGATCGACCACGACGAGGGACGTCTGACGCTGCGTGACGTGATGAGCAAGCGCTACTACTACGGGCGCTCCATCCCTGCGTTCGCCCAGCAGCACGAAGGAGCCGTCGGTGCACAGGGCAAGGCGCTGATCAAGGCGTACGTCGACAATCGTGCCCGGCTGACGCGCGACCCCCAGCATGCTGCCGGGATGGTCGCGCTGCGTTCGATGGAGGTCGTCGGATACACCCTCGGCGCACGGCGCGGACGCCGTGATCGAGCACGTGACCGGGCAGCAACCGGCTCATGACCCGCCGGTTGCTCTGGGTCTCGCTGCCCGACCAGCGGGCACGGCGCGAGTTGTACTGGATGTCGCGAATGCCCGACACGAAGGTCACCGCGCTCGCCGCCCAGGAGCCGGTGGGCGACATCACCTGGGTGCCGTCGACCTATCGTCGCCCGATCAAACGCTTCATCGAGGCCGGCGCGTTCGCGTGGGTCGACGGGCTGGAACGTCAGCCGGCGTCCGAGTACGACTGGGTCACCAGCCTCGAGCTGTGTTCGCTGGTCACCGGCCAGGCGTCGAAGTACCGTCGGCGCGCATCCGGGAGGGTGAAGCAGGCGGTGATCACGTGGGAGAACATGCCCTACCAGCCCCTGTACAGGGTGCCACCGTACAAGCAGGCACTGGAATCCGCACGGGGCGCCGACCTGCTGTTGTGCATGGTCGACGCGGCACGGGATCACCTGCTGCTCAACGGTTTTACCGATGAACAGATCCGGGTCGTCAAACCCGGTGTCGACACCGAGATCTTCCGCCCACGGCGCGACGGTGCGGACCGTCCGCAGATCGTCTTCACCTCGCCGCTGGCCGAGAACAAGGGGATCGACCGGGTGCTGGAGGCCTTGCAGATCGTCCGACGCAGTGTCCCCGAGGCCACCTTGGTGGTGGCAGGTCAGGGGCCGCTTCGTCCGCTGGTCGAGAAAGCGGCGGCCGACCCTTCCAATGGGGTGAGCCTCGCCGGACAACTGGACGCTCATGGCGTGGCCGACCTGTTGGCGAGTTCGGCTGTGTTCTGCACCGCCCCCCGCCCGACCTGGAAGTGGTCGGAGCAGCTGGGCCTGGCCTATCTCGAAGCGCAGGCGACCGGTCTGCCGGTGGTCACCACCCGCTGCGGCACCAACGACGAAGCCGTCCACGCACCCAACCTGCTGGTGGACGACGACGCGGAGGCGCTGGCCGACGGACTGCTCCGCTTCCTGCAGGACACCGCGCTGCGCACCTCGGTCGGTGCGCACAACCGCGCGCGGATGCTCGCCGAGCACGACCTCGCGACCCAGTGCGCGCGTATGGGTGACGCGTTCGCCGACGTCGAACGGTCCTGAATCATGTTCTCCCACAAGGGGACCGGCCGCACGGACCGAAAGACTTGGCTCGGCGCTCTCGTCGGATTGATCTGTGGGGTCCTCGCTCTCGGCCCGGCGATCAAACCCGGCTACTTGCTGTTCTACGACATGGTGTTCGTACCGCGTCTCGACCTCAGTGAGCGCACGCTCGGCACCGACGGATCCGTCCCGCGCGCGGTTCCGGGCGACCTGGTGGTCTCGCTCCTGTCGCACCTTGCCCCAGGGTGGGTCGTCCAGAAGGTGGTGCTCCTGCTCGTGTTCGTGGGTGTCGCGGCCGGAGCCGCCTCGTTCTTCCGCAGCCGCACAGGAGCCGTCGCGGCTGCCGTCGCAGCCGCCTGGAATCCGTATGTGGGGGAGCGACTCGCCATCGGTCACTGGGGATTCCTGCTCGCGTACGCATGTCTGCCGTTCCTGGTGCGCGCGGTGTTGTCGTACCGCCGGACGGAGGACGGGGCTCGTTTCCGCCTGCTGCTGTGGATACTCCTGACCGCGCTCACCGGCAGCACCGGTGCGGTCATCGGTCTGCTCACCACGGTCGCCGCCTTGCTCGTCCCGGTGGACGAGGCATCGCCGCGTGAACGACTGCGCACGGCGATGCTGCCCCTCGGCGCCTTCGTCGTCGTGAACTCCGCCTGGTGGTTCCCCTTCCTGTTCCTGGCGCCACGGGACGCGGCCGATCCGGCAGGCGTGACGGCGTTCATGTCTCGGTCCGACACCCCGCTCGGGGTCGTGCTGTCGGTGTTCACCGGGGGCGGGATCTGGAACGAGGGAGTCTGGTTCGCCGACCGACGCTCGCTCCCCGTCGCGGTCGCGGCGACCCTGGCGGTCGCCTTCGTCCTGGTCGTTGCCTGGCGGGCAGTCACGCGACCCGATCATCGGACGGCGCAGCAGCTCGAGCGACGCGCAGCTGTGTCGGCGGCCTGCCTGGCCGGGGGAGTAGGCCTGTTCATCGCCTGCGCTGCGGCCCTGCCCGGGGGCGAGGCAGTGATGACCTGGATCGTCACGTCCGTGCCGGGGGGTGGCTTGCTGCGCGACTCGCAGAAATTCATCGCGCCGTGGATGGTCGCCGTCGCCGTCGCGTCCGGGATCAGCGCCGAACGTCTGACCGGGCTCGCGCGTGCCGCCGGCGCGGCGGGGGCCGTCAGGGTGGCATTGGCCGCCGCGTTGGCGCTGTGGCCGGTGGCGACCTTCGCCGGCTTGGCCTTCGGTGCGGGTGGGCGTTGGCACGCCGTGGACTATCCGGCGGGTCATCTACGGATGGCACAACGGATCGAGAGCCTGTCCCCAGGGAAGGTGGCGGTCTTCCCGTGGAATCTGTACCGGCGCTACAGCTGGAATCACGACGTCGTCACCCTGGACCCTTGGCAGCGCCTCGTCGGCCGCGAGGTGCTTGTCAACGACGACCTGCCGTTGTCCGATCGGGTGGTCCGCGGCGAGTCCACCGAGTCCGCCCGGATCACTGCGGCTGTGTCGGCCGGTGCTCCTGGTGGCATCGAGCGGGACTTGCGCCGCGCCGGTGTCCGGTACGTCCTCGTCCAGATCGATCAGCCGGCGGTGCGCAGCTTCGACCCTGTTGGACGAACGCCGAGCGCGTCCGAACCGGGGCTACGCCTGTACGAGTTGCCAGGTGTAGCGACGGCACCGACCGAGCGTCCGCCGTGGCGCTGGAGCGGAATTGTCGGCCCGGTGGTGGGCGTCGCAGCGGTCCTCGTGACGGGGTTCGCAGATCGTCGAGCACGGGCGCGAACGCGCGGGTAACATTTCGCAGACAACCGCCCGGCACCCTGGTAACCTGTCGACTTGACAGAGTCCCGAATCGCCGACGGGCGATCCGAGAAAGATGGGTGTGGAATCGCATGAGCGCCACTACGAACAACAACAACGACGGCGGCAAGAAGGCTGCCTGGAACATCGTCGGTGCGATCGCCGGCGCGTTGCTCGCAGCAGTCGCGATCTTCGGCCTCGTGCAGCAGCAGTCCTCCGTCAGCCAGCCGCAGACCTACAAGGCGCAGATCAACTACGACCAGTGACCTGAGTAGCTGAATCTTCGAGGCCGGCCACCCGCATCAGCGGGTGGTCGGCCTCGTTCGCCGAGAGGAAGTTCAGGCGTGTGTTCGGGAGAGGCTGCGCTCGATCTCGTACTCGCGGACGATCTGATCGATGCGCTTGGGGTTCACCCTGGCGGTGGACGGTGTCGCCGGGCGGCTGCCACGACCCAGAACCGAGAGAGCCACCTGGTGAACCTGCTCACCGGCAGCCTCCCAGGAGAAACCACGAGCGTGCTTGCGGGCGCCGCGTCCGAGTTCCTCGTGCAGGTCGTGATGAGTCAGCAGCACCCGCACCTGCTCGGTCATGTCGTGGATGTCCTGCGCGAGGAGTCCGCTGATCCCGTGCACGATCGATTCGCTCGGACCGCCGGCGTGAGCGAACGCGATCGTCGGTGTGCCGTGCAGTCCGGCTTCGACGATCGTCAGACCCCAACCCTCCTTGTGCGAGGGCATGAGGGAAAGCCAGGCACGTGCGAGGAGGGTGTGCTTGGTGTTCTCGTCGACGAAGCCGTGGAACAGCACGCGGTCGGCAACCTCACGTGCCTGCGCGTGCCTCTCCAGTTCCGCGCGCCAATAGCCGGAACCGACGATGTCCAAGGTCAGGTCGGGGATCTGGTCGCGCAGATGTGCGAGGACATCGATGGCCAACTCGACCTGCTTGTGCGGCACCAGTCGGCAGACCACCACCATCGACGGGTGCTGCGTGCGCGGCACGAGTTCGTAGGAGTCGTAGTCGTCCGGCAGATCATTGCCGGAGTAGACGAGGTCGATGTCGGCGACGTTGATGCCGAGATCCCCCAGATCGTCCTGCGTCGCTCTGGAGACCGTGATGTACCGGCTTCCGCGATAGACGCGCGGGGCGATCCTGGATTCCAGGAACCAGCCGAGTCGCGCGATCCTCGGCCCGAAGATCACCGGCCACTGGTCCTTGTGGACGTGGTGGGTCACGTTGATCACCGGCACCTTTGACACCAGGGGAGCCCAGAACGGCACCCCGTTCTGCACGTCGAGGACCACGTCGTAGTCGTCTCGGCGACGCACCAGGTGCGCCAATCCGGCGAGGTAACAGCCGAATCGGCCACCTTGCCGAATGACACGCACATTGCCGTGCCGGTCGTGCGAGCGTGCACCTGGGAACTTGCTGGCGAAGATGGTGACCTGGGCGCCGAGGTCGGACATGACCTCGCTGGTCCGCTCGGTGAACACCTCCGCGCCGCCTGCTTCGGGGTTGTCACGATCGCGCCACGAGAGGTAGAGGACCCGAAGCGGCGCGGACTGCGCGGCGACTTGGGACGTTCTCACGTACTCTCCTTGCGGTGTTCGCCAGCTCATGTGATGTGCGTCGCTAGGCTAGCGCCTATTGGTTACTCGGAGGTAGCAATAATCGCGACTCAAGCGTGTGAGGTCTGTTCCGCGACGACTTCACCCCGGACGCTCTCGGCGGGCGATGTGCTCCAGCAGTGCACCGCATGTGGTCATCTGACGCGTGACCTGGCGGCAGCACCGGCCGCTCACCGCGATCAGGCGTACGGCGGTGAGCCCACGCTCGACAAGGCACGTCTCGCCCTGACCTACCGCGAGATGGTGCGCTCCGGCGTCCCGGACTCCGTCTTCGAGATCGGCTTCGGCACCGGGTCGATGCTGCGCCGTTTCGTGGACGTCGGTGCCACGGTCGCCGGCGCTGACCCCGACCAGTTGGGTCTGAGGGTCGACGAGGTCGTGCGGCAGCACGGCGACCTGTATGCCTGCCCGGTCGAGGAGATCCCGCACGGATCGGTGGCGGTCGACCTGGTTTTCGGCATCCACGTACTGGAGCACGTCATCGACCCGGCGAAGACGCTGCGCATCGCCCACGCCCTGCTGAAGCCGGGTGGCCAGGTGCAGTTCTTCACGCCGGCCGGGGACAGCGCCGGCCTGACG
This sequence comes from Yimella sp. RIT 621, assembly GCF_004146205.1. Classification (NCBI taxonomy): domain Bacteria; kingdom Bacillati; phylum Actinomycetota; class Actinomycetes; order Micrococcales; family Dermacoccaceae; genus Yimella; species Yimella sp. RIT 621. The sequence continues at coordinate 127,856 of NZ_SEIP01000005.1, forward strand.
GCGTACGGATCCGCGTGGTGGATGCTGGAGGACCCCACTCACGTTCGCTTCTTCACCGCTGCCAGCGCGGAGCAGGCGTTGCGAGCGGCCGGATTCATCGACATCGAGGTGCGCCGACCGCTGCTCGACAGCCTGTCCACGGACATCGCTTCGGTCGCTCGCAGGTTCGCCCGCAAGTCGACCCCGCACGGGGTCCTTGCCTCCAAAGCGGTCCTGGGAGCCGCCGCGGCCACCGCACCCCTGGTGATCGCCGGACGAGCGGTGGTGCCAGCGATGCGGCCCACGCTCCAGTTGATCGCGCGTCGTCCCCGATGACAACACGGCGTGGCCTTCGTCGGTCGGTGCGTTTGTTCAGCGCCTTCCGACTCGAGCAGACCCGCCCCGAAGTGTTCTACGGCGCCCTGGCTCAGGACTCCGTGCAGTTGTTGGACGAGTGGGTGAAATTCGACGACGTCCTCGTCCTCGACGTGGGGGCCGGACCGGCCGAGTTCGCGCGTGAATTCCGCGCTGCCGGAGCCAGATACGTGCCCATCGATCATGACGTGAACGTTCCCTCGGTGCACGACGGTGGGGTCGTTGCGACTGCTGCCGCTCTGCCGTTCGCCGACGGCACCGCCGATGTCGTGTTCAGCAGCAACGTCTGGGAACACGTCGCGGAACCGGAACGGGTCGCCGACGAACTGGTCCGGGTCACCAAACCCGGCGGGACGATTCTGCTGTCGTACACCAACTGGTTGTCACCCTGGGGCGGACACGAGACGTCTCCTTGGCACTGGCTCGGCGGTGACCGCGCAGCGCGCCGGTACGAGCGCAAGCACGGCCACCGACCCAAGAACCTGGTCGACGACACTCTGTTCCGGGTCAGCGTCCGGCAGGGGCTGGACTGGGCGAAGTCGCACCCGGACGTCGAGGTGCTGGCCGCCCGTCCGCGCTATCTTCCTGACTGGGCGGCACACCTGGTGACGGTGCCCGGCGTGCGCGAAGTGTTGACCTGGAACCTGTTGTTGATCCTTCGGCGGCGACCGGACCACCGATGAGCGTTCGGACGGAGCGTGCAACGAGGTCTCGCTTCTACGATCGGGTCTGGCTCCTCGCGATCGCGCTCATCCCGTGGCTCGTCCAACCCGGCCGCATCCAGCCCGACACCAAGGTCGACCTCACGATCGCCCCCTGGGCTTACCTCGGACGCTCGTTAGACGCATGGAACGGGCACAACGGGCTCGGGGAGTTGCAGAACCAGGCCTATGGGTACCTCTTCCCGATGGGGCCGGTCTTCGGCGTCGGGCATTCGCTCGGTCTACCGACGTGGGTCGTCCAACGGATCTGGTGGACCCTGCTGATCGTCGTCGCGTTCACCGGCGTCAGAGCACTGATCCGTCGCTGGGAAATCGCCGGGCCGACGGCATCGCTGGTCGGCGCGACCGCGTACGCGCTCTCACCCCGGGTGCTCACCTTGTTGTCCGATCACTCGGTCGAGGCCTGGCCGGGGGCCGTCGCGCCCTGGTTGTTACTGGCGGCCGGCGGGTTCTGCGACCCGAGGATTCGCGGCCGGGCGCTTCTCGCACCGGTTGCGCGACTCGGGCTCCTGGTCGCAGCACTCGGCGGGGTGAACGCGACGGCGTCCGCGGTCGCGGTGGTGCCGGCCCTGATCCTGCTGGCCGTCCATCCGGTGGGACGACGGCGAATACTGTTGCTAGTGCTCGCCGCCGGGCTCGGCGGTCTGTGGTGGGTGTTGCCGCTGTTCGTGCTGGGCGGCTACGCCTATCCGTTCCTCGACTACATCGAGACGGCCTCGATCACGACGGCCGTCACCTCGGTGCCCAACACGCTGCGTGGCGCGAACAACTGGATCGCCTACATCCTGGACGCCGAGGGCCACCCGTCCTGGCAAGGCGGGTGGATCGTCGCGCAGTCTCTCACCGCGATCGTCCTGACGAGTCTGGTCGCAGCCCTCGGGGTGGTGGGGGTACTGCGCCTACGGGGGGTGGTGCGCCGGTTCGCGCTGGTCAGCGTTGTCCTCGGCACGCTGGTCATGGTCGTCGGTCACCCGGGCTTCGCCGGCGCACCCTTCGCGGACGCCGTCCGCGGCCTGCTCGACGGACCCCTGGTCGTGTTCCGCAACGTCCACAAGATCGACCTGCTCATCCGCCTGCCCCTGGCGCTCGGGCTGGCGGGTCTGGTGGGCTCGTCGGCGCACCTGCGCGGACGCGACCTGTTCGACCGCAGGATACGTGCCGGTGCCGTCGCGGCGGTCACGCTGCTCGCTCTCGTGCCCCTGTGGCAAGGACGGGTCGGTTCCGACGCGTCGTACAGCGCCGTACCTGCTTCCTGGCAGCGAGCCGCCAAGACCGTGGACCGGCTGGCCGGCGATGAGGGGTCCACGCTGTTGCTCCCGTCGTCGCGTACGGCGTCCTACACCTGGGGACGGTCCACCGACGAACCGCTGTCCGCGATGGCCGACAGTCCGGTTGTGGTGCGCGCCTCCGCACCGCTGGGTCATCCGGTGGCGACGAGGATGTTGGACGCAGTCGACGCGCTGGCTGCGTCCGGTGAATCGCAGCCCGCGCTCGCAGAATCGTTGGCGCGCATGGGGATCCGCACCGTCGTCGTCCGGCGTGATCTTGCGGGCAATGCCGGGGCCGGCTCATGGGAGAACGTCGAGAAAACCCTCGCCGCGTCACCCGGACTGGCCGAGGTGGCGGGGGAGCGCGACAAGCACCGCTCCATCTGGCGGGTCGCACCCACGCCGGTCGAGCGAACCGCGGCGCGGGTGGTGATGTCCGGTGGATCCGAGGCGCTGCCCGCCGCTCTTGCCACCGCAGCGATCACCCGTGACATCGCGACCGTGCTGTCCGCCGACACGCGTGAGCCGGCCGGCCTCGTCACCGACTCCGGCGGCTGGCGGGTCTATCACAACGGCGCGCCCGCTCAACTCGCCTACGGTCCGACCCTGCCGGCATCCGACCCGTCTCCGGGCGTGGCGGGATCCAAGGACCTCCCACCGCCGGTGCCGGCCCAGGCGCGACCGCATCGTCAACTCATCGGCCTGCGAGCCCTTGCCGCCAGTTCCAGTGCGGCGGACCCGTTCGCGAAAGCCCCTGTCTCGGTTGCGCATTCGCAGTACGCGGCGATCGACGGTGACCCGCGGACGACCTGGCTCACCGGCGATCACGAGACGACGGCCACCTACGACCTTGAACTCGCCGCACCCTTCGACGGTGGGCGGATGCGAGTCGGTGTGGCCACCGGACACGGGTTGACCGTGCCGGCGCAGCTCACGGTGAACGGTCAGTCACGACACCCGGCAGCGCAACAGGCGGACTTCTCCATCGCCCGGGGCACGACCACGATCCGGGTGTCCCTGCGGGCACCGGACGGTGCTGCGAAACCGGTGATGGGCTTGAACGAGGTCTCGCTCGACGGCGTTGCCATCGGCTCGATCGTCGTCGTCCCGGACGCGGTCGATCTGCGGACAGGCGCGCTGCTGCTCGGAGCCGACGTGACCGCTGCGACGGTGCCCTCCCGTGCGGGCGAGGAAGAGGTGCTCCGTCGGCGCGTGCGCATCGAGGTGGGTGGCCGAGTGCCGTTGTCCGTGTGGGTGCGGACTGCCGAAGCCGGTGGATCAGATTGTGGCGCCGCCGGATCCGTGACCCTGGGTGCTTCGAAGCTCCCGCTCCGCTTCGCCGGAGGAGCGACCGGGACGCTGCGTCGTGCCGTCCCGTGCTTCTCGGAGCGGGTCGACGTGCCGCCCGGCGGGCTGGACATCCGGGTCGATCCCGCCGAGGGTGCGCAGGTCGAGCACCTGCTCCTCGGATCCCCACCCCGCGGTGAACAGCAACCGCTGTTCGTCACGACGCACGGTGCCAACCCGGGTTGGACCGCGCGGGGGAGAACCAGCCTGACGGTAGACGGCTGGCGGCAGGCGTACGCCCCGGGTGCGGGTGCCGTGCGGGAGATGTTCGCTCCGACCGCCTGGCATCGCGCAGGGCTGCTGGTCGGACTCCTGTGCGTCCTGCTCCTGGCAGCGGTCGCCTTCATCACCCGACGGGTGGACGCGACGCCTTCGTTCGACGGCGTCGAGGACGAGCCTGAAAAACACAGAGCCGGCCCGGTTCGCAGCACGCTGCTCGGCGCTGTTGTCGGTGGCCTCGCCGCCGGTCCGGCGGGCGTCCTCGTCGGCCTCGGCGCAGCGGCGTCACCCCGGCGTCTGCGACCGCTCGTCGCGGCGCTCGCAATGACTCTCGCCGGGCTGGCGCTCGCGTTCGGGGGAGTGGTGGATCAGCGTTCGTGGGGAGCGGCAGCCGGCCAGGTGCTGGGTACGCTCACGCTCACCGTGATCGCGACGGAAGTACCGTTCCGCCGTCCGGGGCAGTCGTCGGTTTCGACGCCCACCGTTTCATCACCGGCTGTTCGATGAATAGGGCCGAGGCATAGGCGATCATGCCCGTCACGGTGACTACAGCGAACAACATCCAGCCGAATCCGCCTGCGAACAATGGCCATCCTGCTACCAGGTAGAGCACCTGCAGCACCAGGACGTGCCAGAGGAACACGGCATACGACAGATCGCCGGCCAGGCGCAGCGCGGGGGAGCGATGCACTCGCTCGGCGGCTTCGTCGCCGGCCGGGCGGGTCGCGGCCGCGAGCGCCAGAAACGCGAACGCGGTGTAGAGCAGTTCCTTCACGATCGCCTGTGACGCCGTCGGCGCCGTGAGGTCGACCGGTCCGGCCCACGGGAGGGACGCGAGGAGATAGATCAGCGCTGCGGTCGAGAACAACATGCTCGCGGACGGCGCCGGGACGCGACCGGCGAGCCACGTGCGTCCGGCTCCGGACATCAGTACGGCCAGCGTTGCACCGGCGGCGAACCACGAGGCGTGACCGATCACGCTGGTGGCCAGGACTCCCGGCCACGTGGTGGCGCGTGTCGCCGTGCCGGCCGTCGCGAGTGCCTGAGCGAGCACGCCGACGAGGGCGACCGCAGCGAGAAGGAGAAGCGTTCGCCGGACGTCGCGTCGTGCGAGACGCGCCAGCACCGGTCCGACGAACGGCACGAGCGCGTAGAACGTGACCTCGGTAGTCAGGCTCCAGGTCTGGGTGAACGCCTGGTAGTCGGCGCCTGTGTAACCCTGCAGGAGGAACAGGTGCGCCACGACATCGATCGCGCCGCCGACCGAGCCCGTCCGCAGGAACAGCACCAGCCAGACTGCGGCCAGCGCGACGAAGTATGCCGGCAGGATCCGTGCCGCGCGGTGCACGACGTACCGACGCAGGTCGACGTCGCGCCCGAAGTAAGGGCGCAGCAGCAGGAATGCCGAGATGGCGAAGAACACCGCGACTCCGCTGTCGCCCCGCGCCAGCAACGGGCCGCTGACATCGATCCCGGACGCTCCCGTCCAGAAGGCCACGTGGGAGACCAGCACCAGACCTGCAGCCAGCAACCGCAGCCCGTCAAGCATCGGGAATCTGCGCATACCTCTCTCCCGACTCCTGGCTACTGTGCAGTAAGTTTCTCATCGACCTGCTGGGAAATCGGTTCGACGTGGTGGAGGTTAGCCGTCCCGATGACGTTCACGCAGCCGACCGATCCTTCTGTCATCGATCACCGCCGCCCAGTGCTACGGGCCCGGGCGCCATTGCGGATCTCGTTCGCCGGTGGCGGTACGGATGTGTCGCCGTTCCCGGAGCGCGAGGGCGGGTGTGTTCTGTCGAGCACGATCTCCGCGTTCGCCTTCTCCACGTTGCGTCCGCGCACGGACGGCAAGGTCACCGTCCAGTCGCAGGACTTCGGCAAGTCGATCGGCTTCGACATCGACCAGCCGGTGGAGTACGACGGACAACTCGACCTGCCCAAGGCGGCGATCGCCCGCGTGCGTGACTTCGAAGGAGCAACGCCGTCCGGCGGCTTCGACCTGTTCCTGCACACCCAGGCGCCCCCCGGCTCCGGACTCGGTTCCTCCAGTGCGGTCATGGTGTCGGTGATCGGCCTGGTGGCCCAGCACTGCAATGTCGACCTCACGCCGTACGAGATCGCCGAGTTGGCCTACAAGCTCGAGCGCGAGGACCTCGGGATCCCCGGCGGTTCCCAGGATCAATACGCAGCAGCTTTCGGTGGCTTCAACTTCATCGAGTTCGAGAAGGAGCAGGTGATCGTCAACCCGCTCCGGATCCGCCCGGCAACCGTGCACGAACTCGAACACAACATGCTGCTCGCGTTCACCGGGGCGACGCGGGTGAGTGACCACATCATCGAGGACCAGCGTTCCCGGTACGAGACCGGCGACAGCTAGGCCCTGGCCGGTCTGCGCGCACAGAAGGACCTCGCTGCGGCGATGAAGATCGCGCTGGTGCGGGGCGAGGTCGACACCGTCGGCCGACTTCTGGGTCAGGCCTGGCAGGAGAAGCAGAAGATGTCCTCGCGCATCGCCACCCCCCTCATCCTTGAGGCCGTGGAGGAAGCCGGCCGGTGCGGTGCGCTCGGCGGGAAAGTGACCGGTGCCGGCGGCGGCGGTCACATGGTCTTCGTCTGCGAGTTCGAGAGGCGCCACCTGGTGGCTCAGCGACTCATCGACATGGGGCTCGTGGTGTCCGAGGTGACGTTCAGCAAGGAAGGTGTCGTCTCATGGCGAGCCCAGAAGTGAACCCGGACACTCACCCGCTGCACGGCACGACCCCCGGGGATGCGACCGCGGCCGTGCACCGGCAACTCGCCGATGGGATCAACGATTGGGCGGAGCTGGCCCGTGCCCTCGCCGATCCGGAGTTGGCGGATGCGGTTCGAACCGCCGGTGAGGAACTCATCGCGGCCCTCGTCGCGGGACGGACGCTGCTGGTCGCCGGCAACGGCGGGTCGGCCGCAATCGCGTCCCATGTCGCGGCCGAGTTCATCGGCAAGTGCATCCACGACCGCGACCCGCTGCCGGCGATCAACCTGGCCGAGTCGCTCTCGTCGATCACCGCGGTAGGCAACGACTACGGCTACGACAAGGTCTTCACCCGCGGTGTCGCCGCGCACGGCCAGGAGGGCGATGTGTTGCTGGCCATGAGCACCAGCGGCACGAGTCCGAACGTCGTGGCGGCGCTGGCCGAGGCACGACGTCGTGGTCTGCTAACCATCGCGATGGTGGGGGAAGGCGGGGCACACCTGGCCGAATCGGTCGATCACCTGCTCGTCGTGCCCTCGCGCTCGACGCCGCGCATCCAGGAGGTCCACATGCTGTGGGCACATGTGTGGTGCGAGGCCGTCGACGTACTGTCCCGCGATGCATCTGTCTGACGCCGAACTGCTCGGCGCGGGCACCGCAGGGATTCCGCAACCCTCTGCCCGCGGGCGTTGGGATCTTGTCCTGCTCGACCGCGACGGCACGCTGAACGTCCACCGCCCCGGTTACATCGAGCGTCCCGAGGATCTGCAGGTGCTGTCGGGGGCGGCCGCCGCGGTCCGCTCGCTGAACGACCATGGAATCCCGGTCGCGATCGTCACCAACCAGCAGGGCGTCGGCAAGGGACTGATGGACGCCGCAGCGCTCGTCGCGGTGCATCGGGCGCTGATCGAGGGCCTGCAACCGGGTCGCATCGACGCGTTCGCGGTGTGCCCGCACCTGGCCGGCACGTGCGCCTGCCGAAAGCCCGCGGACGGCTTGTTCCGCCACATTCTGGACCGTGCGCCGTGGGCCGATCCGCGCCGCTGCGTGATGGTGGGTGACAGCGATTCGGACCTGCAGCCCGCGCTCGGTCTGGGTATGGCAGTTGTCAAGGTCGACGGCAGGGAACGGTTGCTCGACAAAAACTCCATGACACGTCTTCTGAAGGTGTGACCTACGCCGCATCCAAGCTGCTACTCTCCGGTAGACCTTGCTCACCACTGGGAGGCCAGCGTGCGGAAATCCGCCATCGTCATCGCGTTCGGAGCCTTTTTCCTGACCCTCGCTCTGCTCTTGAAGTTCTACGCGTACCCGCGACTTGCGGTGATCCCGAAGGACCAGAACACGTCGCAGACCCTCGTCGACGAGAAGGCGAACTTCCTCGACGTCGCCTCGCTGTCCTTCAAGAAGGACTCGCCGATCCAGACGACCGCGACGGTCGTCGCCGACGAGAAGGCGGCGAAGGGCATCTCGGACGACGCGCTGGTGCTCAACCAGTGGCAGTACACCGACAGCGTCGAGAACGCCAAGAAGCAGCAGGGCGACAAGACCAAGAACCCGCCGATCTCGGCGACGGTCCAGCGGTACGCGATCGACCGCAAGACCGGTAAGACGCTGAAGTGGGACGGCACCGAGCTGAACGGTGAGAAGGTCGACTACCAGGGCTCCTACACGATCAAGCTGCCGTTCAACGTCGAGAAGAAGACCTACCCCTACTTCGACACCACGCTGGCCAAGCCGGTGAACCTGGAGTTCAAGGGCGAGGAGAAGGTCCGCGACATGGAGACCTACAAGTTCCAGGTCGTCATTCCCGACACCGTCTTCACCAAGCAGGAAGTTCCCGGATCGCTCTTCGGTCTGCCGAAGGAGTCGCCGGCCCAGAACGCCGACCGCTCGTACGGCAACCAAATCACCGTGTGGGCCGACCCGATCACCGGCGTGTTCATGAAGATGGAGCAGCACCAGGTGCAGAAGCTCACGGTGCCCAACCGCGAGCCGATCACCGTCATGGACACCACCTCGGTGTTCACCGACGACACGATCAAGAAGAACGTCGACGACTACAGCAGCAAGGGCAAGTCGCTGAACGCCCTCTCGGTCGCTCCGTGGGTGCTGATGCCGCTCGGTCTGATCCTGCTGGTTCTCGGCGCGATCATGGCCGTCATGAGCAAGAGCCGGCGCCAACCGCGCCACTGACATGAAGGCTGTCGTCACCGGCGGGGCCGGATTCCTCGGCTCGCACCTGTGCGAGACCCTGCTTCGACAGGGGCATACGGTCGTCGCCGTCGACAACTTCTGCACCGGCAGCCCGGACAACGTCGCGCACCTGCACGACACCGGACGGTTCCGGCTCGTGCAGGCCGATGTCACCGAGGGGTTGCGCATCGAGGGCGACGTGGACCTGGTGCTGCACTTCGCCAGCCCAGCGTCCCCCGTGGACTACCTGCGGATGCCGATCGAGACCTTGCAGGTCGGCTCGCAGGGCACCACCCACGCGCTCGATCTCGCACATGCCAGGGACGCGCGGTTCGTCGTCGCTTCGACCTCCGAGGTGTACGGCGACCCGCTGGTGCACCCGCAGCCGGAGTCGTACTGGGGCAATGTGAACCCGGTCGGTCCGCGCGGCGTGTACGACGAGGCGAAGCGTTTCGGTGAAGCGCTCACGCTGGCCTACCGGCAGGCGTACGGGGTCGACACCGGCATCGTCCGAATCTTCAACACCTTCGGCCCGCGGATGCGTCCGAACGACGGGCGTGCCATCCCGAACTTCATCCGCCAAGCGCTGATGGGGGAGCCAGTCACTGTCGCCGGCCACGGTCTGCAGACTCGTTCGATCTGTTACGTCGACGACCTCGTCGCGGGCATCCTCGCAATGGCGGCGAGCGATCACAGCGGCCCGATCAACATCGGCAACCCGCACGAGATCTCGATGCTCGACCTCGCACAGTGGATCGTCCGGCTGGTCGGCTCGGATTCGCCGATCGTGCACATCGACCGTCCGGTGGACGATCCCACGGTGCGCCGTCCGGACACGACGATCGCCCAGCGCGAGCTCGGCTGGGCGCCGATCGTCCCGATCGAGGACGCCCTGCACCGCACCATCGCCTGGTTCCGCGGACACGACGGTGAAGTGCCGCCGTTGTCGCCGGAGGCGACCGAGGAGATCATCGCCACCGGTCACACGGTGCCGCGACCCGTTCGCTGAGTCTCACCTCGTCGAAGGCCGGATCTCTTGTGCGTCAGGCGGTCCCGGCCTTCTTCGCGACGTAGATCGCGGTGCCCGGGATGACGCGTCCACGGGTGGGGCTCCATCCACCCCAGTTCTGATCGTTGCGTTCCGGCCAGGTGGGTTCGACCACGTCCTGCACCTGGAGGCCGGCGGCGACCAGTTCACGTATCCGTCCGCCCAAGGTGCGGTGGTGTTCGACATAGGTCACCAGGCCGCCGGCACGCTCGACGTACGGCGCGGTGTCGAAGTAGTCGTACTGCGCGACCAGGCCGGCCTCGTCCGGGACGTCGGGGAAGGCCCAGCGGGTCGGGTGCGTGGTGGAGAACACCAGTCGGCCGCCGGGCCGCAGCACGCGCGCCAGTTCGACCATGAGCGCGGCGGTGTCGCTGATGAACGGCACCGCGCCGTAGGCGGAGAACGCCAGGTCGAAGGACGCGTCCGCGAAGGGAAGTCGAGCCGCATCGGCCTGGACGAGGGGGAGTGCGCGCTCCTGACGTTCGTCGATCCGGCGGCCGACCTCGAGCATGCCCAGGGAGATGTCAGAGGCCACGACGCGGGCGCCCTGGTCGTGCATCCACCGCCCGCCCTGCGCGGCGCCGGCCCCGAACTCCAGGACGTCGAGCCCGTCCACGGGACCGATGATCCGAAGTTCCTCCTCGGTCCAGCCCTCCGGTCCCCAGACGAGGTGTTCGTCGCGCAGGAAGGCCCCGTGCTCGCGGTAGTAGTCGTCCGCTTCGCCGTCCCACCAGGCACGTTGGGCGCGGGCGCTCTCCCGGTCATCGACCGTCCGGGTGCCGTCGCGGCCCGCCGCCTCGGACGTCGTGGCGTCGTCTGTGTTGGTCCGGTCGTCGGTCGGGTCGTTGCTGCTCATGGGTCCTTTCGGAGTCGAAATCTGTGGTTTTGCCCACTTCTTGCACAGCCGGTAGGGTAGAGACGCACTTTCTTGTGCGTGCTCGACCTGTTCGCTCGCCTTGGTGAGCGGCCAGGGATCCAATCATTGTCCAACTCAACCGTCCATCAAAGGTTTCCTACTACATGACTACCGCCACCACCTCCCAGATCGCGATCAACGACATCGGATCCGAGGAGGAGCTGCTCGCCGCGATCGACGCGACGATCAAGCACTTCAATGACGGCGACATCGTCGAAGGTGTCATCGTCAAGGTCGACCGTGACGAGGTTCTCCTCGATATCGGTTACAAGACCGAGGGCGTCATTCCCTCGCGCGAACTCTCCATCAAGCACGACGTCGACCCGACCGAGGTCGTTTCCGTGGGCGATGAGGTCGAGGCTCTCGTTCTCCAGAAGGAGGACAAGGAAGGCCGTCTGATCCTGTCCAAGAAGCGTGCGCAGTACGAGCGCGCCTGGGGCACGATCGAGAAGATCAAGGAAGAGGACGGCGTCGTCACCGGTACCGTCATCGAGGTCGTCAAGGGTGGCCTCATCCTCGACATCGGCCTGCGCGGCTTCCTGCCCGCCTCGCTGGTCGAGATGCGTCGTGTCCGCGACCTGCAGCCGTACGTCGGCAAGGAGGTCGAGGCCAAGATCATCGAGCTCGACAAGAACCGCAACAATGTCGTTCTGTCGCGCCGCGCCTGGCTGGAGCAGACCCAGTCCGAGGTCCGCACCACGTTCCTCAAGGAACTGCAGAAGGGCCAGGTCCGCTCGGGCGTCGTGTCCTCGATCGTCAACTTCGGTGCGTTCGTCGACCTCGGTGGCGTCGACGGTCTGGTGCACGTCTCGGAACTGTCCTGGAAGCACATCGACCACCCGTCCGAGGTTGTCGAGGTCGGTCAGGAAGTCACCGTCGAGGTGCTCGACGTCGACATGGACCGCGAGCGCGTCTCGCTGTCGCTGAAGGCGACCCAGGAAGACCCGTGGCAGCACTTCGCCCGCACCCACGCGATCGGTCAGGTCGTCCCGGGCAAGGTCACCAAGCTCGTTCCGTTCGGTGCGTTCGTGCGCGTCGAGGACGGCATCGAGGGTCTGGTCCACATCTCCGAGCTGGCCGAGCGCCACGTGGAGCTGCCGGAGCAGGTCGTCACCGTCGGCACCGAGTTGTTCGTCAAGGTCATCGACGTCGACCTGGAGCGCCGCCGCATCTCGCTGTCGCTCAAGCAGGCCAACGACGACGCCGCCGGTGCGAACGACTTCGACCCGACGCTGTACGGCATGGCCGCCGAGTACGACGACCAGGGCAACTACAAGTACCCCGAGGGCTTCGACCCGGAGACCAACGAGTGGCTCGAGGGCTACGAGAGCCAGCGCGAGACCTGGGAGGCGCAGTACGCCGACGCCCACGCTCGCTACGAGGCTCACCAGGCTCAGATCGAGGCTGCACGCAAGGCCGACGCGGAGGCTGTCGCCACCGCGCAGACCGCGCCGACCTCGTACTCCTCCGGTGGCGAGCAGGCCGAGGTTCCGGCCGAGGGCACGCTTGCTTCGGACGAAGCACTTGCTGCTCTGCGCGAGAAGCTCACCGGCAACTGAGGCTGATCAACAGCTGGAAGCCACGAAGGCCCGCTCACCGTTTCGGTGGGCGGGCCTTCGCCTTCCCCGGAAGTCCGCAACCTTGTCGAGCTGACCCGCGAGTTTCGCGGACAGTCGATGGCGGGTGCCCGCGCGATGGCGGCGCTTACCCGCGCGTCCTGCGGACTTTCGGGGTCAGCCGCGGCCGAAGAGGGTGCCGCCGTTGACCTGGAGGATCTGTCCCGTGGTCCACCCGGAGTTGGGGGAGGCCAGGTAGGCGACAGCCTCGGCCACCTCCTCGGGAGTTCCCGGGCGCCTCATCGGGATCGGGGCGGTGCGGTTCTGCACGATGTCGGGATCGCGGGCGATGCGTCCGGCCCAGAACGGCGTTCCGGGAACGAACCCGGGCGCGACCGAGTTCACGGTGATTCCGTCGGCTGCGACCTGCGCCGCCAGGCTCAGCACCCAGGCGTTGACAGCGGCCTTGGCAGCGCCATACGCACCCGAACCTCGAAGTGCGGCAATGGAACTCATCGCGATGATCCGTCCCCCTGGACGCGGCATGTGGTCGAGGAGCGCTTGGGTGATCAGGACGGCGGAAAGGACGTTGCCGTCGAAGTCGGCCCGCCACGCCTGTGCGGTCTCGGTGAGGGTCTTCGCGCCGAGCCCGTAGTTGCCGCCGGCGTTCGCGACCAGCACGCCGATCGGTGCTCCGGTCTTCAGTTCGTCCGCGAGCTGCTCGACCTGTTCGGGAACAGTCAGATCGCAGGTGCGGGTCGCGATGCGCGCTCTGGGTGCGGCAGATCGCAGTTCGGCTGCGGCCGCGTCCAGAGGTTCTGCGCGGCGTCCCACGAGCACGAGGTCGGGATCCTCCTGCAGGAAGCGCTGCGCGATGGCCTTGCCGATGCCGGTGCCTCCACCGGTGATGACGATGCGTCGAGACGAGCCAGAAGTCATGCCACCAACCTAGAACCTGAACGGCGCCGATAGCCTCGGCCCATGCGAATCGGGCTGACCGGCGGGATCGGATCGGGTAAATCGACGGTGTCGAATCTGCTCGCGGAACATGGTGCCGTGATCGTCGACGCCGACGCGATCGCTCGCGAGGTGGTCGAGCCGGGGACACCGGGGCTGGGCCTGATCCGTGAAGAGTTCGGGGACGAAGTCATCACTGCGGACGGGGTACTCGACCGTCCTGCGCTCGGCGCGATCGTGTTCGCCGACAGCGAACGGCGTCGAGCCCTGGAGGCCATCACGCACCCGCTCATCGCGGAACGGACCGCCGAGCTGTTCGCCCGAGCGCCGGCGGGTGCGGTGGTCGTCCACGATATGCCGCTGTTGGTCGAACTCGGTCAGACGGACGGCTATCACCTGATGGTGATCGTCGACGTGCCCGAGGAGGTCCGACTGGACCGGCTGGTGGAGCAGCGTGGGATGAATCGCGAGGACGCGCAAGCCCGGGTCGACGCGCAGGCCACCGATGCGCAGCGTCGCGCGGCGGCGGACGTGTTGCTCGACAACTCCGGTTCCCCCGAGGAGCTGCACACGTCCGTGAATTCGCTGTGGGAGAACCGGATTCGGCCCTACGCAGACAACCTCACCGCCGTACGCGGCGTGCGGCGTCCGGACAGCGTCACCATCCGCGAACCGGATCCCGAATGGGCCGAGCAGGGGCGCCGCTGGTGCGCCCGCCTCGCGCACCAACTTTCGGCAGCAGGGATGAGCGAGGTGCAGGTCGATCACATCGGGTCGACGTCGGTGCCCGGGCTGGCCGCGAAGGACGTCATCGATCTTCAGATCCAGGTGCCCGATCTTGCTGTGGCACAGAGCGATTCGTTCGTTGGAGCACTCTGGGGAGCAGGCGTCGTCGAGGTGCGTTCGAACCACGATGCGCCCCAACCGTGGGCGCCGGATCCCGAGCAGTGGCGCAAGTTCTACGCCAACGGCGCCGACCCGGAGCAGGTCGTGCACGTCCATATCAGGACCAACGGCGGTCCTGCTGCGACGGCGGCCTTGCAGTTCCGTGACTGGCTCCGCGCGAACGACGAGGAGCGGGACGCGTACGCCGAGATGAAGCGAGCCGTGGCCGCTGAACACCCAGGCGGCACGCAGGAGACCAAGCAGGACTACGTCCAGGCCAAGGAACCGTGGTTCGCCGAAGCACTGCCGAAGGCGCGGGCGTGGGCGCAGACGTCCGGATGGAGGATGCCCGGCTAAGCCGCCTTGGCGCGCCGCGTGCGGTCGAGCCACTGCACGATCGGCGTGGCCGCCATGCCGTGCACGATCACCGACAGAGCCACCGTGAAGCCGGCGATCGACCAGAGTTCGGCCCCGTTGTCGACCTTGGCGTGCGAAGACGCGTAGGCGAGGTAGTAGAGCGTGCCGATGCCTCGCACGCCGAGAAAGGCAGTGGCCAATCGTTCGCGCGGCCCGAGCACCCCGTCGCCCGCTCGATCGACCTTGTGCGGACTCCACAGCGCTACCCAGGCGGTCACCGGCCGGATGACGAAGATGAGCAGCACCCCGACGAGCGCCCCGGCCCAGGTCAGGTGCGCCAACATCCCGTCAGTCAGTGCGGCCCCCAGCATCAGCAGCACGAGCAACGTGAACAGGTGTTCCAGCCGGTCGATTACGCCGTGCATGTGTTGGTGGTACTCGTGCGTTCGTTCGCTCGCGCGCATGCACAGCGCGCACACGAAGACCGAAAGAAAGGCCCAGCCGTGCACCAGTTCGCCCAGGCCGTACGCGATCAGTGGGGCGGCGACGATCAGCAGCGGATCACCGATGTCGGCGAATCGGACGCTTCGCGGTGCCCGAAAGGCCAACTGGCCGAGCAGCGTGCCGACGACCCATCCCACGAACACTCCGATGAGCGTTCGCCCCACCAGTTCCCACGCGATCCAGGACGGCGCCCATGACCAGACCGACCCCGCCCCGAGCAGGTAGAGTCCGGCGACGACGAACGGGAAGGCGGCACCGTCGTTCAGGCCGGCCTCGGACGTAAGCGCGAAGCGCATCTCGTCGTCCTCGTCCAGACGTGCCTCGTCGTCGACGTCGACCGTCGGACCTTCGACCTGAACGTCCGAAGCCAACACCGGGTCGGTGGGTGCAAGTGCGGCGGCGAGCACGAGCGCGGCGCCCGGCACGAGACCGGCGAGCCACCAGCCCAGGACGGCCGTGACCGCGATCGCCAGTGGCATGGCGATGAAGATCAACCGCCAGGTGCTGTTCCACCTCTTCCACGTCTCACGACTGCGCTGCAACGGGCGGTCGAGGGCCAGGCCCACGCCGGTGAGTGCGATGACGATCGTGATCGTGGTGATCTGTTCGGTCAGCGCCGGGTGCTTCATCGGGTCCAGACTCACGCCGTCCGGCAGCGGGAGCATCCCGGCGGCCAGCCCGATCGTGAGCAACACGATCGGGCTGGAGATCGCCCGGTTGGCCGTGATGCGGGGGAGCAGCAGACCGACGAAGAGGGCGATTCCGATGATCAGATATGCAGCTGCGATGTAGGTGGACGCACTCATGCGGGACGCAGCTGATCGGTCATTGGATCAGTCTGTCAGGTATGCCTCCTGCGTCCGTTCGAACGGAGCGAGCAAACCGGTGCACGCCTTAGGGTGGGGGGCGGTGCGAGCTCTTCTGCCGTCATCCGGGCGACGCTCGGTGGGCCATCAGGTGGATGGTGAGGTCGGTGCTCAGGACGTTGTCATCCTGCTTGTCGGTGCCGCGTCGTACGGTTGTTCCATGCGCCCGACCACCGATCTGCAACGCAGAGTCGCCCCGTTCGAAGTCGTCTCCGAGTTCTCCCCGAGCGGTGACCAGCCGACCGCGATCGCAGACCTCACCAAGCGGATCAACGCTGGGGAGCAGGACGTCGTCCTGCTGGGTGCGACGGGCACCGGTAAGTCGGCCACCACCGCCTGGTTGATCGAGCAGGTGCAACGGCCGACGTTGGTGATGGCACCGAACAAGACGCTCGCCGCGCAGTTGGCCAACGAATTCCGAGAACTGTTGCCGCACAACGCAGTCGAGTACTTCGTGTCGTACTACGACTACTACCAACCTGAGGCCTACATCCCGCAGACCGATACCTACATCGAGAAGGACTCCTCGATCAACGACGAGGTCGAGCGGTTGCGGCACAGCGCTACCAACTCGCTGCTGACGCGTCGCGACGTCGTCGTGGTCGCGTCCGTCTCCTGCATCTACGGTCTGGGCACTCCACAGGAATACGTCGATCGCATGGCCCGGCTCAAGGTGGGTCAGCAACTCGACCGTGACGACCTGCTGCGACGGTTCGTGCAGATGCAGTACACGCGCAACGACCTCGCGTTCAGCCGTGGCACGTTCCGGGTGCGTGGGGACACCGTCGAGATCATCCCGGTCTACGAGGAGCTCGCGGTGCGCATCGAGTTCTTCGGCGACGAGATCGAGCGGCTGTACACGCTGCATCCGCTCACCGGCGAGGTGATGCGCGAAGAGGACGAGATGTACGTCTTCCCGGCTTCGCACTACGTCGCCGGACCGCAGCGGATGGAGCGCGCGATCGGCACGATTGAGAGCGAACTCGAACAACGCCTGGCGCAGTTCGAGAAGCAGGGCAAACTGCTCGAGGCGCAACGACTTCGGATGCGCACCACCTACGACATCGAGATGATGCGGCAGGTCGGTTCGTGCTCCGGTATCGAGAACTACTCCCGGCACATCGACGGCCGTGCGCCGGGAACCGCGCCGAACACCTTGCTCGACTACTTTCCCGAGGACTTCCTGCTGGTCATCGACGAGTCGCACCAGACGGTGCCGCAGATCGGTGCGATGTTCGAGGGCGACATGTCGCGCAAGCGCATGCTGGTCGACCACGGCTTCCGGCTGCCCAGCGCGATGGACAACCGTCCGCTGAAGTGGGAGGAGTTTCTGGAGCGCATCGGACAGACCGTCTACCTGTCGGCGACGCCGGGTGACTACGAGATGGCGAAGTCTGACGGTTACGTCGAGCAGGTGATCCGACCGACCGGATTGGTCGACCCGCAGATCATCCTCAAGCCCACCAAGGGCCAGATCGACGACCTGCTGCACGAGATTCGTGAGCGCACGGCAAAGAACGAACGCGTGCTGGTGACGACGTTGACCAAGAAGATGGCCGAGGACCTCACCGACTACCTGCTGGAGAAGGACGTCCGGGTGCGGTACCTGCACTCCGAGGTCGACACGCTGCGGCGCGTGGAGTTGCTGCGCGAGCTGCGACTGGGTGAGTTCGACGTGCTGGTGGGTATCAACCTGCTCCGTGAGGGCCTCGACCTTCCGGAGGTCTCGCTGGTCAGCATCCTGGACGCCGACAAGGAGGGCTTCCTGCGGTCGACACGCTCACTGATCCAGACGATCGGTCGCGCAGCTCGCAACGTGTCGGGCCAGGTGCACATGTACGCCGACAAGATCACTCCGTCGATGCAGGACGCCATCGACGAGACCCAGCGACGGCGCGACAAGCAGGTCGCCTACAACAAGGAACACGGAATCGACCCGACTCCGTTGCGGAAGAAGATCGCCGACATCACCGACATGCTGCAGCGAGAGGACGCCGACACCGATGCTTTACTCGGCAGCGGGCGTACTCAGTCGCGGGGCAAGGGCCGCGGTGGTCGCGGTGCTGCGGCCGCCGACGCCGAGGTCGCCGGTGCAGGCAAGGCGGCGAACATGCCGGCGGCGGAGTTGGCGCAATTGATCCAGGAACTGACCGAGCAGATGCACCAGGCAGCCTCCGACCTGCACTTCGAGCTGGCCGCACGGCTGCGAGACGAACTGTCCGACCTCAAGAAAGAACTGCGCCAGATGACGGCCGCGACCAGCTGAAGTCGATGATGATGACTCTTTCGGCCGACCCGGCGCCAGCCGCCGCCGTCGGGAATGTTGCCGAGCTTCTTCGCGTCGACGTGCAGCATCGCACCGGGATGGTCATGCTTGTAGCGGCGGACGGGTTCTCCGGTGGCGCGGTCGACGCGAGAAAGCCGGTTGAGATGGGCATCCGTGAGGATGCGGTGGACCGTCGACGGCGCGATGCCGAGCCGGCAAGCCAATTGCACCGGCCCTTCCCGACGTCGCAATGGCAGCGGCTCCGGTCTGCGCGATGAGGTGTGCGCTGCCTGCGTCCCAGGCGTTGGGGAGAATCAGGAAGTCGTCGTGGAGGTCACGGACTCGCTTCGCCAGATCCTGCTGTGTTCTGGTGTCAGGCATGGTCATCTCCTTCCGGGCCGAATCTCGGCCTCACCATGTAGACGCCCCAGCAAGAGCAAACGTGAGATCCGGGATCAGAGAGATTGTGCCCAGAGCCGTGACGCCGCATAACTGCGATACGGGCTCCAGGACTCGACGCGTGCAGCATCGGCGTCCGGACTGGCGGCTGTGAGGGTGCGGCGCAGCACGGCGTCCGTCGCGGGGAGCGCATCCGGATCTGTGCCTGCGCGGATCGCGAGATAGTCCAGCGTCCACGGCCCGACACCAAAGACAGCGTGCAGATCCGTCCGCGCTGGCAGTGCCGCGCTGTCGTCTGCCTCGGCGAAGAGCACGGCGACCTCGTGCACGGTGCGCGCTCGTGCACCGGTGAGCCCGACCGCCGCACGCAACTCGTCGATCGGCGTGGCGGCGAGGACTGCTGGTGCCGGGAAACATCGGAGCCCGGAGTTCTGGTGGCCCGCGGCCGGATGGACACCGTATGCGGCGACGAGCCGTGCCGCGAACCGTCGCCCGGCGGCGAGGGAGACCTGCTGCCCGAGCACGGTGAGGATGACCGCTTCGAACGGGGCATGGAACCGGGTGATCCTGATGCCCGGCCGCCACTCGATCTGCTCAGCGAACAAAGGGTCCGCGCCGAGATGGGCGTTGACGTGGGTGAGGTCGGTGTCGAGGTCGAACCAGTGCCGCACCCGTCTGGTGATCTCAGTATTGATGCCCGCGTCGTGGGTCGCTGTCGAGACGGTCGCGCCGTCCGGGTCGAGACGCACCACGATCTGGTACGGCTCGCCGTGGATGTCGATCCAGCGGGTCAGTTCCGCTGTGTCGGGGTCGAGCCGGTGCAGGCCATCGAAGGCGTGCGCGGCGAGTGTGCCGAGAGCCGTGTCACGATCCAATGGGCCGTTGGCGTCGATCCTGGTCTGCAAGACGTCGCTCATGCGGTCCAGACGCCGGAGGAACCACGACGGTGAGAGCCGACGAGGTGGGTGTCGATGATCCCAATCGCCTCCATCAACGCGTACATCGTCGTGGGGCCGACGAACGCGAACCCCTCCTTGCGCAGCGCCTTGGACAGCGCCAAAGATTCGGGGGACTTCGAGGGGATCTCGGCGAACGTGCGCGGCGCGGGCGTCTCGGACGGCTGAAACGACCAAACGAACTCGGCCAGCCCTCCCTTGTCGCGCAGCCGGATCGTCGCGTTCGCGTTCGTGATCGCGGCGAGGATCTTCGCCCGGTTCCGCACGATCCCCGCATCGGCCATGAGCCGATCGATCTCCGCCTCCCCGTAGCGGGCGACCCGCTCGGGGTCAAAGCCGTCGAACGCTGCACGGAACGCGGGCCGCTTGCGCAGGATCGTCGCCCACGACAGACCCGCCTGGAACGCTTCGAGACTGATGCGCTCGTACATGCCTTGCTCGTCGCGCACGGGCATGCCCCATTCGGTGTCGTAGTAGTCGCGCAGCATCGGATCGACACTCGCCCAGGCAGGGCGTGCGAGTCCGTCTTCACCGATGACGATGCCCGGATCGTCCCTCGCAGTGGGGGCTTCGGTGGGAGTCGTGGGGGTCAAACCTGAAATCCTTCGTTCGCTCGGTGCGGTGCTCGTTCGGCGAGGTCGCGGCGGCAGGGGCGAGTTGTCAGCCGTCGAGTCCGGTGACGCGCATGGTGATGTTGATCCGCCCGGCCTCCAGACCGCACCCGTGCGGTGCGGTGCCGGGATAGACCTTGGGGATGCCGTGATAGGCGAGACGGGAGGGACCTCCGAAGACGAACAGGTCGCCGGAGGCGAGGTCGATGTCCTGGTAGGGCTTGTTCCGGGTTTCGGTGTTGCCAAACCGGAACCTACAGGTGTCCCCGATCGACAGCGACACCACCGGGGCGAGGTCTCGGCGGGATGCAGACACCCCACGGCATCGTCTCGGATCTGCCACAGCGCCCCGTCCGGGTGAGCGCCGCGCATTCCTTCCAGCACACGCGGCCCCGGCCAGACGCAGCGTCTCGCGCACGGTGCTGCTGCCGAGGGCCAGGGTGCGGCGCGGCTGCCACAGCGTCGACCACGCGAGCCTGCGGGTCACCTGCGCCAGCCCCGCAGCGGCTCCGCCGAGTACCCACAGATCCGGTTCCGGTCCAGTGAGCCTGCGGGACTGTCGCAGCCACGACGCAGCTTCCTCGGGCCACGACACCCGTACAAGCACCTCCCCGTCGCCCGCCTCCCAGCGGGCGACGAAGCGGGCCGCGTTCTGACGCGAGACGTCATCGCGGCCGTGCCCGATCACGACACTCTGTACGTCGAGGCGGTCCGCGAGATCGACCAGAGCGTCGACCTCCGCATCGGTCGCCGGTTCCGGCAAGGTGTCGCGCACAGCCAGCGGTGTGGACAGGCGGGGGCTGTGCGTCATCGGGCCTCCTGTTGCAATTGCTTCCATGCGGCGTATTCCTCTGGCAGGCACGGGCCGCAGGGCCGCAACCCTGCGGCGATCGCAGTGGCTTCATCGGCGAAGAACACCCGGTTCTTCACGTAGCCGCCCTTCGCGATCGCACGCAGCGCCGCCGGGCAGTCCATGCGCCCGTAGATGCGCCCGGCCCAGTGTCCGCCGAGCGTGCCCGCAGTTGTGCTCTCATACGGCTTCCGATCCGCGCCGAGGAGCGTGTACGTCTTGCCGACCATGCGTGCCCTCACGCGGCGTCGTGGAAGACCAGCGCGAGCGTGAACCGTTCACCCGAACGGATCGCGGAGACACCGTGCCTGACCGGGGCCGCCGACCAGCCGCGCTTGGACTCCACCGGGCGATCCCGCGTGGTGAACACATACCCGTGACCCTGCGGCAACAGGAACGCGGTGCCCCTGGATTGCGCCCTGGGGCGCTGCTCCAGGAGCAGGAACTCGCCGCCGGTGTGATCCACGCCGGGGTTGTTGAGGTTGATGACCACCTGCAAGGGGAACACGAGATCGCCGTAGAGATCGCGGTGCAGCGCATTCCAGTCCTTCTCGCCGTACTTCAACAAGATCGCGGTGGACTTGTCCTGCCCGGCCTGATGGCACATGTCCAGCCATTCGTCCAGGGTGTCGGGCCAGATCGCCTCGCGGCCGAGTTTTCCCCACCAGTCGCGGGCGATCGGCAGAAGACGCGGGTACAGGGCCTGCTTCAGCCGCTCGATCGGCTCCGGGTAGGGGGGGCATGGAAATACTTGTACTGGCCCTCCCCGAAACGCACACGGCCCATGTTGACCGTCTGCCGGAACGCGTCATCCACGTCGTAGAGGCCACGGATCTCCTCGGCCTCCTCCGGAGCGAGCAACTGCGGCAACAGCGCACCGCCGTACTCGTTGACCTCCTCGGTGATCGATTCCCATTCGCCGGAGTCCACGCGCTGCGCATACACGTCCGGATCGTTCTTCGTCGCGTTCATGCTGCCTTCTCCAGTGTCAGTAGCGTCGTCTTCGCGTCCGGGCCGCCGATGTACCCGCCCAGGCTGCCGTCGGTGCGCAGCACCCGGTGGCAGGGCACCACGACCGGCAGCGGGTTGGTCGCGCACGCCGTACCGACGGCGCGTACCGCCTTCGGGTTGCCGACGAGTTCGGCGACCTCCTTGTAGGACTGTGTGCGTCCGTAGCCGATGTGCGGCAGGTAGCGCTGCACGATCTGCCGGAACCCCGAGGACATCGCGTAGTCCAAGGGCACGTCGAACGCGTGCCGCTTACCTGCGAAGTATTCGTCGATCTCAGCGGCCACCGCGTCGAGACGGCGGGGGGCCTCCAGCACCCGCGGGCTGATCTTCCGCGCCAGCGACTCCAGCACCATGTCGAAGTCTTCGCGCTCGAACGCGACGCGCACCAGACCCTTCTCGGTCGCGGCCAGCAGCAGCGGACCGACCGGGGTGTCGATCGTGCGGTAGGCGACATCGAGCAGGCCGCGCTCACCGGCGAGTTCGGCCAGCCGCGTGTGCAAGGCGGCCATCGCGCCTGGGTCGATCGGGAAGAGGGCGGCGTGCTCGGCTCCCGTGCCGTCACCCGTCGGACGGCTGATCCCGGATGGAGTGATGTCGGTCATCGGGATGCTCCTTTCGTGTGCTGGCCCGCGTGATAGGTCTGTCTCAAACTCTTGATGCCGTCCGCCGCCGCTCGGCGCACCGCATCCGTGCTGCCGCCGATGAGTTCGGCGGTCTCGACGTGCGGCAGCCCGCCGAGATAGTGATACGCGACAGCGAGGCGCTGCCGCTCCGGGAGCGCCGCGACCGCCGCCCACACCCCGTACTCGTCACCGTCGTGGTTACCCAGCGGTGAGACCTGTTCGGGGAGATCGTCGGTGGGGATCGCATGCCGTGCACGTGCCCTGGTGATGTCGATCGCCTTTCGGCGAGCGACGCGCACCAGCCACGCCTCCGTATTCGTGTCCTCGGGAAGGTCCGGCCACGATCGCAGCGCGGCCAGGAACGTCTCCGACCAGGCATCGTCGGCATCCGGCCCCGGCCCGAGCACGGCGCGGCAGACCCGCAGCACGGTCTCCCCGTGCCGCTGCACGGCCTGTTCGAATGGGTGTTTCGCCTTCATCACACGGTAGACGCACCAGCGGCGCGAAACGTGAGATCCGGTTTTCTAGAACAGTCGCGATCCGGTCGCCTCGGCGGGCTCTTCCAGCTCCAGCAGCCACCGCTTGCGCTCCAGCCCGCCCGCGTATCCCGTCAGCGACCCGTCCGCACCGCCGACGCGATGGCACGGGATGAACCACGCACAGTGGGTTCCGCCCGACCGCCTGCCCTACGCGCTGCGCCAGACGCCGGTCACCCAGCTGCTCAGCGAGCACCCCGTAACTCGTGGTCTGACCATACGGAATCGACCGCAGCAACGACCACACCCGCTCGGAAAAGTCATCCCCGCTGGCGCGCAGCGGCACATCGAACGACTCCCGCTCACCCGCCAGATACGCCTCCAGTTCGGCCTTCGCCCACACGAATACCTCGTCCGCATCGGCCTCCACCCGAGCACCGAACACCGACGCGTCCGGCAGATGCCAGTGGCCAGGAAAGTACAACCCAGTCAACTCATCACCTTCGGCAACCAGAGTCACATCGCCCAGCGCCAACTCGACCGTTGTATGTCTCGTGTCGTTCATGCCTCTCACCTCTCCTCGTTCACGATGAAGACGTGCCAGCAGCGGCAAACGTGAGATCCCCTGCTGTTGAACGCGTCTCATGAGGGCGACGTCCGCGCTGGCGCCGGATACCTAGCCCCATGATTCCCCCCACACGTCTGGCACCAGGGTGCCGGGCGCCCACCTGACCCCTGAGACGGCTCCTCCTGAGCCCGTCTCGGGGAGGGGCCGTCGTGGTGATGACGATCCGGGTCATGTCCTCGGGCAAGGGCTACGAATACTTGCTGCACTCGGTCGTCGTCGGCGACGGAGACCGGGGACGGAGTCAGCTCCTGAGGCCCTCCCATGCGGACGACAGCGGAACACGATGCGAGGGGTTCGGGCAGCCAGAGAATGCCAGATCGCTCGATCAACGTGTCCGGTCAGTACAGCTAGGTCGGGTTTCTGCTGAGGTCGTCAGCTGGCGGGGGAGCTACGCCGGCGACCCCATGGACCGCGCGGGTGGCACGATTTCATAGGGTGAGACCGTGTCCGAGAACCTCACCACCACGCACCCCTCCGCCAAACTCTTCAAGGTCGCAGCCGTCCTCGAAGCACTGTCCTGGATCGGTCTACTGACCGGGATGTTCTTCAAGTGGATCCTCGAGACCACCGAGAAGGGCGTGCAGATCATGGGACCGATCCACGGTGGGATGTTCGTGCTCTACGTGATCAGCTGCCTGTGGGTGGCGATGGTGCACAAGTGGACGCCCAAGCACCTGCTCCTCGGCCTGGTCAGCGCCGTACCGCCGCTGATGACGCTCTGGTTCGAGAAACACGCCGAGCGTCACGGCCTGCTGGGCGGCGCCGCAGCCGACACCCCTCGGGTCTGATCAACCGCCGTCCTGAGGCTCGGCGGAGCGACGGCGACTCATCACCGTCACGCTCGCGAGCACGACGAGCGACATCCCGACGAGTTGGATCGGGCTGAGCGTCTGCGACAACACCACCAGACCGGCGAGCGCAGCGACGGCGGGTTCGAGGCTCAGCAACACTCCGAACACCCCGGCCGACATCCGGCCGAGAGCCAGGAGCTCGAGGCTGTACGCGATCAGTGACGAGAGCATCGCGATGCCCAGACCCTTGAGCAGGATTGCCGGCTCCAACAACGTCGTGCCGGCCGTGGCGAAGCCGAGGGGCAGCAGCACGACGCTCCCGAGCGCCAGCGCGATGGCCAGTCCGTCCAACTGTGCGAAGCGCGCGGCCGTGCGTCCGCCGGCCAGGATGTACAGCGCCCACATAGCGCCGGCGAGCAATGCGAACACGATGCCGACGAGGTCGAGTTCCGACCATGGCGTCCACAAGGCTCCCGAGATCAGGACGACTCCGATCGCGGCGGCCAGGACGGCGATCAGATCGCGGCCCTCGCGGGACAGCACCGCCGCCAGCACGAGCGGTCCGACGAACTCGATCGTCACCGCCACACCGATCGGCAACCGGGCCAGCGACTCGTAGAAACTGAGGTTCATCAACGCGAGTGCGGCCGCGTACACGCCGACGATGCGCCAATCGGATGCCGTGCGTCCGCGCAAGCGTGGGCGCACCACAGGCCACAGCACCAGTGCCGAGATCACCATGCGGAGCGCAACCGTGCCCGGTGCTCCCACCTGCGGGACGAGCGTCGCGGCGAGCGCGCCGCCGAACTGCACCGACACGACCGCGGAGAGGACCAGGACGACCGGGGGCACCCGATCGACGGACGAGCCGATGGACGTTCGGCTCAACGGGTGATGCGTCCGGCTCCGACGAGGGTCCGCAAGCGATCCTCGCCGAGGTCCTCCTCGACCACGCGGGCACCCGACTCGGGGGCGTGCAACATGACGCCGGGCCGGATCACGATGCCCACGTGGTGGACGTGCTCGCCGGGGTGGGCGAAGAAGTAGAGGTCACCCTCGCGCACCTGATCCAGTTCGACCGGTTCGGCCGCGAGTTGCTGGTCGCCGGCGTCACGGGGCACGACGACACCGAGGCTGCGCGCGCTGAAATGCACCAGACCCGAGCAGTCGAGGCCGGCGGGGGACAGGCCACCCCAGAGGTAGCCCAGGCCGAGGTACTTACGCGCCTCGGCGACGAACTCCTTCGCATCGAGAAGGTCAGGGGACGCCGTTTGCGGCTGCTGCGGGGCGTCGTGGCTCAGGTGCGCGCGCCGTACCCAGCCCTCGTAAGGCTGCAGCGACTTGCCTGCCGGTTGGAGCGGACAGGTCACCCGCACCCACCCGTCGAGTTCCTCGCGAACCTCGACCGGTTCACCGTGCAGCACTTCGGAGTCGAGTCGGTCCAACAGCCCGACGCGACTGTCGTGATGGTCGACCGGGTGCTGATCCATCGCGGCGAGCCAGCCGGTGTGGTCCGGATCGTCCTGCAGCGCAGGGGTGTCCACAGCTCTGGGTGCCTCCGGCGAACGCCACAGCCCGGCGACCGGGACGGCCACCCATGCTTCACCAGCCACGGTTCCTCCACTCGTCCAGGGACGGCCGCTCGGTGCCGATCGTGGTGTCGTCACCGTGACCGGGGTATACCCACGTCTCGTCGTCGAAGCGTCCGAACAAACGCTCCTCGACGTCGTCGATCAACTGCGGGAATGACTGATAGTCATAGTGATTCGTCGCCCCGACCCCACCCGGGAACAGCGTGTCGCCGGAGAAGAGGTGGCTGTGTCCGTCGGCATCGGTGAACGAGAAGGCGATCGACCCAGGGGTGTGCCCACGCAGGTGGGCGCAGTCGATCCTCAGGTCGCCGACCTCGATCGTGTCGCCGTCCGACAGACGGGTCGTCGTGGGTTGTTCGATCGCATCCGCATCGTCGGCGCCGGCGTAGGTCGGGACATCGAGTGCGTCGACGGCGTCCGCCAAGGCCCCGGTGTGGTCCTTGTGACGGTGGGTGGTCGCAATACCGACGACGTTGACCCCTGACACCATCTGCTGCAGCTTGGGCCAGTCGGCTGCGGCGTCGATGAGCAGGGCGTCGCCCGTCGCTTTCGACTCGATCACATAGGCGTTGTTGCCCATCGATCCGACGTTGCGTTTGTGGATGCGAGCATTGCCGACATCTCGGATCTGGACGTTGCCGCCCGGCTGTACCTTGCCGTCGTAACGGGTCATCGTTTCCTTCGCTTGCTGTCGATCGAACGGCACTGCCCCGGGCCGCTCGCGATCACACTATGCCGGACGCGTGCCTGCCGTTGTGGCCGCAGCCTCCTTCTCCGCCCGGGCGAGTTCGACGGC
This sequence comes from Yimella sp. RIT 621, assembly GCF_004146205.1. NCBI lineage: Bacteria > Bacillati > Actinomycetota > Actinomycetes > Micrococcales > Dermacoccaceae > Yimella > Yimella sp. RIT 621. Next base: position 154,784 of record NZ_SEIP01000005.1, read on the forward strand.
GGCGCCGACGAGGGTGAGGTGACTGAATGCCTGCGGGAAGTTGCCGACCATCCGGTCGTTGTCGACGTCGTACTCCTCGGCGAGCAGACCGACGTCGTTGCAGAGGCCGACCAGTCGCTGCATCAATCGGTGTGCGTCGTCCAGGCGTCCCGACTTGGCGTACGCCGACACCAGCCAGAAGGAGCAGGCCAGGAACGGGTGTTCGTCGCCGGGGAGTCCGTCGACGCCGGCTTCGGTGCGGTAGCGCAACAACAGTCCATCCCGCATCAGGTCCTGCTCGATGCGCTCGATGGTGCCGAGCACCTTCGGGTCGTCGCCCGGCAGGAAGCCCACCAACGGGATCAGCAGCAGGCTCGCGTCGACCTCGGTGGTGCCGTAGTGCTGCACGAAGGAGTTGATGTCGCTGTTGAACCCGCGCTCCATGATCTCGGCACGAACACGGTCGCGCAGTTCGCGCCAGTGTTCCACCGGGCCATCGGTGCCGTGGTCCTCGACCGCACTGATCGCACGGTCGAACGCCGCCCAGACCATCACCCGCGAGTGAGTGAAGTGCCGTAGCGGACCGCGGATCTCCCACAGCCCGTTGTCGGCCTGGTCCCAGTGTTCGGCGAGGTTCTCCACCAGAGCGCGCTGGACTGCCCAGGATCGTTCGGACTCCGTCAGGCCCATCGTCCGGGCGTCCTCCAGCGCGATCATTACCTCGCCCAGGACATCCGTCTGACGTTGGTCGACCGCGCCGTTGCCGATCCGTACCGGTTTGGAGTCTGCATAACCGGGCAGGTGGTCGAGTTTTCGCTCGGGGAGTTCACGTCCGCCGTCGACCGCGTACATGATCTGCATGTCCTCGGGGTCACCGGCGATCGCGCGGATCAGCCAATCGCGCCACAGGTCGGTGGCCTCGACGAAACCGGCGGCGAGCAGTGCCTCCAGCGTGAGCGCTGCGTCGCGCAGCCAGCAGTAGCGGTAATCCCAGTTGCGTACCCCGCCGAAGTCCTCCGGCAGGCTCGTCGTCGGAGCGGCCACGATGCCACCGCGACGGGTATCGGTGAGCAGCCGAAGGACGAGCAGCGATCGCACGACCGCGTCTTCGTACGGGCCCTCGTAGGTGCAGGCCGAGGCCCACGCCTCGGAGGTGGCGAAGGTCTTCGCGACCCGCTCTTCGACATCGGTCGGGGGCGGGATCGGCTTCCACGACGCGTGCCAGTTCATGACGAACTCCTCGCGGCCACCGGCCCGCATCGTCCACCGGTCGCGGTGCGTGCCGTCCTCGGCCTGTGGGCCGCGCGAACTGCGCAGCACCAGCATGTCGGGGCCGGCGATCGCGATGAGCGCGTCCTGGTCGGGTTCGAGGTTGGGGTGGTGCGACACCCAGGGGCGGGTGCGTCCGTAGTTGAAGCGGACGATCCACTCGTGCTGCATCTCGACCTCGCCCTCGATGCAGTCGACGATCCGGACGAGGTCGGCGCGTTCCATGCCGAGCGGCATGAGGTCGGTGATCTTGACGATCCCGGTCGCAGTGCGGTGTGTGGTCTCGAGGATCGAGGTGTTGCCGACGTACCGACGTGTGGCCTCGGACGGACCGAACGGTCGCAACAGCCAACGACCGTGTTCGGGGGTGCCGAGCAGATTGGTGAAGCAGGAGCCGCTGTCGAACCGGGGGAGGCAGAGCCAGTCGATCGAACCGAACCGGCTCACCAGTGCGGCGGTCTCGGTGTCGCCGATGATCGCGTAGTCCTCGATCGGGGTGTGAGCGGGTTCGCGAGCGCGTTCGACGCCCACTGGCAGGTCTTCGAGCATCGCGCCAGACTAGATCAACGGCGCGGCTGGCTCGGGAACCGCGCCGCTGCCTGTTCGTGCTCGTCAGCCGAGGCCCGCGAAGTCCTGGGTCTTGGCCGCACCGCAGGTGACATCGGTGATGGCCAATCCGTACTGCTGCGCCAGGAGTCGCCCGGGGTTCACAGCGGAGCGCAAACACAGCGCGGCGCCATCGGTGAGAACGTGACGCAGTCGTTCGGCTCGCGAATCGGAGGTTGTCGGTGGCGCGGCTTAGCATTGCGGTCGTGCCTGCACAGACCCCTTCGAACGCTTCCGCCCGCCCCACGCACGATCATCTTCGGATCAGTGGTGCGCGCGAGCACAACCTCAAGAACATCAGTGTCGACCTGCCCCGCGACAGTCTCGTCGTGTTCACCGGCCTGTCCGGCTCGGGCAAGTCGTCGCTGGCCTTCGACACGATCTTTGCCGAGGGCCAGCGCCGCTATGTCGAGTCCCTGTCGGCGTACGCGCGCCAGTTCCTCGGCCAGATGGACAAGCCGGACGTCGATTTCATCGAGGGCCTGTCGCCCGCGGTGTCGATCGATCAGAAGTCCACCAACCGCAACCCGCGCTCGACGGTCGGCACCATCACCGAGGTCTACGACTACCTGCGTCTGCTGTATGCGCGTGCCGGTCGCCCGCACTGCCCGATCTGCGGCGAGCCGGTCGGTCGCCAGACCCCGCAGCAGATCGTCGACCAGTTGATGCAGCTGCCCGACCGCACCAAGTTCCAGGTGTTGGCGCCGGTGGTGCGCGAGCGCAAGGGCGAGTACCTCGACCTGTTCGCCGAACTGCAGGCCAAGGGCTACTCGCGCGCCCGGGTCGACGGCGAGGTGGTCACCCTCTCCGAGGCGCCGAAGCTGGAGAAGCAGAAGAAGCACTCCATCGATGTCGTCGTCGACCGCTTGGTCGCCAAGGGACCGGACGACCGCACCGGTAAGCAGCGACTCACCGACTCCATCGAGACCGCACTCGGTCTCGCCGGCGGCATCGTGCTCATCGAGTTCGTCGACAAGGAGGCCGGCGACCCGGAGCGTGAACGCCGCTTCTCCGAGAAGATGGCGTGCCCGAACAACCACCCGCTCGGCATGGACGAGATCGAGCCGCGGTCGTTCTCCTTCAACAGCCCGTTCGGTGCCTGCCCTGCGTGCACCGGTCTGGGCACCGAACTCGAGGTCGACCCCGAACTGGTCGTGCCCGACGAGGACAAGTCGATCGCCGAGGGCGCGATCCTGCCGTGGACGACCAGCGGCACGTCGAGCGACTACTTCACCCGAGTGATCGGCGCGCTGGGCAAGGATCTCGGGTTCTCCCTGGACACGCCCTGGCGCGCGTTGCCCCAGCGGGCGCAGGAAGCGCTGCTGCACGGCCAGAACTACAAGGTGCACGTGAAGTTCCGGAACCGCTACGGCCGCGAGCGCTCGTACACGACCGGGTTCGAGGGCGTCGTCCCGTTCATCAAGCGCCGGCACAGTGAGACCGAATCCGACTGGAGCCGCGACAAGTACGAGGGTTACATGCGTGAGGTCCCGTGCCCGACGTGCAAGGGGTCGCGCCTCAAGCCCGAGACGCTTGCGGTCACCATCGGCGGGCATTCCATCGCCGAGGTGTGTGCGCTGCCGATCTCGGAGTCCGCGACCTTCCTCGAGAGCGTCGACTTCACGCCCCGCGAGCGGCAGATCGCCGAGCAGGTGATCAAGGAGATCAACGCGCGGCTGGGCTTCCTGCTGGACGTCGGACTCGACTACCTGTCGCTCGACCGTCCTGCCGCGACGCTGAGCGGGGGTGAGGCACAACGAATTCGGCTCGCCACGCAGATCGGATCCGGTCTGGTCGGGGTGCTGTACGTGCTCGACGAGCCGTCCATCGGTCTGCACCAGCGCGACAACCACCGGTTGATCGAGACGCTCACCCGCCTACGCGATCTCGGCAACACGCTGATCGTGGTGGAACACGACGAGGACACGATCGCCACCGCCGACTGGGTCATCGACATCGGTCCGGGCGCGGGCGAGCACGGCGGCGAGGTCGTGCACGCCGGATCGGTCAAGGATCTGCTCGCCAACAAGAAGTCGATCACCGGCGACTACCTGGCCGGTCGCCGCCAGATCGAGACGCCCGCAGTGCGTCGTCCGCAGGACGGCCGCACGGTCGTCGTCCGCGGCGCCCGCGAGCACAATCTGCAGAACGTCGACGTGTCGATCCCGCTCGGCAATCTCGTTGCTGTCACAGGCGTTTCGGGCTCCGGCAAGTCCACGTTGGTCAACGAGATCCTCTACAACGTCCTGGCCAACCAACTCAACGGAGCGCGCCACGTCCCGGGGCGTCACCGCACGGTCGAGGGCCTGGACGAACTCGACAAAGTGGTACACGTCGACCAGAGCCCGATCGGCCGCACGCCGCGCAGCAACCCGGCCACCTACACCGGTGTGTTCGACAACATCCGCAAACTGTTCGCCGAGACCACCGAAGCCAAGGTGCGCGGCTACATGCCCGGCCGGTTCTCCTTCAACGTCAAGGGCGGTCGCTGCGAGGCTTGCTCGGGTGACGGCACGCTCAAGATCGAGATGAACTTCCTGCCCGACGTCTACGTGCCGTGCGAGGTCTGCCACGGGGCGCGGTACAACCGCGAGACGCTCGAGGTGCACTTCAAGGGCAAGACGATCGCCGAGGTGCTCGACATGCCGATCGAGGAGGCGAAGGACTTCTTCGCTGCGGTGCCCGCCATTGCCCGGCACATGAACACGCTGGTCGACGTGGGACTCGGTTATGTCCGTCTCGGACAGCCGGCGCCGACGCTGTCCGGCGGTGAAGCACAGCGCGTGAAGCTCGCCTCCGAACTGCAGAAGCGATCGACCGGCCGCACGATCTACGTGCTCGACGAGCCGACCACCGGTCTGCACTTCGAGGACATCCGCAAGCTGCTGCTCGTGCTGCAGGGTCTGGTCGACAAGGGCAACACGGTGGTGGTCATCGAGCACAACCTCGACGTCATCAAGTCGGCCGACTGGCTCGTCGACATGGGTCCCGAGGGCGGTTTCCGCGGTGGCACCGTCGTCGCCGAGGGCACGCCCGAGGACGTCGCCGAGGTCGCCGAGAGCCACACCGGCCGATTCCTCAAGCCGCTGCTCGCCGCGTCCGGCGCTGCTCGTCCGTCGCAGACCCGGTCGGCCAGTTCCTCGAGCAAGGTCTTGACCAAGCCGGCGACGAAGAAGGCTGTGCCCAAGAAGTCACCGGTGAAGAAGGCGGCCACGAAGAGGACGACCACGAAGGCCACCTCGAAGAAGTAGGCGAATTCACAGGTCGCGCGGGCTGTTGCCCGGTCAACCTTTTGTCAGGATGGGCGAACACCCCGACGACTGGAGGTAGCGATGACCGACAAGAAGCCCTTCGACGCGGACCGACGCTCGGTTCTTCGCGGTATGAGCATCGTGGCTGCAGCCGGCGGCCTGGCCGCGTGCAGCAAGGAGGACCAGGAGGCGGCGAAGTCCACCGCGTCCGATCTCGGCGCGAAGGCGAGTTCCGGCGCCGGTGAGGTTTCGCAGAGCGCGTCCTCGGTCGTCGCCGACGGGGCGGTGATCCCGAAGTCGCAGGTGCCGGTCGGCTCCGGATTCGTCGACAAGGCGAAGTTGGTCGTCGTCAGTCAGCCGACCGAAGGCCAGTTCAAGGCGTTCAGCAACATCTGCACGCACCAGAAGTGCCCGATGACCAAGATCGACGGTGACCAGATCAAATGCGCCTGCCACGGCAGCGCCTTCTCCCTGGCCGACGGCTCGGTGAAGAACGGTCCGGCCGAGAAGCCGTTGGACGAGAAGAAGGTCAGCGTGGAGGGCGACAACCTCAAGGTGACCTGAGACCTCCTTGTTGGGCAGACCACCCCACCGACGCGCAGACGCCTCGGTGGGGTGGTCTGCGATGTCGGTGGCCCTCCTTAGAGTGGGTACGTGGCCAACCCCTCCTCCTACCGACCGAAACCGGGCGACATTCCGATCGACCCGGGTGTCTACCGCTTCCGCGACAAGGACGGACGGGTCATCTACGTCGGCAAGGCGAAGTCTCTGCGCAGCAGGCTGTCCTCCTACTTCCAGGACATCACCGCCCTTCACCCGCGTACCCGGACGATGGTCACCACCGGCGCATCGGTTGAGTGGACGGTCGTCCGCAACGAGGTCGAGGCCCTGCAACTTGAGTACTCCTGGATCAAGGAGTTCGACCCGCGGTTCAACGTCAAGTACCGCGACGACAAGTCCTACCCCTATCTCGCGGTGACGATGGGCGAGGAGTTCCCGCGTGCTCAGGTGATGCGCGGCGCCAAGCGCAAGGGCACTCGCTACTTCGGTCCGTACGCCCACGCCTGGGCGATCCGGGAGACCCTCGACCAGCTGCTGCGGGTCTTTCCGATCCGCACCTGCAGCAGCGGTGTGTTCAAGCGGGCCGGCCAGGTGGGTCGTCCGTGCCTGCTGGGTTACATCGAGAAGTGCTCGGCGCCGTGTGTCGGCGACGTCAGCGCCGAAGAACACCGGGAGATCGCGGAAGAGTTCTGCGACTTCATGGACGGCAACACCACGCGCTTCGTCAAACGCCTCGAGCAACAGATGAACCAGGCGTCCGCCGACCTCGACTACGAGACCGCCGCGCGGCGCCGCGACGACATCATGGCGTTGCGAAAGTCGTTGGAGCACAGCGCGGTTGTGCTCGGCGACTCCACCGACACCGACGTCTTCGGCATGGCCGACGACGACCTCGAAGCAGCCGTCCAGGTCTTCCACGTGCGTGGTGGTCGCGTCCGCGGCCAGCGCGGCTGGGTCGTCGACAAGGAGGCCGAGGGCGATGTGGGGCTCGCGGACGTCGTCGAGCGACTGCTGCAGCAGGTGTACGGCGAGGAGAGCGGTCAAGGTCTTCCGCGCGAGGTGCTCGTGCCGGTGTTGCCGACCGACGCCGACGCGATGAGCGAATGGCTCACCGAACGACGCGGCGCGCAGGTCTCCCTGCGGGTGCCGCAGCGTGGCGACAAGAAGACGCTGATGGAGACGGTCACCCGCAACGCCACCCAATCGCTGGCCAGGCACAAGGTCGCGCGCGCCGGCGATCTCACCGCGCGCAGCAAGGCGCTGGAGGAGTTGCAGGAGTACCTCGATCTCGGTCAGGCGCCGCTGCGCATCGAGTGTTACGACATCAGCCACGTCCAGGGCACGAACGTCGTCGCCGGCATGGTCGTGTTCGAGGACGGTCTGCCGCGAAAGGGGGAGTACCGCAAGTTCCTGGTGCGCGGCACGCCCACCGAGTCCGGCGAACTCCGCCTCGACGACACCGCCGCCATGGACGAGGTGCTCACCCGCCGCTTCAAGCGTTACCTGTCCGATCGGCAGGATGCCGGCGACGTCGAGCTCGGTGACGTGGACGACGAGGAAATGACCTCCGGTCCGATCGACGAGATGACCGGCAGACCGCGACGGTTCGCCTACCCGCCCCAACTCGTGGTCGTCGACGGCGGAAAGCCGCAGGTGACCGCGGCCGTCCGCGCCCTGCGCGCCCTCGGCATCGACGACATCCCGGTGGTCGGGTTGGCCAAACGACTGGAGGAGGTCTGGGTCGAAGGCGATGACTTCCCGGTCATCCTGCCGCGCACCAGCGAGGGTCTCTACCTGCTGCAACGGGTCCGCGACGAGGCTCACCGGTTCGCGATCAGCTTCCATCGGCAACGCCGCAGCAAGTCGATGACCGTCTCCGCGCTCGATGAGATTCCCGGGCTCGGTGAAGTGAAACGCAAGGCGCTGCTGAAGAAGTTCGGGTCGGTGAAGAAGATCCGTGCGGCCACCACCGCCGAGATCGAACAGGTTGAGGGGATCGGTCCTCGACTTGCGGAGGCAATCTCCTCCCGTCTGCGCCAAGATGAGAGTGCGCCGTCGGTCAACGTGACCACGGGCGAAGTCCTGGACTAGGAGCAGTAGGAACGCATGCCTGACTCGACCGCACCCTCGGCCGACCACGACGACGTCGGCGAGAGACCTGCCGACAAGAACGAGTTCCTGATTCTCACCGGCATGAGCGGCGCAGGACGCACCTCCGCGGCGAACGTCCTGGAGGACGCCGGCTGGTACGTCATCGACAACCTCCCGCCGCAGATGCTGTCCGCGATGGCCGAGCTCCTGGCCGGCGGTCAGGCCCGCAAGCCGGCCAAGCTGGCGGCCGTGGTCGACATCCGAGCCCGCACCTTCTTCACCGATTTCCGAGACGGGCTCGACCGGCTGCGCGACGGCGGATGGCGTCCGACGGTGATCTTCCTCGACGCGACCGACGAGGCGCTCGTGCGCCGCTTCGAGTCGGTACGCCGTCCCCACCCGTTGCAAGGGGAGGGACGTCTGCTCGACGGCATCCAGTCCGAGCGTGAGGCGCTAGGGGAGTTGCGCGCCACCTCCGATGTTCTGATCGACACCAGCGGCCTCAACGTGCACCAGCTGACTGCGAAGGTGAAGCAGTTCCTCGGTCCGGACGGCACCGAGGTCAGGATGCGCGTGGCCGTCCTGTCGTTCGGGTTCAAGTACGGCATCCCGCTGGATGCCGACATCGTCCTGGACATGCGCTTCCTGCCCAACCCGTTCTGGAACCCCGACCTGCGGCCGTTCACCGGTCAGGACGCGGTCGTCTCCGACTTCGTGCTGTCCCAGCCGGGTGCCGCCGAGTTCCTCGACCGCGCGGAGGCGATGCTCGAGCCGATGCTGCAGGGCTACCTGCGAGAGGGACGCAGCTATGTGACGATCGCGTTCGGCTGCACCGGCGGAAAACACCGTTCGGTCGCGATGGCCGAGGCGTTGCGCGGCCGGTTGGACGACGTCCCCGGGCTGCGTGCCGTGGTGGTGCACCGCGATCTGGGGCGCGAGTGAGCGGCCGCCCCAGGGTCGCCGCACTCGGCGGGGGCCACGGCCTGTCGGCTTCGCTGCAGGCGCTGCAACTGGTCACCGACCGGATCACCGCGATCGTGACGGTCGCCGACAACGGTGGCTCGAGCGGACGCTTGCGCGAGGAGTTCGACATCCTTCCGCCCGGTGACCTGCGCATGGCACTCACTGCCTTGTGTGACTCCACCGAGTGGGGCCTGCAGTGGCGGGACGCGTTGCAACACCGGTTCGCCGGCGACGGTCCGCTCGGCGGGCATGCCCTCGGCAACCTGATCATCGCCTCGCTGTGGGATTTGCGCGGCGACCCGGTCTCCGGTCTCGATTTCGTCGGTCGCCTGCTGGGAGCGCGTGGCCGCGTGCTGCCGATGTCGACCGAGCCCCTCGAGATCCGCGCGATGGTGCAGGGCGCCGAGCCGGGTTCGGACGAGGTCACCGAGGTCGTCGGTCAGGTGCAGGTCGCCACGACACCGGGACGCGTTCAGTCGATCCGGCTGTTGCCCGACCCCCCGCTGGCGTGCCGCGAGTCGCTCGACGCCGTTCATGACGCGGACTGGGTGGTGCTCGGTCCGGGCTCCTGGTTCACCTCTGTGATGCCGCACCTCGCGGTGCCCGATCTGCGCGAGGCGCTGGTACAGACCCGCGCCCGCCGGTTGCTGACCCTCAACGTCGTCAACAGTGGTGAGACCGAGGGCTTCACCGCCGCCAACCACCTCGAGGTGATGGTCGCTCACGCCCCCGAACTGCACTTCGACGCCGTGCTCGCCGACGCCGAGGCGGTGGTGGGTCAGGAAGACCTCCTACGCCGCGCGGCCGAGTCCGTCGGGGCGGAACTGATCCTCAAATCGGTTGCCAACCGTGACCACTCGAGCACACACGACGTACTGTTGCTCGCTGCTGCCTATCGAGACATCCTCGGTTGACCTTGCCGACGGACCTGAATCGAACCTGAGGGACGCTGCCCAGTTCGGCCACGAGCCGGTCTGGACAGCGGTGAGAGGATTGCCGCCATGGCGATGACATCCGCGGTCAAGGACGAACTGAGCCGGTTGCCGGTCACGAAGACCTGCTGCCGCAAGGCGGAGGTCTCCGCGATCCTGCGTTTCGCGGGAGGTCTGCACATCGTCGGTGGTCGCATCGTCATCGAGGCGGAGCTCGACACCGCGAATGCCGCCCGCCGGTTGCGCCGCGACATCGCCGACCTCTACGGGCAGGTGCCCGACGTCGTCGTGATGAGCGCCGGCGGCATCCGGCGCACCAGCCGCTACGTGGTCCGGGTCAGCCATGACGGTGAGGCCCTGGCCCGCCAGACTGGGCTCATCGACAACCGGGGCCGCCCCGTTCGGGGCCTGCCGCCGCGCGTGGTCAACGGCGCGATCTGCGACGCCGAGGCGGCGTGGCGCGGGGCGTTCCTGGCTCACGGTTCGCTTACCGAACCCGGACGCTCGTCGGCGCTCGAGGTCACCTGCCCTGGGCCGGAGGCCGCGCTGGCGCTCGTCGGGGCCGCTCGCCGGCTGGGTATCGCCAGCAAGGCACGCGAGGTTCGCGGCGTCGACCGCGTGGTGATCCGCGACGGCGACGCGATCAGCCAACTTCTGACCCGCCTGGGCGCGCACGACTGTGTGCTGTCCTGGGAGGAGCGCCGGATGCGCCGCGAGGTGCGCGCGACCGCCAACCGCCTGGCCAACTTCGACGATGCCAACCTGCGTCGCTCGGCGCGTGCCGCGGTCGCCGCCGGGGCACGGGTGGAGCGGGCGCTGGAGATCCTCGGCGACGAGGTGCCCGAACATCTCGCACATGCGGGCCGACTGCGGCTGGAGCACAAGCAGGCCAGTCTCGAGGAGTTGGGCCAACTGTCCCAGCCCACGATGACCAAGGACGCCGTCGCCGGACGCATCCGCCGTCTGCTGGCCATGGCCGACAAGAAGGCCGAGGAGATGGGCATCGAGGGCACCGAGGCCGGCTTGACCCCGGACATGCTCGACGGCGAGTGAGTGCGTCTCACGACTCGTTCCGCCTGCTGATTTCCGGTGCGGCCTGATTGCAGTTACTTCCCGGTCATCCCATAGGGTCGAAGGTGACACCTCGTGAGGTTCTCGCAGCACTGGATCCTCTCGGGGGAGCCCGTCCGTAAGTTCGGATACCGCCTCCCAGAAAGGGATGTTTCACTGTGACCGTCCGCGTAGGAATCAATGGCTTCGGCCGCATCGGCCGCAACTTCTTCCGGGCCGTGGTGGCCTCGGGTGCTGACGTCGAGGTGGTGGCCGTCAACGACCTCACCGATAACAAGACGCTCGCCCACCTGCTCAAGTACGACTCGATCCTCGGACGCTTCGACGGCGAGGTGACCTACGACGACGAGTCGATCACCGCCGATGGCAAGAAGATCCGTGCCTTCGCCGAGAAGGACCCGGCCAACCTGCCGTGGAAGGACCTCGGAGTCGACGTCGTCGTCGAGTCCACCGGTTTCTTCACCGACGCCGAGAAGGCCAAGGCGCACCTGGACGCAGGCGCCAAGAAGGTCATCATCTCCGCCCCGGCGAAGAACGAGGACATCACGATCGTGATGGGTGTGAACGACGACAAGTACGACCCGAAGTCGCACAACATCATCAGCAACGCCTCCTGCACCACCAACTGCCTGGCGCCGATGGCGAAGGCCCTGAACGACTCGATCGGTATCGAGAAGGGCCTGATGACCACCATCCACGCCTACACCCAGGACCAGAACCTGCAGGACGGCCCGCACAAGGACCTGCGCCGCAGCCGCGCGGCAGCCCTGAACATGGTGCCGACCACCACCGGTGCGGCCAAGGCCGTCGCCCTGGTGCTGCCGGAACTGAAGGGCAAGCTGGACGGTTACGCGATGCGCGTGCCGACCCCGACCGGCTCGGCCACCGACCTCACCTTCGAGGCTTCCAAGGAGGTCACCGTCGAGGAGGTCAACGCTGCGGTGAAGAAGGCCGCCGAGGAAGGCCCGCTCAAGGGTTACCTGGTCTACACCGAGGACGAGATCGTCTCCAAGGACATCGAGACCGACCCGGCGTCCTGCATCTTCGACGCCGGCCTGACCAAGGTCACCGGCAACATGGTCAAGGTCGTCGGTTGGTACGACAACGAGTGGGGCTACTCCAACCGTTGCGTCGACCTCGTCGAGCTCGTCGGCAAGGACCTCTGAGACTATGCGCACGATCGATGACCTGGGCGACCTCTCGGGCAAGAAGGTGCTGCTGCGCAGCGACCTCAACGTCCCGCTGGACGGCAAGAAGATCGGCGACGACGGACGCATCCGCGCCTCGGTCCCGACGATCAAGAAGCTGACCGAGCAGGGCGCTCAGGTCATCGTGTGCGCGCACCTCGGCCGCCCGAAGGGCGAGCCGGAGGACAAGTACTCGCTCGCGCCCGTCGCCGAGCGCCTCGCCGAATTGCTCGGCAGCTCCGTCGAATTCGCCACCGACACGGTGCAGGAGTCGGCGAAGGAGAAGGTCGACGCGATGAAGGACGGCGACGTCGTCCTGCTGGAGAACCTGCGCTTCAATGCGGGTGAGACCAGCAAGAACGATGCTGAGCGCGGCAAGTTCGCCGACGAACTCGCTTGCCTCGCAGACGTTTTCGTCAGCGATGGGTTCGGTGTGGTGCACCGCAAGCAGGCGTCCGTCTACGACGTGGCGCAGAAGCTGCCGCACGGCGCCGGCGACCTGGTGCAGAACGAGGTGAAGGTGCTCGAGCGTCTCACCAAGGACCCCGAGAAGCCGTACGCGGTCGTGCTCGGTGGCGCCAAGGTCAGCGACAAGCTCGGCGTGATCGACAACCTGCTCAAGACCGCCGACATTCTCGTCATCGGTGGTGGCATGGTCTTCACCTTCCTCGCGGCCCAGGGTCACGAGGTCGGCAAGAGCCTGCTGGAGAAGGACCAGATCGACACCGTGAAGGGCTACCTGGAGCAGGCGCAGAAGGACGGCGTCGAGATCGTGCTGCCCACCGACGTCGTCGCGGCCACCGAGTTCTCGGCGGACGCCGACCACGAGGTCGTCGCTGCTGACGCGATCCCGTCCGACCGGATGGGGCTGGACATCGGACCGGAGTCGGCGAAGGCCTTCGCCGAGAAGGTGAAGTCGGCCAAGACGGTCTTCTGGAACGGCCCGATGGGCGCGTTCGAGATGGAGCCGTACGCGGCCGGCACCAAGGAGCTCGCGGGCGCGCTCGTCGAGGCGACCGAGAACGGCGCGCTCACCGTCGTCGGTGGCGGCGACTCTGCGGCTGCCGTCCGTCAGCTCGGTTTCGAGGACTCCGACTTCACGCACATCTCCACCGGCGGTGGCGCGAGCCTGGAGTACCTCGAGGGCAAGGAACTGCCCGGCCTGTCCGTGCTCGAAAGCTGAGGAACCCGAACCAAAACGCCTGAGGCGGTGGGCGATTCGATCGTCCGCCGCCTCACGCTTCTACCGAAGGAATCGAAGTGGCAGATACCCGCACTCCGCTCATCGCCGGCAACTGGAAGATGAACCTCGACCACCAGCAGGGCACCGTGCTGGTGCAGAAGCTGGATTGGACGCTGCGCGACGGCAAGCACAACTACGACGAGGTCGAGGTCGCGATCATCCCGCCGTTCACCGACCTGCGCTCGGTGCAGACGCTGATCGACGGCGACAAGCTCAAGCTGAAGCTCGGGGCACAGGATCTCAGCCCGCACGACGAAGGCGCCTACACCGGCGACATCGCCGGGGTGTTCCTGAAGAAGCTCAGCTGCACCTACGTGGTCGTGGGCCACTCCGAGCGTCGTGAGTACCACGACGAGACCGACGAGGTCGTGGCAGCGAAGGTGAAGGCCGCCTACAAGAACGATCTGACCCCGATCCTGTGCGTCGGCGAGAAGCTCGAGACCCGCAAGGCCGGCGAGCAGGTCGAGTTCGTTCTCGGGCAGGTGCGTGCCGCCCTCGACGGGCTGGCCGCGACGTCCGCCCAGTCGATCGTCATCGCCTACGAACCCGTATGGGCGATCGGCACCGGCGAGGTCGCGACCCCGGCCGACGCCCAGGAGGTCTGCTCGGCGATCCGTGGTGAGCTGGCGAAGCTGTACGACCAGAAGCTGGCCGACGGCGTCCGCGTCCTTTACGGCGGCTCGGTGAAGTCGGGCAATGTCGCCTCGATCATGGCGGAGGCCGATGTCGACGGTGCGCTCGTCGGCGGCGCGAGCACCGACCCGGTCGAGTTCGCCACCATCTGCCGGTACAAGCAGCACCACGGCGGCGGCAACTGAGCACCGTCGGCCTGCGGTAACGCGTACGCCGACCCGGCCATCACGGCGGGTCGGCATACGGCTGCTCGGAGCGGCCTGGTCCATGCCGTAAAGTTGGACGGGTTGTCGCCGTTCGGCGACTGCCGAATGTTCCCGACGAAGGTGAGTTCCCGACGTGGATGCGGTGCGGATCGCGTTGCAGGCGGTGGTCGTGCTCAGCAGCCTGTTCCTGGTGCTGTTGATCCTCATGCACAAGGGCAAGGGCGGTGGCCTGTCCGACATGTTCGGCGGCGGTGTCAGCAGCAACCTCGGCGGCTCCTCGGTCGCCGAGAAGAACCTCAATCGCCTCACGGTGATCGCCGGTCTGACCTGGATCACGGCGATCGTCGGGCTGGGGCTCGTCGCGCGCTTCAGCGCCTAAGCACCAGAAGGAGAACGATCGTGGCAGGTGGAAACGCAATCCGGGGTAGCCGAGTCGGCGCCGGACCCATGGGCGAAGCGGAGCGCGGCGAGTCCGCACCCCGAGTCGTCATCTCGTACTGGTGCTCCAACGGGCACGAGACCAAGCCGAGCTTCGCGCAGGAGCCGGGCATGGTCGTGCCGGAGCAGTGGGACTGCCCGCGCTGCGGTTTCCCGGCCGGTCAGGACCAGGAGAACCCTCCTTCTCCGCCGAAGGCCGAGCCGTACAAGACGCACCTGGCCTACGTGAAGGAGCGTCGTAGCGACGCCGAAGGCGCCGTCATCCTGGACGAGGCGCTGGAGACCTTGCGCAACCGCGGTCTGATCAAGTAGCTCGAACGACGATGCCGCCCGAACCACGGTTCGGGCGGCATCGTCGTTTTCGGGGCCTCTCATGACCGGTTGCAGCGCCGGCGCACCTACTCGACCACCGGGATCAGCTTTGCTCGACCTTCGAGGCTGCTGCGGTGTCGAGCCACCAGGTTGTGCTCACCTGGCCGCCGACGACGGAGGCCGGGCACTCCATCGGGTCGCTGGAACTGAAGGCAGTCGCGACGGCGTCCGCCTTGTCTTCGCCGGCCACCATGAGCCAGACCTCGCGCGCCTCCGCGAGCGCGGGGAAAGTGAGGCTGAGGCGAGTGGGCGGCGGCTTCGGGGCATCCTGCACCGCAACGACGGTGACCCGGTCGACCAACTGGTCGCGGTGGCCGGGGAACAAGGACGCGACGTGACCGTCCGGCCCGACGCCGAGCATCAGGACGTCGAAGGTCGGCATCTGAGGCTTCTCCGGCAGACCGACCGCAGTCACGTCGGTGAACTCCGCCAGCTCCTGAGCGTATGCCTCGGCTCCCGCGGCAACGCCACCGTCATCGCTCGAGGGCATGCGGTGCACGTTGTTCGCCGGGACGCCCAGCTTCTTCAGACCCGCGTCGTCCGCCTGCTTGTCGTTGCGGTCGTCGTCGCCGGCGGGCACGAAACGTTCGTCGCCCCACCAGATGTGCACGCGCGTCCAGTCGCGCTCGTCGTCGGCGCGGGCGACCCAGGCCTTCATGAGTTCCTGGCCCATGGAGCCGCCGGTCAGCGCGATGTGCGCGTTCCGTCCGCGTCGCAGTGCCGCGTCGACCGCCTGCTCGAGGGCTTCGGCGATCGCCGCTGCCAGTTCATTCCTGTCGGGACGGACCTCGATCGTGCGGTCGCTCACGGCGCTCCTCGTTGTGCGTGCGGGGGAGAGGGTTACGTGCTCTTGCTCGATGATGTCTGCTTCGCCGCCGAAGTTGTTCTCATCAGCCCGATGTTCTGCAGCGCGAGTCGGTAGACCTCGTCCTTGTCCAGATGCCGCAGCTCCTCGCTGAGCGCCTGGGCCGTGGTCGGCCGGGGCAACGGGAACGGACGCGGTTGGTGACCCGGCTGGGTGAGCGTCGCCTGGTCGTCGGTCGCGCGTTCCAACACGATCGGTCCACTCGCACGCTCCATCCGGACGCTGACCAACCCGCGACCGGCCGCAGCAGACACCCGTCGGACCGGGCAACGCAACCGGACGGCGAGCCACCCACCGAGCAGGTCGGCACTGGCTGAATCGGATGCACCCGTCACCGTCACCGAATCGACCGATTCGAACGGAGACTGGTCCAATGCCGTCGCGAGCAGCGCTCGCCACCTGGTCGTGCGCGACCACGCCATGTCGGTGTCACCGGGCGTGTAGTTTTCGGCTCGACGGGCCAATGCCCGACGTGGGTTCTTGTCCAAGGACACATCGGTGATCCGTCGTCCGGCCAGCGAGCCGACGGACGAGCCGGCCAGTTCGGTCTCCCCGGCACCCGGCCACCACGCGACGACCGCCGAGTCGGGCAGCAGGAGCGGAGTGACGATGCTGCCGCCGTGTCGAGCGAGTTCGCCGTACATCCGCATCACCACGAGCTCGCTGACACCGGCCTCGCCGCCGACGCGCACCTGCGCATCCAGCCGGCTGGCCGCGCGACGGTGTCCGCTGACCAGAGCGAGGATGCGGCTCGGGTGCTCCCTGCTGGCCTCCGCGGCGGCGTCGATCGCGGCGTCCGCGTGGGCCTCGTCGGTGACGACGATGAGCGTCATCACCCGACCGAGAGTCACTGCACCGACCTGCGAACGCAGCCTGAGGAGTTGCTTGGAGATGTCGCGGGTGTTGCAGCTGGGCAGGTCGACGATCACGGGATCCTCCAGGAGCGGCCGTCGAGTTTCATCATCGTGTCGGCCGTCGTCGGTCCCCACGTACCGGCCTCGTACGGTGCGGGCTTGCCATGCCGTTCCCAGTACCGCTCCACCGGGTCGAGGATCTGCCAGGACAGGTCGACCTCCTCGTGTCGCGGGAACAGCGGCGGGTCGCCGAGCAGGACGTCGAGGATGAGTCGTTCGTAAGCCTCGGGGCTCGACTCGGTGAACGCGGTGCCGTAGCCGAAGTCCATCGTGACGTCGCGCAGTTCCATCGAGCCCGCGCCGGGCACCTTCGACCCGAAGCGGATGGTGACGCCCTCGTCGGGCTGCACACGGATGACGATCGCGTTCTGGCCGAGTTCCTCGGTCGAGTTCTCGTTGAAGGGTAGGTGCGGGGCACGCTTGAACACGACGGCGATCTCGGTCACCCGCTTGCCGAGTCGCTTGCCGGCGCGCAGATAGAACGGCACGCCCGCCCAGCGTCGGGTGGCCAGTTCGAGCTTCATCGCGGCGTACGTCTCGGTAGTGGAACTCTTCGCGATGCCGTCCTCGTCGAGATAGCCGATGACCTTCTCCGAGCCCTGCCAGCCCGCGGTGTACTGACCCCGCGCGGTGTGCTTGCCGATGTCGGCGGGCAGCTTCACCGCGGCGAGGATCTTCTCCTTCTCGGTGCGAAGAGCCTTGGCGGAGAACGAGTTCGGCTGCTCCATCGCGGTGATTGCGAGCAACTGCAGCAGGTGGTTCTGGATGACGTCGCGGGCGGCGCCGATGCCGTCGTAGTAGCCGGCGCGACCTCCGATGCCGATGTCCTCGGCCATCGTGATCTGTACGTGGTCGACGTAGTTGCCGTTCCAGACCGGTTCGAACAACTGGTTGGCGAAGCGCAGCGCCAGGATGTTCTGGACGGTCTCCTTGCCCAGGTAGTGGTCGATCCGGAAGACAGAGTCGGTGGGGAAGACCGCACCCACGATCTCGTTCAGCTTCCGGGCGCTCTCGCGGTCGTGACCGAACGGCTTCTCGATGACCACGCGACGCCAAGTGTCCGGCTTGGGCGTCGACAGGCCGGAGCGTTCGAGTTGCTGGCAGACGGTGCCGAACGCGGCCGGTGGGATCGACAGGTAGAACGCGTGGTTGCCGCCCGTACCGCGCTCCTGGTCGAGTTCCTCCACGGTGCGGGCCAACTCGTCGAAGGCTTCGTCGTCGTCGAAGGCACCGGGCACGAATCGCAGGCCCTTCGACAGGTCACGCCAGACGTCCTCGGAGAAGCCCGTGCGGGCGCCCTCCTTGACCGCGGCCTTGACGATGCGTCCGAAGTCCTGGTCCTCCCAGTCGCGCCGGGCGAAGCCGACGAGGGAGAAGCTGGGGGACAGCAGACCGCGGTTGTAGAGGTCGTAGATCGAGGGCAGCAGCTTCTTGCGGGCGAGGTCTCCGGTGACACCGAACATCACCAGACTGCACGGACCCGCGATGCGCGGGAGGCGGCGGTCGGCCGCCTCCCGCAACGGGTTGATCCCGCGTGCGACGCGAGCAGTGGTCACGAGTCGCCCTGCGAACCCGCGTGCGAACTGGTCGCGGTGCGGATCGCCTGGGTGAGATCGCTCATGCCCTGCTCGGTGTCGGTGAGGTGCACACGCAGCACCGGACGTCCCTTGTCGGCCAGCACCTTGGCGTCGCCGGCGGCCTGCGCTGCGACGAAGTCACCGAAGGTGAAGTCGCGGCCGGGCACCGACAGATCCTCGCGGGGCTCGGTGGTGATCTGCAGGTACACACCGAACTCCGGTCCGCCCTTGTGGTACTGACCGGTGGAGTGCAGGAAGCGCGGGCCCCAGCCGAACGTGACCGGACGGTGCAACGAACGGACGAACAGTTGCCGGACGTCGGCCAGCGACCGGTCGGCGATGCGGTCGAGGTAGGCCATGATCGCCAGGTAGCCGTCCTTCGGCACCTCGCGCAACAAGGCTGCGATCGCGTCCGCTGCCGTCGAAGCGCTACCCAGGAAGTCGCCCGAAGCGCGCACCTCGATGGAACCGTCGGTGAACGCCGGGTCGTCCGCCGCACCGGTGCCCGACTCGAGCATCGAGCGGGCCGCTTCCTTCGCCGATTCCACATCGGGCTGGTCGAACGGGTTGATGCCGAGCAACCGCCCGGCAACCGCCGTGGCGACCTCCCACAACAGGAACGTGGCGCCGAGCGTGCCCGAGACGGCGACGGCGTCGCCGCTCAGCGTGCCGGGGTCACCGGAGGTGAGGTGGACTACCAACTCGTCGTCCGTCTGCTCGTCGGTGTCGACCGATGCCTGACCGGCGACCACCGGAAGCAGACCCTTCCCCTGCTTGCCGGTGCTCTCGGCGATCAACTGCTCGACCCAGTCGCCGAACCCGACGGCTTCGGTACCGGCGTCGACGAAGACCAGCTTGTCGCGCAACGGCTGCGTGCCACCGATCGCGGCGCCCAGACGCAGGCCCGGGTTCGAGTCGTCGTCGGCACCCAATTCCTCTGTGGCAGAAGCAGCTTCGTCCAGCAGTGTTGAGATGTCGGCACCGGCCAGACCGCTCGGCACCAGTCCGAACGCGGTGAGAGCCGAGTAGCGACCTCCGACGTCCGGGTCGGCGTTGAACACCCGGTAGCCGTCCTTGCGGGACTGCTCGTCGAGCGGGCTGCCCGGGTCGGTGACCACGACGATGCGTTCGGTCGGGTCGATGCCCGCCTTCTCGAACGCGTCGACGAACGCCCGGCGCTGGGAGTCGGTCTCGACCGTGCCGCCCGACTTCGACGACACGACGACGACGGTCTGGTCGAGCTGCTCCTGGACGGACGCGCGCACCATGTCCGGCTGCGAACTGTCCAGAACGGTGATCGGCACCCCGGCGGTTGCGCAGATGACCTCGGGAGCCAGCGACGATCCGCCCATGCCACACAGCACGACTCGACTGACGCCCTTGTCCTGCAGCGACTTTCGCAGGTCCTCGATCTCGGCGACCAGCGGACGCGAGGACTCGGCGAGCCCTACCCAGGCCAGTCGCTTGGCCGATTCGCTCTCGGCGTCCTTGCCCCAGAGCGTCGCGTCCTGCGCGAACAGGCGGCTCGCGACATTGTCCTGGACGAGTTCGGGCAGGTGCCGTTCGATCGCGTCGGCGGCAGCGCCTACCGGCAGTACCTCGATGTTGCTCACTTGGCGGCCGCCTTGTCGAGCTCGCCCTTCACCGAGTCGAGCAGCTCGCCCCAGGAGCCCTCGAACTTGCTGACGCCTTCGTCCTCGAGCACCTTCACGACGTCGTTGTAGTCGACGCCCACGGTGTCGAGCTGGGCGAGCACTTCGCGGGCACCGTCGTAGCCACCGGTCACCTGGTCGCCCGCGACCTCACCGTGGTCGGCGAGCGCGTCGAGCGTCTTGGGCGGCATCGTGTTGACCGTGTCGGCGACGGCGAGGTCGACGACGTACATGGTGTCCTTGTACTCCGGGTTCTTCACACCGGTCGAGGCCCACAACGGGCGCTGGACGTGGGCGCCGTCGTCGGCGAGCGACTGCCAACGCGGGGTCGAGAAGACCTCTTCGAAGGCCTGGTAGGCCAGCCGGGCGTTCGCCACACCGGCCTTGCCCTTGAGCGCCTTGGCCTCGTCCGTACCGATCTCGTCGAGGCGCTTGTCGATCTCGGAGTCGACGCGGCTGACGAAGAAGGACGCGACCGAACGGATCTTGGACAGGTCGTGTCCGTTCTTGTCGGCCTGCTCCAGACCCTCGAGATAGGCGTTCATGACCGCGCGGTAGCGATCGAGGGAGAAGATCAACGTCACGTTGACGCTGATGCCCTCGGCGAGAACGGCGGTGATGGCCGGCAGGCCTGCCTGCGTCGCAGGGATCTTGATCATCGCGTTCGGGCGGTCGACGCTCTTCCAGAGCTTCTTCGCGCTCTCGATGGTGCCGTCGGTGTCCTTGGCCAGTCGCGGGTCGACCTCGATCGACACGCGTCCGTCCTTGCCGTCGGTGCTGTCGTAGACCGACATCAACTGGTCGCACGCGGTGCGGACGTCGTCGGTGGTGATCAGGAAGACCGCCTCGTCGACATCTGCTCCGTCGGCAGCGAGCAGTTTCACCTGCTCGTCGTAGGCAGCGCCGTCCGACAGTGCGGTGGCGAAGATCGTCGGGTTGGTGGTGACACCGACGACGTTCTTCTCCTCGACCAGCTTGGCCAGCTCGTTCTGCTCGAGCATCGTGCGGTTCAGGTCGTCCAGCCAGATCGAGACTCCGACCTCGGACAGTGCCTTGGTGTTGCTGTTGGTCATGTCATTCCTCTCGGGAATCAGCTGTATGTGCTTGTGACGGAGCGAAGTTCAGGCGGCGCTCAGTGCCGCTTCGACAGCGGCCAGACGGGCACCTCGACGTCGACGCCGGGGACAGCGTCACCGCTCGTGGCGTCCTTGATCGACTCCTGCGCCGCCGAGACGACGTGGTCGGGAGTGATGCCGAAGTTCTTCAGCACCAGTGCGCCGTCGGCGGACGAACCGAAGTGCTCGATCGACACGCAGCGGCCGGCGTCGCCGACGTAGCGGTGCCAGGGCATCGAGATCCCGGCCTCGACGCTGACGCGCGCCTTGACGGACGGCGGAAGCACCTGGTCGCGGTAGCTCTTCGGCTGCTTCTCGAACCATTCGAGGCACGGAGCGGAGACGACTCGGGCAGCAACGCCCTTGCCCTCCAACGCCTTTCGCGCCTGGATGGCCACGGACACCTCGGAGCCGGTGGCAATGAGGATCACGTCCGGCGTGCCGTCGGTGTCGGCCAGCACGTACGCACCCTTGGCGACGTTGTCGGCAGACGCGTACTCGCTGCGGTCGATCGTCGGCAGCGCCTGACGCGACAGCGCCAGACCGGCGGGGTGGTCGGTGGTCTCCAGGATCGTGCGCCATGCGACGGCGGTCTCGTTGGCGTCGGCCGGGCGGACGACGTCCAGCATCGGGATCGCGCGCAACGCGGCGAGGTGCTCGATCGGCTGGTGGGTCGGACCGTCTTCGCCCAGACCGACGGAGTCGTGGGTCCAGACGAACGTGACCGGGATGTTCTGCAGGGCAGCCAGGCGCACCGCCGGACGCATGTAGTCGGAGAACACCAGGAAGGTGCCGCCGTACGGACGGGTCAATCCCTCGAGGGCGATTCCGTTGAGGGCCAGGCCCATTGCGAATTCACGAACACCGAAGTGCAGTGTGCGTCCGTACGGGTTGCCCTTCCACTCCTCGGTCTGCCGATCGGCCGGGATGAACGAGGGCTGGCCGCCCATCGTGGTGTTGTTCGACTCGGCGAGGTCGGCCGAACCGCCCCACAGCTCCGGCATGACGTCGGCCAGCGCGGTGAGGATCTTGCCGGACGCCGCACGGGTGGCGATGCCCTTCTCGTCGGCCTCGAAGGTGGGGAGCGCCTTCTCGAAACCTTCGGGCAGCTTGCGGTCGACCAGGCGGTCGAGCAACGTCGCGTTGTCCGGGTTGGCCTTGCGCCACGCTTCGTACTTGGCGTCCCAATCGGCGCGCGCCTTCTTGCCGCGCTGCACGACACCGCGGGCGTGGTCGATCACGGCGTCGCTGACCTCGAAGGTCTTGCGGCCGTCGAAGCCGAGCAGCGTCTTCAGACCGGTGACCTCTTCGTCGCCGAGTGCCGAACCGTGCGACTTGCCCGTGCCCTGTTTGGTGGGCGATGGCCAGGCGATGACCGTGCGCAGGATGATCAGGCTCGGCTTGTCGGCCTGCGTCTTGGCCTTCAGCAAAGCGGCGTAGAGGGCGTCGACGTCCTCGACGTAACCGGGGTCGGTGGTGCCGTGCTGCTTGCGCCACGGGACCTCGATGACCTCCCAACCGTAGGACTCGTAACGGCCCTTGACGTCTTCGGTGAAGGAGACGTCGGTGTCGTCCTCGATGGAGATCTGGTTCTGGTCGTAGATCGCGATCAGGTTGCCGAGCTTCTGGGTGCCGGCGAGCGAGCTGGCCTCGCCGCTGACGCCCTCCATCAGGCAGCCGTCACCGGCGACGACATAGATGTGGTGGTCGAACGGGCTCTCGCCCTGCGGTGCGTCGGGGTCAAGCAGACCGCGCTGACGGCGCTGGGCCATCGCCATGCCCACCGCTGACGCGAAGCCCGAGCCGAGCGGACCGGTCGTGATCTCGACACCGGTGGTATGCGTGGTTTCCGGGTGGCCGGGCGTCGCCGACTCCCAGGTGCGCAGCGCCTCCAGGTCGGACAGCTCCATGCCGTAGCCGCTGAAGTAGAGCTGGATGTACTGGGTCAGGCTGGAGTGTCCGGCCGACAGCACGAACCGGTCCCGACCCAACCAGTGCGGGTCGGACGGGTCGTGGGTCATCACGTTCTGGTAGAGCAGGTACGCCGCCGGCGCGAGGCTGATCGCGGTGCCGGGGTGACCGTTGCCGGTCTTCTGCACCGCGTCGGCCGCGAGGATGCGCGCGGTGTCGACTGCGCGGACGTCGAGGTCGGTCCAGCCGACCGCGTCGGCCTTCGGCAGGGTCAGGCTGTCGTCTCGACCGGCGATGGGGGAGGCGTCCGTGGTCACGTGTGAGGGCTCCTTCGAAACGGAGGATTGGGTTCGTGTTCGAGCCTAGACCTGACGCACGCGTCGGTGTCGGCTGCGTGCGGGTCGACTGGGGCGCCGTGGGGTGGCGAGTCTCACTCGCGTCGGACGCCGGCACATCGGGTGAGCGTTCGGGCGGCCGGAACCGAAGGGATAGACTCGAGTTCGTGCGCGTTCACCGCACGAACCATCGTCAAGGAGCATCGTGACCACGATCGAGCCGCGTACGGCCGGCCGTACGAACGACGCCGGATCGACCGATCGCTCCACCCGCCAGGTGATTGCCGACTACGTCGCCCTCACCAAACCGCGGATCATCGAACTCCTTTTGGTGACCACCTTCCCGGTGATGTTCCTGGCCGAGCGCGGTATCCCGAATGTCTGGCTGATCCTGGCCACCCTTGTCGGCGGCTCGTTGTCGGCCGGTTCCGCGAACGCGTTCAACTGCTACCTCGACCGTGATATCGACAAGCTGATGCACCGGACCGAGGGTCGCCCGCTGGTCACCGGCGCAATCTGCCCGCGCAACGCGCTGATCTTCGCGTCCGTGCTCGGTGTGGCCTCGACGCTGTGGCTCGGCCTGCTGGTCAACTGGCTGTCGGCTGCACTGTCGGTGGGCGCGATCGTGCTCTACGTCGGCTTCTACACGATGCTGCTGAAGCGCCGCACCTCCCAGAACATCGTCTGGGGCGGCGTCGCCGGCTGCATGCCGGTGCTGATCGGCTGGTCCAGCGTCACCGACTCGCTGTCGTGGTCGGCGCTCGTGCTGTTCCTGGTCGTGTTCTTCTGGACGCCGCCGCACTACTGGCCGTTGTCGATGCGCTTCAAGGACGAGTATGCCAACGCCGGTGTGCCGATGCTCCCGGTCGTCGCGCAGGACACCGCGGTCGCCAGGCAGATCGTCATCTACTCCTGGGTGACCGTGCTGACCACGCTGGTGCTGATCCCGGTCGCCCCGATGGGTTGGATCTACACCGTGCTCGCCGTGCTGTCCGGCGCACTGTTCCTGGTCGAGGCGCACAAGCTGCAGGCGCGCGCCAAGCAGGGAGTGCCGTACTCGGTGCTGAAGCCGATGCGGCTGTTCCACTACTCGATCAGCTACCTGACGCTGGTCTTCCTCGGTGTCGCCCTCGACCCGATCCTGTACGCCGCCCTCCCAGGTCTGTAGTCGCCACCGGCGACCGCCTCACAGGTAGCCGTTCTCCCGCAGCAGCGCGACGATCGGCGCAGCGCTCTTCGCCTGCCGACCTGCACCCATCAACTCCGGCGTACATCCGACGAAGACGTCGATCGACACAGCCGGACCGGAGGCATAGTCGAAGACCAACGATCGGTTCTGCTGGGGTTTCGGCGCCTGGCCGCATGAACTCCAACCTTGTGCTGTGGTCGTCGGTAGGGCCCCCAGGACACGAATGACCTCGGTGCGCAGCGCTGCAGAGGGTGGGCGCATGGCGTTGCTCGCGTCGCAGACGGTGAATCCGATCGGGTCACCCGGGATGAGGTCACGGTCGCTTCCGACTCGTCCCGTCCCACGCGAACACCCCCCGTCCCGCGGCGGAGCCACCCATCTGGCCTGCTTCGCCGAATCAGTCAGCACGCGGCCGAATGCGGGGTCCGCCGTGAACGTGCCGTTCGACGTGGTGGAGCAGTTGTTCGGGTCGTCCTGAGCCGCCACCCAGACCGTCCCGGTCGGGTAGGTGAGTCCGAGCAGCTGGTTGGTGACTGGGCCACCCGCGGCGGTGCATGCCCGAACGGACGAACGGGCTCTCATCTGGTACCCGAGATCGTTCGGGATCCGGTCGAGCCCGGCGGCGAGGGTCGTCGATGTGGCGAGGGGGAAGGTCTTCCCTGCCACCTGCTGGTCCATGTTGGTGCCGGCCGGGTAGCTGCAGATGACGGCACTTGTCGGGACACCCGGCGGCACAAGGGAATCGGACGTCCCTGCCAGTGTCGCCGGCTGCGGTACCCACGTCGGTGACTGCTGCGCCCGTGCCGGGCACGTGGCGGTCTTCACGGGCGGTGTCGTCGGGCTGCTCGTCGAACCGGTGGACGATGTCGACGATGGCGCAGCAGTGGACCCGGGCGGCGACGAACCAGCGACCTTCTCGCTTCCGCAACCGCTGATGACGAGAAGTCCGGTGGCGATAACCGCTGTCCGGACGAGACGAGCGCTCATGATTCCCCCTGGTGTGTGATGAATCACAGCATGGCCCGCCGGCGGCGCTCTGTCTGCTGCGTACGCCGAATCGTGACGATGCGTCCGGCGAGCGGCTACACGTCCTCGCGGACCCGAAGCGACAGCAGCGCCCAGGTGACGCTCGCCACGAGCAGCGACGCACCGAGCATGTGCAGCAGCACGAGCACCCAGGGCAGGTCGGTGAAGTACTGCACGTACCCGATCAGTCCCTGCAGCAGGGTCACGATCAGCAGTGCGGTCCAGGCGCGCGGGGCGTTGGTGCCGGGTGCAGTGAGGCGGACGGCGACCAGCACGCCGATCACGAGTCCGACGAAGAGCATGACGGCATCGGCGTGCAACCAGGAGATCGTGCGCGGGTCGAGTCCGAGACGGACGGGTTCGTCGGCGTCCCCGGAGTGCGGACCCGAGCCGGTGACCAGGGTGCCGAGAAGGAGCACGACCGCGGTGAACGCGGCGACGCCTTGAGCAAGGCGCCAGATGCCCGGCCGGACGATGAGTCGCGCGGGCGCGTCACCTTCCCGGCCGCGCCACACCAGCCAGGCGGATGCTGCGACCAGCAGCATCGAGATCATGAAGTGCGCGGCGACGATCGCCGGGTTGAGGCCGGTCAACACCGTGACGCCGCCGACGATCGCCTGCAGCGCGATACCGAACAGCACCATCGCGGTCGGCAGTCGCAGCCCCTTGCGCTGCGGTGCGCCCTTGATGATCCCGATCAGCAGGGCGAGAGCCACGATGCTCAGCAGGCCGGTCAGTGTGCGGTTGCCGAACTCGACGTACTTGTGCCACGACTGTTCCTGGTGGCGCGTGGGCGTGATCGACCCCTCCACGCACTGCGGCCATTCGGGACATCCGAGACCGCTGCCGGTGAGGCGGACCAGTCCACCCGTCACCACGATGCCGATCTGGCAGGCAAGGTTCAACCAGAACAGCGTCGTCAGCCAGCGGGGAAGGGGACGCGAGGAGAGTGTGGGCAGGAGGAACCCGCGTCCGGCTGAACCCGCCGCCTCGCAGGTGCTCAGGTCGTGGTCGGTCCGGGTGCTCGTCATGTCAGGTGCCATTCGTCGTCATTCGTTGCTTCAGTCGCTCCAGTCGAAGGTGCCCAGGGCGAGCACGGAAGCCAGGGCTCCCCATGCGGCCAGGACGAGGAGAGGCAGGAGTGCGTCGCCGACGTGACCGGTCAGCGCATGACGCAGACCGTCGCCGAGAGCGCCCGACGGCAACCACGCGACGACGGAGCCGAGCACTCCGGGCAGCCGGTCGGACGGGAGCAGCAGGCCCCCGAGTCCTGCCACCAGTACCCAGATCAGGTTGGCGACCGCGAGGACTCCTTCGGCGCGCAGCGACCCGGCGAGCAGGAGAGCGAGGGCGACCCAGGTCCAGGTGCCGATCACGAGGAAGAGCAGCGCCACCGGCAGGCCCCCGACCGAGGGACGCCAGCCGAGTGCGAGGCCGAGTGCACCGAGCGCGACGGTTTGAATGCCGACGACCGCGAGGACTCCGATTGCTTTGCCCCACAACAGTCCTGAGCGACCCAGGGGAGTGGTGCCGAGGAAGCGCAGCACCCCGTAGCGGCGGTCGAAACCAGTGGCGATGGCCTGCCCGGTGAACCCGGTCGACACGACGGCGAGGGCCAGTACGCCCGGGACGATCAGGTCGATCCGCCGTCCGGCTCCGAGGTCGGGGACGTCGGTGAGGACCAGCGCAAGCAGTGCCAGCGCGGGGAGCACCAGGGAGACGAGCAGCTGCTCGCCGTTGGAGAGCAGGGTGCGGGTCTCGTACCCCGCCTGAGCCCGGACGCGGGCGGCGGTTGTGGAACTCATCGGGTCGCCTCGGTACGGCGGGTCAGTTCGAAGTAGCGCGCCTCCAGGCCGGTGGTGCCGGCCACCTGCGCGAGCGTGCCCGCTGCGCGGACCTGCCCGTGAGCGATCACGACGATGTCGTCCGCCAGGCGTTCGGCCTCTTCGAACGAGTGCGTGGTCACCACGACCGCGCAGCCCCGGTCGCGTTCGTCACGGATGAGGTCCCACACGTCCAGCCGTGCATGCGGGTCGAGGCCGGCTGTCGGTTCGTCAAGGAAAGCCACCTCGGGAGTGCCGAGCAGCGCGGCGGTCAGGGCGACGCGCTGCCGTTGGCCGCCGGACAGCCGGCGCATCGAGGTGTCCCAGAAACCTTGCAGATCAAGCCGATTCGCGAGTTCATCGAGGCGAACACGTCCGTCGACGAGAGTCGCCACGTGCTGCAGGAAGCGTCGTGCGCCGACTGCACCCGGAAGCCCGCCATCCTGCAACATGACACCGACCCGGCTGCGGTGCCGATCGTCGGCGCGCCACGGGGAGTGGCCGAGCACGCGGACCGAGCCGGTCTGCGGCTGCTTGAGGCCCTCGGCGAGTTCCATCGCGGTGGTCTTACCGGCTCCGTTTGGCCCGAGGACGCAGGTCACCCGTCCGGCGTCGGCTGTGAAGGCGAGCGCATCGAGAGCGGTGTTGGTGCCGTATCGGTGCGTCACCTGATCGAACGCGACCGCCGGAGACTTCACGATCACCCAGTCTAGGTTGCTTTCCGGACGGCGATGACAGCCGCCGTCAGCTCAGGCCGACGTCTGGGAGTCCGAGCACGCGCCGCTCGATCGCCGGGGGCGCCGGACGGGGAACGCGCGAGCCGGCGGCTGCGGAGGTGGTTGTCGGACGGGATCGACGGCATGTCCGCCTGATCGCCGAGGCCTCGCCGGAGGCACGTGAGCGGGTTAGGTCAACCTGAGTTTCCAAGGCTTTTCGAATAAGGACATACTGGTGTTGTGTTTATTGCTGACCGTGCTGTGCCCGCAGCCGACCGTGCCGAGTCCGGCACGCGTCGTCGCGTGCTCACGCTGGTCAGCGAGCGGGGTCCGATCACCGCTGCGCAAGTCGCCGAGATTCTCGGTCTGACCACTGCCGGCGTCCGACGTCACCTCGACGTGCTCGCCGAGGAAGGCGCGGTCGAAGAATCCGATCACGCGCTGGCCGGCGCCCGTAAGCGGGGACGTCCGGCCCGCGCGTATGTGCTGACCGAGCGGGGCCACCAGAGCCTGCGCGGCGACTACGACGAACTCGCCACCTCGGTGCTGCGCTTCCTGCGTGACAACCAGGGCGAGGAGGCCGTGGGTGCCTTCGCGCGTGCGCGAGCCCTGAAGCTCGCCGAGCAGGTCCGCCCCGCCGTCGAGGCGGCGGGCGACGACTCCGAGGCGCGCGCCGCGGCGCTCGCCGAAGCGTTACGTATCGAGGGCTACGCCGCATCGTCCCGGCCGGTCGGGAAGGGAACGCCACTCGCAGGCGTTCAACTGTGTCAAGGGCACTGCCCGGTGCAACATGTGGCCGCCGAGTTCCCGCAGTTCTGCGAAGCCGAGACCGAAGTCTTCTCCGACCTGCTCGGAGCACACGTCCAAAGACTTGCGTCGCTCGCATACGGCGACCACGTCTGCACGACGTTCATCCCCGCCAACCAACTTGCCAATTCGCCACAGAAGAGAAGGGATCCGCGATGAGCACCATCGAAGAGCTCAACCCGGGACTGAAGGACATCGGCCGTTACGAATACGGCTGGGCCGACAGTGACTCCGCGGGCGCCAGCGCTCGCCGCGGCCTGAACGACGAGGTCGTCCACGACATCTCCGACCGCAAGAGCGAGCCGGCCTGGATGAAGGAGCGCCGTCTCAAGGCGCTCAACCTGTTCTACAAGAAGCCCATGCCGCAGTGGGGCTCCGATCTCACCGGCATCGACTTCCAGAACATCAAGTACTTCGTGAAGTCCACCGAGAAGCAGGCCACCAGCTGGGAGGACCTGCCCGAGGACATCAAGAACACCTACGACCGACTCGGCATCCCCGAGGCGGAGAAGCAGCGCCTGGTCGCCGGCGTCGCCGCCCAGTACGAGTCCGAGGTCGTCTACCACCAGATCCGCGAAGACCTGGAGGAGAAGGGTGTCATCTTCGTCGACACCGACACCGGTCTGCGCGAGCACGAGGAACTCTTCAAGGAGTACTTCGGTTCGGTCATCCCCAGCGGCGACAACAAGTTCGCGGCGTTGAACACGGCCGTGTGGTCGGGTGGCTCGTTCATCTACGTGCCCAAGGGCGTCCACGTCGACATCCCGCTGCAGGCCTACTTCCGCATCAACACCGAGAACATGGGCCAGTTCGAGCGGACGCTGATCATCGCCGACGAGGACTCCTACGTCCACTACGTCGAGGGCTGCACCGCGCCGATCTACAAGTCCGACTCGCTGCACTCCGCCGTCGTCGAGATCATCGTGAAGAAGAACGCCCGCGTCCGGTACACGACCATCCAGAACTGGTCGAACAACGTGTACAACCTGGTCACCAAGCGCGCCACCTGCGACGAGGGCGCGACGATGGAGTGGATCGACGGCAACATCGGCTCCAAGGTCACCATGAAGTACCCGGCGGTCTTCCTGCTCGGCGAGCACGCCAAGGGCGAGACCCTGTCGATCGCGTTCGCCGGCGAGGGCCAGCATCAGGACGCCGGCTCGAAGATGGTGCACGCCGCGCCGAACACCTCCTCGACGATCGTGTCGAAGTCGGTGGCCCGTGGCGGTGGCCGCACCTCCTACCGCGGTCTCGTGCAGATCCTCGAGGGCGCCAGCGGTTCCAAGTCGAGCGTGGTCTGCGACGCGCTGCTGGTCGACCAGATCAGCCGCAGCGACACCTACCCGTACGTCGACGTCCGCGAGGACGACGTGCAGATGGGCCACGAGGCCACGGTGTCCAAGGTCAGCGAGGACCAGCTGTTCTACCTGCGCTCGCGCGGTCTGTCGGAGGAGGAGGCCATGGCGATGATCGTGCGCGGCTTCGTCGAGCCGATCGCCCGTGAGCTGCCGATGGAGTACGCGCTCGAACTCAACCGCCTGATCGAGCTGCAGATGGAAGGTGCCGTCGGATAACCCCCGACGCACCCGCAAATCCATCAACGACAAGGAGATTCAACTTTCATGACGCTCATCACGCCAGAGCGCAACCAGGCCCAGGGGCACACCGACTCGTCTGCGGCCTTCGTGCCCGACCAGTCGCGCGCCGAGCGCAAGACCTCGTTCGAGCCGGCCGACTTCCCCGTGCCGCACGGCCGCGAGGAGGAGTGGTGCTTCACCCCGATCGACACGCTGACCAACCTGTTCAGCGACGCCGCGGGCGACGACGGTGCGGTCACCGTCGACGTCAGCGGTGCGCAGGCGGTCGTGGCCGACACGCTGGACATCGGTGAGGCCCCGCGCGGCACCGTGCTCACGCCGGCCGATCGGGCGGCGGTGGTTGCCTCGGCCAACACCGAGCAGGCGCTGCACCTGAAGCTGGACAACGACACCGAGTACGCGGAGCCGCTGCGCGTCCGCGTGCACGGTGAGGGTGCCGGACGTCGTTCCAACGCGCACTACGTCATCGAGGCCGGACGGCACTCGAAGGCCCTGGTGATTCTGGAGCACACCGGGTCGGCCGACCACACCGGCAACCTCGAGGTCGTCGTCGGTGACGGCGCCAACCTCACGGTCGTCTCGCTGCAGCAGTGGGACGACGACGCCAATCACCTCGGTCAGCACGACGCGATGGTCGGACGCGACGCCACCTACCGTCACATCGTCGTGACGCTGGGAGGCAACGTCGTGCGGTTGAACAGCAACGTGAAGTACGCCGGCCCCGGCGGCGACGCGACGCTGCTCGGTGTCTACTTCGCCGACGCCGGTCAGCACCTGGAGCACCGCTCCTTCGTCGACCACAACGCGCCGCGCTGCCGGTCGCTGGTCACCTACAAGGGTGCGCTGCAGGGCGACACCGCCCGCACCGTCTGGGTGGGCGACGTGTTGATCCGCGCCGAGGCCGAGGGGATCGAGACCTACGAGCTCAACCGCAACCTGGTGCTCACCGACGGGGCACGCGCCGACTCGGTGCCGAACCTTGAGATCGAGACCGGCGACATCGAGGGGGCAGGGCACGCGTCCTCGACCGGCCGCTTCGACGACGAGCAGTTGTTCTACCTGCAGGCTCGCGGCATTCCCGAGGCCGAGGCCCGTCGCCTGGTCGTGCGCGGCTTCTTCGCCGACATCATCGCCAAGATCGGTGTTCCCGAGGTCGTCGACGGCCTGATGGAAGCCATCGAGGACGAACTGGCGGCGACCGAGCAGTGAGCGAGTACGTCAAGGTCTGCACCCTGGACGACCTGCCCGAGGTCGGCGCAGTGGTCGCCGATTTCGACGGTCGCCGGGTCGCCATCGTGCGCGACAGCCTCGGCGAGGTGCACGCGATCGACGACACCTGCACCCACGCGAACGTCTCGTTGGCTGAGGGTGAGGTCGAGGGCTGCACCATCGAGTGCTGGCTGCACGGCTCCCGTTTCGACCTCAACACCGGGGCGCCGACAGGCCTGCCGGCCACCGTCCCGGTCGTCGTCCACTTCGTGAAGATCGTCGGCTCCGACGTCAACGTCGCCCTGAACAACTGAACTTTTCGAACCTGCTTCAAGGAAAGAGAACACTGATATGACGACTCTCGAGATCAAGGATCTGCACGTCTCGGTCGACACCGAGCACGGCGAGAAGGAGATCCTCAAGGGCGTGAACCTGACCATCAAGTCGGGTGAGACCCACGCGATCATGGGCCCGAACGGCTCCGGCAAGTCGACCCTGGCGTACTCGATCGCCGGGCACCCGAAGTACACGATCACCTCCGGTGAGGTGCTGCTGGACGGCGATAACGTCCTCGACATGGAGGTCGACGAGCGCGCTCGCGCCGGCATCTTCCTGGCGATGCAATACCCGGTCGAGGTTCCGGGCGTGACCGTCTCGAACTTCCTGCGTACCGCCAAGACCGCCATCGACGGCGAGGCGCCGAAGCTGCGCACCTGGGTCAAGGACGTCAAGGGCGCCATGGAGAACCTGCGCATGGACCCCGCGTTCGCCGAGCGCAACGTCAACGAGGGCTTCTCCGGTGGTGAGAAGAAGCGTCACGAGATCCTGCAGATGGAATTGCTGCAGCCGAAGATCGCCGTGCTCGACGAGACCGACTCCGGCCTCGACGTCGACGCGCTGCGCATCGTCTCCGAGGGCGTCAACCGCGCCAAGGAGACCTCGGAGGTGGGCGTGCTGCTGATCACCCACTACACGCGCATCCTCAACTACATCAAGCCCGACTTCGTGCACGTCTTCGTCGACGGCAAGGTCGCCGAGGAGGGTGGCCCGGAGCTGGCCGAGCGCCTCGAGGCCGAGGGCTACGACCGTTACCTGACTGCCAAGGCCTGAGCCGGATGACTTCTTTCGACGTGCAGCGGCTGCGGGAGGACTTCCCGCTGCTGCGCCGTACCGTGCGAGGTGACCAGCCACTGGTCTACCTCGACTCCGGTGCGACGTCGCAGAAGCCGCTCACCGTGCTGGACGCGGAGCGCAGCTACTACGAGCAGCAGAACTCCGCCGTCCACCGCGGTGCACATCAGCTGGCCGAAGAGGCCACGGACGCCTACGAGCAGGCGCGAGCCAAGATCGCCGCGTTCATCGGTAGTTCGGTCGACGAGATCGTGTTCACCAAGAACGCGACCGAGTCGATCAACCTGGTGACCAACGCGTTCGCCACCTCGCCGCATCCGCGGATCGAGGGCAGTGAACGCTTCGAGATCGGTCCGGGTGACGAGGTGCTCGTCACCGAGATGGAGCACCACGCCAACCTCGTCCCCTGGCAGGAGCTGTGCCGTCGTACCGGCGCGACCCTGCGCTGGATCGGGATGATGCCGGGCGGCCTTCTCGACCTGTCGAATCTGGACGAGCTGCTCACCGAACGCACCAAGGTCGTCGCCTTCACGCACGTGTCCAACGTGCTGGGCACGATCAATCCGGTGCGCGAGATCGCTGACCGGGCACACGCCATCGGTGCCCTGGTCGTGCTGGACGCGTGCCAGTCGGTGCCGCACATCCCGGTCAACGTGACCGCTCTCGGTGTCGACTTCCTGGCGTTCAGCGGCCACAAGATGCTCGGCCCGATGGGCATCGGTGTGTTATGGGGACGGGCAGAACTGCTCGAAGCCATGCCGCCGTTCATCACCGGTGGCTCGATGATCGAGACCGTCCACATGGACCACTCGACCTACGCGGCCCCGCCGCAGCGGTTCGAGGCCGGTGTCCCGATGGCCGCTCAGGCCGTCGGTCTCGGCGTCGCCTGCGACTACCTGTGCGACATCGGCATGGACGTCGCCGCCGCCCACGACCGCGAACTCGTCCAGGCCACGCTCGACGGTCTGGCGAAGCGTCCGTGGGTCCGGGTGCTGGGTCCGCTCGACGCCGCCTCGCGCGCCGGTGCGGTCGCGTTCGTCGTCGAGGGCGTGCACCCGCACGACGTCGGCCAGATCCTGGACGACTCCGGGGTCGCCGTCCGTACCGGTCACCACTGCGCGTGGCCGTTGCACCGGGCGTTCAAGGTGCCGGCCTCGACGCGGGTCAGCTTCGGGGTGTACAACACGCTGGACGAGGTGGACGCGTTCCTGAACGCTCTCGATCGCGTGCCGGCAGTGTTCGGTCTCGATGCCGAGATCGCACAGGCGGCCGATGCGAAGGCGGAGGCCTCCTGATGGACCTGTACCAGCAGTTGATCCTCGACCACTCCAAGCACCCGCAGCACGCGGGCCTGCGCGAGCCGTTCGACGCCGAGACACACCACGTCAATACCTCGTGCGGCGACGAGGTCACCCTTCGAGTTCACCTCGAAGGTGAAGGTTCGGACGCCAAGGTCGCCGATGTTTCCTACGACTCGATCGGTTGCTCCATCTCTGTCGCCTCGACCTCGATCCTGGCCGAGGAGGTGATCGGCCACAGTGTGACCGAGAGCCTGGAAACCTTCGAGGCGATGCGTTCCATGCTCACCAGCCGTGGCCAGGACCCGGGGGACGAGGAGATGATCGGTGACGGCGTCGCCCTTGCCGGTGTCTCCAAGTACCCGGCCCGGGTGAAGTGTGCGCTGCTGGGCTGGAGCGCCTACACCGACGCGCTGGCACGAGCCGGCGCCGACATCTCAAGTACTTCTTCGCAGGCCCGATCTCAGGGAGGCAACTCATGACCGACGTACAGACCCCGCCCAACGTGGCGGACGTGGAAGAGGCGATGCGCGACGTCGTCGACCCCGAGCTCGGCATCAATGTCGTCGACCTCGGCCTCGTCTACGGCATCACCGTCGACGGCGACAACAACACCGTCATCGACATGACGTTGACCTCGGCGGCCTGCCCGCTGACCGACGTCATCGAGGACCAGACCCACCAGGCGCTTGAGGGGCTCGTCTCCTCGGCCCGGATCAACTGGGTCTGGATGCCGCCGTGGGGCCCGGACAAGATCACCGACGACGGGCGCGAACAATTGCGCGCCCTCGGCTTCAACGTCTGAACCGACACTCCACCGACAGTCCGCAGCATCGCGACATCAACTCGCGCGTGCTGCGGACTTTCGCGTGTGGCGGAATGGAGTACGTCCATGCCCGGCTTCTTCTCACCGCTGACCTGCCTGCTCGGCGACCGACGACATGACGGCGAAGGGCCACCTGCGCGTGCAGGTGGCCCTTTGTCCGGGGTTTGCTCAGCCTTCGATCACTCGACCGTCGACGGTGCGAAAGTGTCGCACTGGCGGATGTCTCCGCTTTCGTACCCGACCATGAACCACTTCTGGCGAGCGGCTGCGGAGCCGTGGGTCCAGTTCTCCGGGGTCACACGCCCCTGGGACTTCTCCTGGATCCGGTCGTCACCGACAGCTGCGGCAGCTGACAGCGCGGACTCGATGTCCTGCTCGGTCGGCTTCTGCAGGAGCGTGTTGCCGTTCGCGTCCTTGGTGTTGGCCGCGTGGTGCACCCACAGCCCGCCGTAGCAGTCGGCCTGCAGTTCGGTGCGAACCGCGGCGGAGTTCGGACCCTTCGGGTCCTGCTGCGAGCGGCCGAGGATGCCGAGCAGGTTCTGCACGTGGTGGCCGTACTCGTGCGCGACGACGTACATCTGCGCGAGGTTGCCGCCGTCGGCGCCGTACTTGCTCGACAGCTCCTGGAAGAAGGAGACGTCGATGTAGACCTTCTGGTCCAGCGGGCAGTAGAACGGGCCCATCGCCGAGCTACCGGTACCGCACGCGGTCTGGGTGGAGCCGCTGTACAGGACGGTCTTCGCGGGCTCGTACTGCTTGCCGTACTGGGGCAGGTAGTTGGTCCAGAAGTCCTGGGCACTGTTGACCGTGCCGATCACGCGGCAGGTGTCGTCGCGGTTGGCGTCTGCGCCGGTCTTGCACTGGGAGATCGACTGGTCGACCGAGCTGTTGCTGCCGGCGACGTTCTGGGTGCCCATGTCCCACGGGTTGGCACCTCCACCACCGGTCCCGCCACCGCCGCCTCCACCGAGGCCGTTCAGCAGGACCATGATGACCATCAGGATGAGACCGCCGACACCGCCGACGGCGATGCCACCGGGCGCCATACCGCCGCCACCGCCGCCGCCCTCCACCTGTGAGGTGTCGAGCTGGGCATTGTCGTTGAACGTCACTTGGGACCTCCGTGTCCGTCGGCGCCCTGGTCAGGTCGCCGCTCTACTGCCTGCGTAGACTATCCAGTCGCGCGCGCCACTCGTCGCATGCGCGCCATCCAGTTGCCGCGGTCGATCCGCAGTGCACCCGCGATCTGTCCGAAGGACTTCTGAAGATGATCACCGCTCAAGGCATCGAGCTGCGCGCCGGCTCCCGCCTCCTGGTGGAGAACGCCACCTTCCGCGTCGCGCCCGGAGACCGGGTGGGCCTGGTCGGACGCAACGGTGCCGGCAAGACGACGCTCACCAAAGTCCTTGCCGGACAAGGAATTCCGGCCGCCGGCACGGTCACGAGTTCCGGCGAGGTGGGCTACCTGCCGCAGGACCCGCGCACCGGCGACCTGGAGATCCTGGCCCGGGACCGCATCCTTTCGGCGCGCGGACTCGATTCGATCATCCGCGACCTGCGCAAGGCCGAGGCAGGTATGGCGGACGAGGACGAGGAGTTGCGCGAGAAGGCGATGCGTCGTTACTCCCGGTTGGACGCCGAGTTCACCGCGCAGGGCGGGTACGCCGCCGAGTCCGAAGCGGCGTCCATCGCCTCCAGCCTCAGCCTGCCGGAGCGGGTACTGAGCCAGCCGTTGAAGACGCTCTCGGGAGGTCAGCGTCGCCGCGTGGAACTCTCCCGCATCCTGTTCAGCGGTGCGCAGACCCTGCTGCTCGACGAGCCGACCAACCACTTGGACGCCGACTCGATCATCTGGCTGCGCGACTACCTGAAGGCCTACCGGGGCGGTCTGATCATCATCAGCCACGACGTGGAGATGCTCGACACCGTCGTCACCCGCGTCTTCCATCTGGACGCCAACCGGGCCGAGCTCGACATCTACAACGTCGGCTGGAAGCCCTACCTGCAGCAGCGCGAGACCGACGAGAAGCGCCGCAAGCGCGAGCTGCAGAACGCGCAGAAGAAGGCGGCTGCGTTGCTGACCCAGGCCGACAAGATGCGCGCAAAGGCCACGAAGGCGACCGCTGCGCAGAACATGGCGCGACGCGCCGAACGGCTGTTGGCCAGTGTCGAGGGCGAGCGTCAGCACGACAAGGTCGCCAAGCTGCGCTTCCCGACCCCGGCCGCCTGTGGCAGGACGCCGCTGCGGGCCGAAGGACTGTCGAGGTCGTACGGATCCCTGGAGATCTTCACCGATGTCGACCTGGCGATCGACCGGGGGAGCAAGGTCGTCGTCCTCGGTCTGAACGGTGCCGGCAAGACGACCTTGCTGCGTCTGCTGGCCGGTGTGGACACGCCCGACACCGGTGAGGTGCAGCCGGGCCACGGACTCAAGCTCGGTTACTACGCGCAGGAGCACGAGAACCTCGACGTCGAGCGCAGTGTGCTGGCCAACATGAAGTCGGCAGCGCCGGACCTCGGCGAGACCGAGGTGCGCAAGGTGTTGGGTTCGTTCCTGTTCAGCGGCGACGACGTCGACAAACCGGCCGGAGTGCTGTCCGGCGGGGAGAAGACGCGTCTGTCGCTGGCGATGCTGGTCGTCTCCGCGGCGAACGTGCTGCTGCTCGACGAACCGACCAACAACCTCGATCCGGCATCCCGAGCGGAGATCCTCGGTGCGCTGAACGGCTACGAGGGCGCCGTCGTCCTGGTGACGCACGACGAGGGAGCCGTGGACGCGCTGCAACCCGAGCGGGTCCTGCTGTTGCCGGACGGGGTGGAGGACCACTGGGGTCCGGACTACCTCGACCTGGTCACTCTCGCCTGACCCCGGGCATAGAACGCCGACCGATCGGGTTGGCGCAAGTGGCGATCGAGAGAGGCTCACGGTGACCGGAAACTGGCAGGTCATGCAGTCGCTGACGAAGGACTCGTCGGTGAAGGGCAACAAGCTCAAGAAGGGCACCACGCAGCGGGTGCTGTCGTACGCGACTCCGTACAAGCGACGGATCGCGGTGTTCCTCGTCCTTGTGGTGCTCGACGCCTTGCTGGTGATCGCAACGCCGTTGATCCTCAAGGAGATCATCGACAAGGGCGTGGTGCCGCAGGACAAGGAGCTGATCGTTTGGCTGGCGGTCGCGGCCGCCGTGGTGGCGGTCCTGGACGCCGCGCTCGGGATCGTCCAACGCTGGTTGTCGGCCGGGCTCGGCGAGGGACTGATCTACGACCTGCGCCGTGAGGTGTTCGGGCACGTGCTGCGTCAGCCGATCGCGTTCTTCACCCGCGCCCAGACCGGTGCGCTGGTCACCCGACTGAACTCCGACGTCATCGGCGCCCAGCAGGCGTTCACGTCCGTGATGTCGAATGTGGTCTCGAACGCCGTCAGTCTCGTCGTCATCATCATCGCGATGGCGCTGCTGTCCTGGCAGCTCACGCTCGGTGCCCTTGTGCTCGTGCCCTTCTTCCTCATCCCGACCCGCATCATGGGTCGCCGGTTGGCGGGACTCACCCGCTCGCAGATGGCCGAGAACGCCGATCTCGGTGCTCGGATGACCGAGCGCTTCAACGTCGCCGGCGCATTGCTGGTCAAGCTGTTCGGCCGCCCGGCCACGGAGGACGAGGAGTACGCGGAACGCGCGGCGAAGGTGCGCGACATCGGCGTGAGCATCGCCGTCCAGCGCGCCATCCTGCTCATCGGCCTCACCTTGCTGGCGTCGTTGGCCACCGCGATGGTTTACGGCATCGGTGGTGTCATGGCCGTCGAGGGTGCCCTCACGATCGGCACCTTGCTCGCTCTGGCCGCGCTGCTCGGACGCCTGTATACACCGCTCACCGCATTGTCGAACGTCCGCGTCGACGTGATGACGGCGCTGGTCTCCTTCGAGCGGGTCTTCGAGATCCTCGACCTGAAGCCCCTGGTCGAAGAAGCCGAGAACCCCCGAGAACTGCCGTCCGGCGCGCTCGACGTCGAACTGCAGGACGTGACCTTCGCCTACCCGACGTCCGACAAGGTGTCGCTGGAGTCGCTGGAGATGCAAAGTGCCGACAAGGGCGGCGGTTCGGCTGTGCTGCAAGACATTTCACTGTACGCCAAGGCCGGAGAAGTCGTCGCGCTCGTCGGTCCTTCCGGCGCCGGCAAGACGACGATCACCGGCATGGTCGCTCGCCTGTACGACCCGACCAGCGGCACCGTCCGCGTCGGCGGCGAGGACCTGCGCGATGTCAGCTTCGAGTCGCTGCGCGACCGCGTAGGTGTGGTCACCCAGGAAGCGCACATGTTCCACGACTCGATCCGCGGCAACCTGCTGTACGCCAAGCCTGACGCGACCGACGCAC
This sequence comes from Yimella sp. RIT 621, assembly GCF_004146205.1. Lineage (NCBI taxonomy): Bacteria > Bacillati > Actinomycetota > Actinomycetes > Micrococcales > Dermacoccaceae > Yimella > Yimella sp. RIT 621. Next base: position 193,952 of record NZ_SEIP01000005.1, read on the forward strand.
AACTCCAGGACGCCCTGCGCGCCGCGAACGTGTGGGGGCTGATCGAGCGGTTGCCGCACGGTCTGGAGACGGTGGTCGGTGACCGCGGCCACCGGTTGTCAGGTGGGGAGAAGCAACGCCTGGCGATCGCCCGGCTGCTGCTCAAGGCGCCGTCCGTCGTGATCCTGGACGAGGCGACCGCGCACCTCGACAGCGAGAGCGAGGTGCTCGTGCAGCGAGCCCTCGACAACGCCCTCGCCGGACGCACCGCGGTCGTCATCGCCCACCGCCTGTCGACGGTGCGCAATGCCGACCAGATCCTGGTGATCGACAGCGGTCGAGTCGTGCAGCGCGGCAAGCACCAGGAACTGCTCGCCGCCGGTGGCCTGTACGCCGACCTGTATCGCACGCAGTTCTCCGACGACACCGCTCAGGTCGATCAGGCCTGAGCGCAGACGGCCGACCGCAGGTTGGTGGATCAGTCGTCTTCCTCGTCCCAGATCCGCTGCTTGGTCGGTTTCGGAGGTTCAGCCCGTCCGGTTGCGTCGAGATGCTCCCGGCGGGCGCGCAGCAGCACGAAGGCGATGACACCGGCGGCCGCCAGCCACCACTGGAAGGCGTAGGAGAAATTGATCCACGCCGAGCCGCCCGGATCAGGCTTCGGCAGCGCTTGCGGGCGAGCCTGGGGGACCCCGGGGCCGGATTCGGAACGCATCAGGACGTAGCCGTCGGCGGCGCCGGCCTGACCGGTCAACTGACGCAACTGCGCGATGTTGATGGACGCGGCCTGACCCTGAACGCCGGCACGCTCGAGATTCGGCTCGCCGGATCGCAACCACCCGATCACCTCGACCCGCCCCGTCGGCGTCGCCGGAACGGAGTCGGGGCCCGCTGCGGTACGACCGTTGGGTACCCAGCCGCGGTCGACGAAGACGACCTCACCGCGCGTCGTGCGGAACGGCACCAGTACCTCGAACCCGTAGTTCTTGTTCAGCGGACGGTTGCGCACCAGCACGCGATCCGGGTCGAGGTAGTCACCGGTCATCCGCACCTGACGCCATTGCTGATCGGCCGTCGGGGCGACTGCAGGATCGGGGTGGGCCTGCCGGATGTCGACCGGTTCGCCGTTGTAGTTGGCCTCGAGGTGTCGCTCGGTGGCGATCCGATCCTCGTACCGGCCGAACTGCCAGCGCCCGAGCAGAGTGCAGGCCAGGGCGACAACGAGTGCCGCGGCCAACCAACCCAGCCAGCGGCGGGTCATCAACTGGCGAAGCACCCCGTCACCGTACTCGCCCCCTGACCGGCGCTGATTTTCGCCCGTGGTTCAGGCGGGGCGACCTTCTACGGGACGAACGTCCCATGACGCAACCCGCTCGGCGGCTTAGCATGGAGAGCATGTCTGTTCCCACCGCCGGCCCGCTCGTCGACACGTTCGGTCGTGTCGCCTCGGATCTGCGGGTCTCGGTGACCGATCGGTGCAATCTTCGATGCACCTATTGCATGCCGGCCGAGGGACTGCCGTGGATGGCGAAACCGGAGATGTTGGACGACGACGAGATGGTCCGGTTGATCCGATTGTTCGTGGCCCTCGGCATCGACCAGGTGCGGTTCACCGGCGGCGAACCGCTGCTGCGCCGTTCGCTGATCGATGTTGTGCGACGAGTGGGCGAATTGCCCAACCGTCCGCGAATGGCATTGACCACCAACGGGATCGGTCTCGATCGCTTGGCGCAACCGCTGGCCGACGCCGGCCTGGACCGGATCAACGTGTCGCTGGACACCGTCTCCTCGCAACGGTTCATCGAGCTCACCCGGCGTGACCGCTTCGCCGACGTCGAGCGGGGTCTGAAGGCTGCCGCCGATGCCGGACTGACACCGGTCAAGGTGAACGCCGTCGCGATGCCGGGCGAGGACCCGTCCGATCTGCTCGCCTGGTGCCTCGACCGCGGGTATGAGTTGCGGTTCATCGAGCAAATGCCGCTGGATGCACAGCACTCCTGGGATCGCTCCACGATGATGAGCCGCCAGGACCTGCTGGACGCCCTCGGCGCGCGATTCCGGCTGAGCCCGGTGGAGCAGCGCGGATCTGCTCCCGCCGAACGCTTCTACGTCAACGGCGGACCCGCCACCGTCGGTGTCATCGCCAGTGTGACCGCGCCGTTCTGCGGCGCGTGTGACCGCGTCCGGCTCACCGCCGACGGACAGGTGCGCAACTGTTTGTTCGCCCGTGATGAGAACGACCTGCGCGGTCCGATGCGCGCGGGCGCCTCGGACGAGGAGTTGACCGACCTGATCCGGTTGAACATGTGGGGCAAGGCCCCCGGCCACGGCATCGGCACGCCGAACTTCCAGCAGCCGGATCGCCCGATGTCCGCCATCGGCGGCTGAGAACGGCTGCTGCTCAGTCGAGGTCGGCCACCGGGACGACGTCCATCGGGAACGTACGTAGGGCGAGGAACTCGGTCAGCGTCACCCGATGCTCGCCACAGGCAAGCCAGGTCTTGCGTCGCGACTCGTCGTGGATCTTCGGGTTGCGCCACCGGATGCCCCACACCGCGTCCGCCGGACAGCCCTTCGCGCTGCAGCGCAGGGGCTGCCCGCTCACTTGGGTTTGTCCAGGTGCGAGATCGGGTCGGACGGACGCACCGAACCCAGCACGTCGATGCGTCGCTTGTTCGTCGCGTTGGCCAGCACGACCGCGAAGTAGGGGAGCAGCACCGCGCCCACCATGCAGATCACGGACGCCCACCGCAACGGGCCCCACAGCACGACCGCGAGCACGAAACAGACCGTGCGCAGGCTCATCGAGATCAGGTAATTGCGGATACGGGTGTCGCGGTCGTCCTTGACGGGCTTGGGCAGATTGGTCGCCGAGGGGACCTCGTCGTGGGGAAGCGTGCGCCGAGCCATGAACTCCACCGTACGCCTGTGCCGGCCCGGTGCTCGCGGCCGCCGTGGGTGGTTCGTTTCGGGCTTACCGAAAAGTAGTGGATACGGTCGACCCACCCTATTCAAGGAGAGTCAATGACTGAGCCCACCATTAGCCCGCGCAATGTCCTGGTGACCGGCGGAAACCGCGGTATCGGCGCGGCCATCGCGCAGGCCTTCCTCGATGCCGGCGACAACGTCGCGATCACCTCGCGGGACGGTTCCGGGCCCGAGGGCGCGATTGCGATCGCGGCCGATGTCACCGACAGTGCGAGCGTCGACGCCGCGTTCGGCGAGGCCGAGGAGAAGCTCGGTGGTCCGGTCGAGATCGTGGTCGCCAACGCCGGCATCACCAAGGACACCTTGCTGATGCGGATGACCGACGAGGAGTTCGACCAGGTGCTCGACACGAACCTCGCCGGTGCCTTCCGATGCGCACGGCGCGCGAGCAAGGGCATGCTCAAGCTCAAGCGCGGCCGGTTGATCTTCATCTCCAGCGTGGTCGGCCTGTACGGAGCGCCGGGCCAGGCGAACTACGCGTCCAGCAAGGCCGGTCTCGTCGGACTGGCCCGATCGATCACCCGCGAACTCGGCAAGCGCAACATCACCGCCAATGTCGTCGCTCCTGGGTTCATCGACACCGACATGACCCGGTCCCTGCCCGAGGCGCAGCAGCAGCAGTACCTCGCCGCGATCCCCGCCGGTCGCTTCGCCCAGCCGGACGAGGTCGCCGAGGTCGTGCGATTCATCGCTTCACCCGAAGCCGGTTACATCAGCGGTGCGGTCATCCCGGTCGACGGTGGCCTTGGCATGGGTCACTGACCCCAGCCGTCACCACACACGAATCACCAACAGAGAGAACGAGAATGGGCATCCTCGAGGGTAAGAAGCTGCTGATCACCGGTGTCCTGATGGACTCTTCGATCGCATTCCATGTCGCCAAGCTGGCGCAGCAGGAAGGCGCGACGGTGGTACTCACCAGCTTCGGGCGCACGATGAAGATCACTCAGACGATCGCGAAGCGCCTGCCCACCACGCCCCAGGTGATCGAACTCGACGTGACCGACAAGGAGCATCTCGACTCGCTCACCGAGCGTCTCGGCGAACACCTCGACGGGCTGGACGCGGTCCTGCACTCGATCGGTTTCGCACCCCCCGGCGCCTTCAACTTCATGGAGGGGAAATGGGACGACGTCGCCACAGCCGTCCACGTGTCGGCGTACTCGCTGAAGGCTCTGGCCGCTGCGACCGCGCCGATGATGACCGACGGCGGCTCGGTGGTCGGATTGACCTTCGACGCCAAGTTCGCCTGGCCGGTGTACGACTGGATGGGCGTGGCGAAGGCTGCGTTCGAGTCGACCAACCGGTACCTGGCTCGCGACCTCGGCCCGAAGAACATCCGCTGCAACCTGGTGTCGGCGGGTCCGATTCGCACCACCGCGGCCAAGTCGATCCCGGGGTTCGAGACCTTCGAGAACACCTGGAACGAGCGAGCACCGCTCGGCTGGGACGTCCGCGACCCCGAGCCGGCCGCGAAGGCCTGCGTCGCGCTGATGTCGGACTGGTTCCCGGCGACCACGGGTGAGATCGTCCACGTCGACGGCGGCGTGCACGCGATGGGACAGTGAGCCCCCGCGACGACAACGATCGACGGTCGGAGCCCTAGGCTGGTCGGCATGAATTCACCGGTCGAGATCACCGAGGTGCGGGTCCTGGAAGGGCCGAATCTGTACTTCCCCCGCCCGGCAGGAAAGATCTCGATCGAACTGCCCGGCTATCACCTCGCCGAGCGGGAATCGTTGCAGCAGTTGGGTGCTGCGCTGTCGATCCGCCGCCGGTCGGCGGGCGAACCTGGCAGTGTCGAACGACGCCAGTACGTCGCGTCCCTGGTGGAGCGCATCGTCCGGTCGATCGCCCGCGAAGCGGGTATCGCACGCCTCGGTCTGAGAGTGCGCCAGACGGGGGACGACTGCCTGGTCGTCGCGTTCGCCTTGCGCCACCGTGGACGGGCTCAACTGTTGGCCGACGCCCTCGGCGGGGCGTTGCCCGATCTGCTCGACGGCGCTGACGTCACCACGACGCTGTCGCAGGCGGCAGCACTTGTCCGGGGTGGCGACCAGGGCGCCCGGCTCAAGCCGCTGCGTCCGAAAGTGCCGATCGTCGCGATCACCGGCACCAACGGAAAGACCACGACAACCCGTCTCATCGCGCACCTGGCGATGACCGCCGGCCGCACGACCGGATGGAGTTCCACCGACGGGGTCCTGGTGCAGGGCGAGCAGATCGAACACGGCGACTACTCCGGGCCAGCCGGCGCCAGGGCTGCCCTGCGCGACGACGTCGACTTCGCAGTCCTCGAGACCGCGCGCGGCGGGATGCTGTTGAAGGGCCTCGGCACCGCATACAACGACGTCAGCGTCGTTACGAACGTCAGCGCAGATCACCTGGGGCAGAACGGTATCGACACCGTCGACCAGCTCGCCGAGGTGAAGGCGATCATCACCCGCGTCACCAAGCCGTCCGGTTGGGTGGTGCTCAACGGCGACGACCCGCGCGTGTGGGCGATGCGCAACCGGGCGAGCGCACCGGTGTGGTGCTTCTCACTCGACTCCGAATCGCCGTCGCTGCGGGAGTCGCGCGACAGCGACGGACGAGGAATCACTGTCGACGACGGACACATCGTCGTCCTCGAACCGGGGCACGGCCCGGAGCCCTTGATCGATGTGCTCGACGTGCCGATGACCTTGTGCGGGCTGTCCGAGCACAACCTCGCGAACGCTCTCGCCGGGACAGCCGCGGGACTGGCGGCGGGACTCCCCAGGGAATCAGTTGTCGAGGGGCTGCGCACCTTCGTGCCGGACGCCGCTCACAACGCCGGCCGGATGAACGTCTACTCGTTGCCGACCGACGACGGCGACGTCACGGTCATCCTCGACATGGCGCACAACGAAGGCGGCCTCGAGGCGCTGCTGCGCGTCGGCCGCGGTCTGTGCGAGTCGGGTTCGTCGTTGCTGCTGGGCCTCGGCACGGGCGGCGACCGCACCGACGAGATCCTGCGCAACCTGGGCGAGATGGCGGGCCTGGAAGCAGACCGAGTCCACATCGCGCACAAGGAGAAGTACCTGCGCGAGCGTTCGATGGACGACCTCGAGGCGAAACTCATCGAAGGACTCAACCGCGTCGGGGTCACGCCGGTCTCGAGCTCACCGACCGAGATGGACGGCCTGCAGGCGCTGTTGGACGACGCGCACGGCGGTGATGTGGTGGCGCTGATGACGCACGCCGACCGGGCCGAGTTGCACGACTGGCTGCTGCAGCAGGGGGCCACCGAAGACGCGCCAGAAGCGGTGCGGCACAAAGTGATTCGGGCGCGCGGTGAGCACGAGGCGGAGGCGCGCATCACTGCGCTGTGGGAGATCGATGACCCGCAGGAGCGGATAGTCGTCGGCACCCGGCTGCGGGACGACTACCCGGGCGACGCGCGGGTGCTCTACGAGTACGCCGGCACGTTCGACAGCGCCGGCGAGGAGGAGCCCGCGCTCGAGGCCTACGACCGCGCCCTGGACGCGGGCCTTCGCGAGCCCTTCCGCCGGCGGGCACTGATCCAGAAGGCGTCCACGCTGCGTCACCTGCGCAGGCTGGAGGAGTCCCAGGAGATCCTCGACGAGCTCGCCGCGGCATGGCCGGACAACGAGGCGATCGCCGCGTTCCGTGCGATCACCATGCACGACCGCGGTCTGGACGCGGCAGCACTGCACGATGTGCTGCTGATGCTGCTGCAGCACTCCACCGACGTGGACGTGGACCGCTACCGGCGTTCGCTGACCCGCTTCACCGGCGACATCTCCTGACCCCCGGGTCTGCGCGAACCTACTGATCGCGTGCGAACCCACCAGTACACCTAGTGGGTTCGCACGCAAGTAGTGGATTCGCGAGGTCAGTTCTGCGGACGCTCCATCGCTTCGCGGACCTCGATGTCGTCCTTGGCCATCGCCGACTCCGCCTCGGCCGCGAGTTCCTGCGGGTCGAGGTCGGGGTCGCCGGGCTGCTCGTCGCTGAAGCGTGAACCGGCCTGCGCCTTCTGGCTGAACGACTCCAGTTCGTTCAGCACCTTCGCGTGCTGGTCGACGCACAGCACGACCACGTCGCCAGGGTTGGCGCGCAGCACCGCATGACGCACCGCGTCGTGTTCGTCGAGCACGGTTTCGATCTGTCGGACGCGCGCACCGCCGGCCTGTGCTTCGCGAGCACCCTCGACCAACAGCGCGGCAGCCTCACCGGCGGGACGCCGGCGCAGGTTGTCGTCCTCGCGCATGATCAGCACGTCGAAGTGCTCGGCAGCGACCCGCGCCAATTCGCGGACGTCCTCGTCGCGGCGGTCGCCGGCAGCACCGATCATGCCGATGCGCGAGATGCGGTGGTCGGTCGAACCCTGCCGCTGGCCGACGTACGCTTCCACGAACTCGCCCAGTCGTTCCATGCCGGGCGGGTTGTGGCAGTAGTCGACGAACACCTCGGCGTTGTTGACCTCGAGGCGGTTCAGACGTCCGGGGGACAGGTAGTAAGAGGTGTCGAAGGTGCGCAGCCCCTGGCGGATGTCGTGCAGCGGCGCGCCGGCGGCGAACGCGGCACCTGCGGCGGCCAGCGCGTTGGCGACGTTCATGCGGGCCGCACCGTTGAAGGTCGACGGCAGCAGGTGGGTCCACGCCAGTGGCATCGACCGGCGACCCTGCTTCAGCACGATCATCTCGCCGCGCTCGGACGATTCGAGCACGACGGCGCGCGCACCGCGCCGGCAACGCTCGTCGATGAAGTCGCGCACCTCGGAGCCGGGGGGCTCCATCGAGAACCACACGATCGTGCCGCTGCAGCGGCGTCGCATCTTGCGCACCAGCGGGTCGTCTGCGTTGAGCACGGCATACCCATCGCGCGGAACCGCCTCGACCACAACGGATTTCACCGCGGCGAGGTCTTCGAGCGAATCGACGCCGCGCAGGCCGAGGTGGTCGGCCTGGATGTTGGTCACGACCGCGATGTCGTTGCGGTCGTAGCCGAGTCCTTCACGCAGGATGCCCCCGCGGGCGACCTCCATGATCGCGAAATCGACGCGCGGGTTCTGCAGCACCATACGAGCCGAACGGGGCCCGGACGCGTCCGCCTTGATCACCAGACGCTCGTCGATGACGATGCCGTCGGTAGAGGTCATCCCGACCTTGCGGCCGAGGCCCTTCATGATGTGGGCGAGCATGCGCGATGTGGTCGTCTTGCCGTTCGTGCCGGTGACCGCGACGATCGGTACACGCGACGGGGCACCGGGCGGGAAAAGCAGGTCGACGACCGGCTTGGCGATGAACTGTGGTTCGCCGACGGTCGGGTGCGTGTGCATCCGGAAGCCGGGAGCGGCGTTCACCTCGCAGATGGCCCCACCGGTCTCGCGCACCGGGGCGGTGATGTCGGGGCAGATGAAGTCGATGCCGGCGACGTCCAACCCGATCATCCGGGCGGCTTCCTCGGCGATCTCGATGTTGTCGGGGTGGGCGTCGAACGTGCGGTCGACGCTGATGCCTCCGGTCGACATGTTGCCGGTCAGGGCCAGCTTCACCATCTTGTCCGCGGGCGGAACCTCGTCCATGCCGAAGCCCTGCTCGCGGACGAGCTCGATCGCGGCGTCGTCCACCTTGATCCGGGTGAGTACCTTCTCGTGACCGACACCGCGTCGCGGGTCGGAGTTGGTGATGTCGACGAGTTCTTGCACGGTGTGCTCGCCGTCGCCGACAACGTGCGCGGGGACGCGCTCGGCGATCGCCGCCATGCGTCCGCCGATGATCAGGCAGCGGTAGTCCTTGCCGGTGATGAACGACTCCACCTGGACGACGCCGCGCCGCGACTGCGCCTGCGCGATCACGAATGCGTCCCGCACCTCCTCGTCGGAGGTGAGGTTCAGGACGACGCCGCGTCCGTGGTTGCCGTCGAGCGGCTTGACGACCACCGGGAAGCCCACGCGTCGAGCGGCGGACACGGCGCCATCGGCGGTGCGCACGGTCTCCGCCTTGGGCACCGGCAGCCCGGCAGAGGCGAGCAGCCTGGTGGTGAGGTTCTTGTCGCCGGCGATGTCGACAGCGAGTGCGGAGGTCTGCGAGGTCATCGTGGCGCGGATGCGCTGGGCGTGCACGCCCTGACCCAGCTGGACGAGCGAGTGCTCGTTCAGGCGGGTCCAGGGAATGTCGCGGCTGACAGCCTCTTCGATGATGGCGCCGGTGGACGGCCCGAACGCGGTGCGTCCGGCGCGTACCAGGAACTCGTCGAGGGCGGTGGTGAAGTCGAAGCCTTCCTCGGGCTGCACAAGATGGTTGACCAGTCGCACCGCGAGTTCGCCCGCCGCCAGGCCCACCCGCTCGTCCATGAAGCCGTAGATGACGTTGTAGACACCCACCTCGTCGCGTACGGCTCGGGTCTTGCCGCGCCGCATGTCGTGGCCGGCCTCCTGCTGCAGTTGCAGGGCGATGTGCTCGGCGACATGGCCCAGCCACGTGCCCTCGCGCAGCCGCTCGACGAAACCGCCCCGTTGGCCGCGGGAACACGTGTGGGCTTCGATGTTCGGCAGCAACTCGACCAGCTGGTCGGTGAAACCGGGTAACAGGTTGGTCGGGTACTGCTCCAACACGCCGAGGTCGACGACCAAGTGGATGGCCTGCTCGTACGACCACACGTTCGGACCCCGGTACACGCGTGTCGAACGGATGGTGAGCTCCGGGGCCGCGGGTTCGGTCGGGGTCTGCGAAGGCGTTTGGGTCATGTGCTCACTTCCGGTTCAGGCTCGGTAGCCCCGTGCTGGTTCCGTGCTGTTTCCGTGCTGGTTCAGTGCTGGTTCAGTGCTGGGATCAGTGGTGCCGCAACGCGGCTGCGGCCGTGGCGGTGTCGTGCTGGTCGCGGCCGGACTGGACGGCGACATCGGCGTACTTCTCGACGAAGTCGACAAGCGTGGCGGTCTCCAGGTCGAAGGTGGCACCGAACGGCAACGTGTGGACAACGGCGCCGGTGACCAGCAGCGGTGCATCGCGCCGTGCTTCGTGGGCGTCGGTGATCGCCTTGCGGGCGTCGACCACGAACACCGCGCCGCTGCCGACGACGGTCAGCTCGGTTTCGTCGGTGATCTCTGCGGCGGTGTCCTCGTCGATGCCCATGCCCAGCAGTGACGGCGATCCGGCGACCAGAGACAGCAGGCGTCCGTACCGGGCGCGCTGGTCGAAGTGTTGGTCGACGATGACGCCGGGCAGCAGGCCGAGCCCGGCGGTGAGCTGCGACGACCGCTGCCGCGGGGTCACGCCTTCCTCGCCCATCGAGATCATGAACTGGCTCATGATCGACGCACCCGCGGACGTGCCGGCGATCACTGCCCCACGTTGATAAGCGCGCAACAGTGCGGCGCCGAGCGGCGTCCCGACGATCAACTGGCTCAGCTTCAGCTGGTTGCCCCCGGAGATGAAGATGCCGGTGGACTCGTCGACGCGTCGGATGAGTTCCTCGTCGTTACTGGCGATCCGGTTGCGCGGGTTGACCTCGTCGATCGACTCGCAGCCCAGTCGGCTGAAGACCGTCGAGTAGACCTCGACAACCTCGTCGGGCACGGACGACGCGGTGGGAATGACGACGAGTTTCGCCTTGCGTCCACCGGCCAGCCGGACGAAGCGACGCAGGATCGTGACGCGTCCGACCTTGTCCTCGGCGCCGCCGATGATGAGCAGGGAACGAGAACCTGGTTTACGCATGGTGGGGATTGTAGGCAGCGGTGGTTTCCACGGTGTCTGCTTCCTCCACATCGTCGCGGGAAATGCCGAGCAGGAACAGCACTGAGTCCAGGTAGGGCACGTTGACGGTGGTGTCAGCTTGCTGCTGAACGACTGGTTTGGCGTTGAAGGCGATGCCGATGCCGGCGGTCGCGAGCATGTCGAGATCGTTGGCGCCGTCACCGACAGCGACGGTGCGTTCGAGGGGGAGTCCGGCGAGGTCAGCCCACTCGCGCAGGGTGCGGGCTTTCTCGGCGCGATCGATCACCGGCCCGGCAACGCGTCCGGTCAGCCGGCCGTCCTCGATTTCGAGGGCGTTGGCGCGAGCGTGGTCGATGCCGAGTTCAGCCGCCAGCGGCCCGACGATCTCGATGAAACCGCCGGACACGACCCCCACGGTGTATCCGAGACGCCGGACCGTGCGCACCAACGTGCGGGCGCCGGGTGTCAGGCGCACCTGGTCACGTACCTCGTCCAGCACACTCACCGGCAGACCGGCCAGTGCCTCGACCCGGGCGTGCAGGCTCTCGGTGAAGTCGATCTCACCGCGCATCGCCCGTTCGGTGACGGCGGCAACTTCCTGTTCGCGTCCGGCGTGCCGGGCGAGCAACTCGATCACCTCGTCCTGGATCAACGTGCTGTCGACATCCATCACCAGCAGGCGGCGTCCACGGCGCGCCAAGCCGCCCGCGGCTACAGCGATGTCGATACCGAACTGCGCTGCAACCATTGCGAGTTCACGCTTGAGTTCGGCGACATCGGCGCCGGACGCATCGAATTCCATGGCCGTGACCGGCGTGCGTGCCAGCCGGCGGATGCGGTCGATGTTGGCGCCGGATGCAGTGATGCGATCGGTGACCGCGCCGACCGCCTTGACCGACAACCGATCACCGAGCACGACGACGTACGCGCGTCCAGGACGCCGGGGTGCGTTGTCGCCGTGGCCCTCGACGAGGTGAAGGTCGAGTTCGTGTTCGTGCGCCCAGGCGTCCAGTCGCGGCCTGGCGTGCAACACGCTCTCGGCGTTGCCGAGCAGGGCGCACAGCGTGAGTCGGCCACGCACCACGACTTGCTCGAGGTCCAACACCGGTGCATCGGAGGGCAATTGGCGCAACAGAGCGTTGGTAATGCCCGGCTGGTCGACTGCGGAAACCGTCAGCAGGAGGGTGTCGACCGAAGCCGACGGAACAGCGGCCCCGGTCACGGGAGGATGACCGTCCCCTTGCCGACGACGACGATGCCGGACTCTGAGACGGTGAACCCACGGTCGCGGTCGTGCGCATGATCGATGCCGATGTTCGTACCCGCCGGCACCACGACATCCTTGTCGATGATCGCGCGCCGGATGCGGCAGTTGCGGCCGATCTCAACGTTGTTCAAGACCACCGAGTCGCTGACCTCGGAGAAGCTGTGCGTGCGGACGTTAGGGGACAGTACCGAGTTTCGGATCGTCGATCCGCTGACGATGCACCCCTGCGACACGATCGACCCCACCGCGTAGCCGGCGATGTCCGAAGCGCCCGTGGTGAACTTCGCCGGCGGGAAGTTGCCCGGGCTCGTGCGGATCGGCCAGTCGTAGTTGTAGACGTTGAAGATCGGGTGGATCGAGGTGAGGTCCATGTGCGACTCGTAGTAGGAGTCGATGGTGCCGACGTCACGCCAGTAGCCGAAGTCGCGCTCGGTCGCGCCGGGCACCTCATTGTCCTTGAAGTCGTAGACGTAGGCCTCACCGCGGTCGACGAACCAAGGGACGATGTCGCCACCCATGTCGTGATCGCTGGACTCGTTGTGGGCGTCGGCGGTGACTGCGTCGACGAGGTCCCTGGTGGTGAAGATGTAGTTGCCCATCGAGGCGAGCACTTCGTCCGGGCTGTCCGCCAGGCCCTCCGGGTCGGACGGCTTCTCCAGGAACGCACGCACCTTGCCCGGTGTCTGCGGGTCGAGGTCGATGACGCCGAACTGGTTCGCCAGCGAGATGGGCTGGCGTATCGCGGCGACGGTAGCGGCCGCCCCGGACTCGATATGCCGGCTGAGCATCTGGCTGAAGTCCATACGGTAGACGTGGTCGGCGCCGACGACCACGACGTACTCGGGCCGCTCGTCATGAATCAGGTTGAGGCTCTGGAAGATCGCGTCGGCCGAGCCGGCGAACCAATGTTTGCCGACGCGCTGCTGCGCGGGCACGGGAGCGACATAGTTGTCGAGCATCGTGGACATGCGCCAGGTCTTCGTGACGTGCCGGTCGAGGCTGTGCGACTTGTACTGGGTGAGGACGACGATCTTCAGGTAACCGCTGTTCACCAGGTTCGACAACGCGAAGTCGATGAGGCGGTAGATGCCGCCGAACGGGACGGCCGGCTTCGCACGATCCTGCGTCAGCGGCATCAGACGTTTGCCTTCGCCTCCGGCGAGGACGATGGCCAGCACTTTCGGACCCTTGGAAACCATGGGTCCAACCTATGACGTTCGAGGTCGTCGGTGCGGGGAACGTCCGGTCGACGTCCGCAGACATCTCGCACCCTGGGCAGCGGTAGCGTTTCGAGCATGCGAGTGGACGTGCTGACCAAGGAGTACCCACCCAACATCTACGGCGGGGCCGGTGTTCACGTCGCCGAGCTCGTCCGGGCGTTGCGCGGCATCGGGCAGGAGGTGGCGGTGCGAGCGTTCGGCAAACCGCAGGACGAGCCGGATACCTACGGCTATCCCGATCTGCCGGAGTTGGCGGACGCGAACGGTGCGCTCAAGACGCTCGGCGTCGATCTCACGATCGCGCAGGACTGCGGTGAGGCCGACCTGGTGCATTCGCACACCTGGTACGCGAACATGGCCGGTCACCTGGCCTCGATGCTCTACGGCATCCCACACGTGATCAGCGCACATAGCCTGGAGCCGCTGCGTCCGTGGAAGGCCGAGCAACTCGGCGGCGGCTACCAGGTTTCGTCGTACGTCGAGCGCACCGCGTACGAGCACGCGGCGGCGATCATCGCGGTGAGCGACGGCATGCGCAAGGACGTGCTGCGGTGTTACCCCGACATCGATCCCGACAAGGTGCGAGTCATCCACAACGGCATCGACTCCGAACTGTGGCAGCGGGATTCGTCGGACGAGGGCAAGGAGATCGTGCGAAAGCACGGCGCCGACCCCGACAAGCCGTCCGTCGTGTTCGTCGGACGCATCACTCGCCAGAAGGGCATGCCCTACCTGCTGCGCGCCTGCCGCGAACTGCCGGACGAGGTCCAGCTCATCCTGTGTGCCGGGGCGCCGGACACCCCGGAGATCCTGCAGGAGGTCAAGGGCCTCGTCGACGAGCTGCGCGACAACCGCACCGCACCCGTCATCTGGATCGACGAGATGCTTCCGCGCAAGGAAGTCATCGCACTGCTCTCTGCTGCAACGGTTTTCGTCTGCCCATCGGTGTACGAGCCGCTCGGCATCGTGAACCTCGAGGCAATGGCCTGCGAGGCCGCGGTCGTGGGAACGGCGACCGGTGGCATCCCCGAAGTCGTTGCGGACGGCGAGACCGGTTGGTTGGTCCCTATCGAACAGGTCTCCGACGGCACCGGCACCCCGGTCGACCCCGACAAGTTCGTCGCCGACCTGGCCGCGACACTGAACGAAGCCGTCTCGGATCGGGAGGAAGCCGAGCGTCGTGGCCGCGCCGGTCGCGAGCGTGCCGTGGAGAAGTTCGGCTGGGACGCGATCGCCGAGAAGACCAAGGCTGCATACGAGGAGATCGTCGCTCAGTCCTCCAAGAGGGACTGAACGCTCAGATCGGGCGGTGGCTTCGATGAGGTGGCGTGTCGAGTGCGCCACGAACGGACGACCGGCCCGCATCTGCGCGTCCAGCTCTCTGAGTGGTTCCTCGTAGCGGGAAACGCCGTCGGTGAGGTGGGTCATGACCCGCGCTCGTCGAAATCGGTTGTGGCTGAACAGCGGTTCCGGTGGACTGAGCCCATGACCGAAACTGTCAGCATCCGTCCGCTCCGCGTGACCGACGCCGGCGAAATGGCCATCGTTCTCGCCGATCGCGACCTCTACGAGTTCACCGGCGGTGAACCGCCGAGCCGGTCCGAGCTGGAGAGGCGTTACGCCGCCCAGGTCCGTGGGCATTCTGCGGACGGAACCGAGGTATGGATCAACCACGTCGTCGTCGCCGGTGGACAGCAGGCGGCTGTGGGTTACGTGCAGGCGACCGTTCCAGCAGGTGGGGGGCCGGCCGAGATTGCTTGGGTCATCGGCCGACCGTGGCAGCGTCACGGCTACGCGACCCGGGCGGCCTCGTTACTCCTCGAGGAACTGCGCGCGCGAGGAATGGAGGAGATCGTCGCTCACATCCACCCGAATCACGAGGCGTCCCAGCGCATCGCGCGTCATCTGGGATTGCAACCTACCCAGATCACGGAGGACGGTGAAACGCGCTGGGTCGGCCGCGTGGGATAAGAGGGCTTACCCTCTGCAATGCAGCAAAGTGCCTACGTGGTGGCCAGGTCGAGCAGCCAC
>NZ_SEIP01000006.1:0-201728 GCF_004146205.1 Yimella sp. RIT 621
TCGAGCGGCCGGACTACGGCCGATCGCTCGGGGCTGCGATCATCGAGGGGTGAACGAGCTCGCCATGTTGCCCGCGAAGTCCGAAGCTCTCGGGATGGGACCGACGTTCATCATGTTCTCGATGGGGTTCGTCGCGATCTTCGTGATCATGGTGATGATCGGCGAACGCCGTAGTCGCAACAAGCCGCGTCAGGAGCCGATCCGCAAACCGGTGCTGGTGCAGAAGGACGAGGAGCGCAAGCGTCGCAAGGAGCAGGGCAACCTCTGAGTGCTGCCGGGACGACGCCGATCCACCACTGCACGCCGAGTCGGCTCGGCATCGCAGCGCACCTCGGTTTCGGCGCGCGCTGCCTCCTTCGTCGGCAGCGCGCTCAACCCGCGGAGTGGGTGGTTCGGCTCAGCCAGCGGAGTGGGTGGTTCGGCTCAGCCAGCGTTGACGCGCTCGATGATCGCCTCGGCGACGTCGTCCGTGCGGGTCTCGGGCAACCAGTGCCCGGCCGGCAACTCGATGAAGTGGTACGGCCCGTCGCAGAATTCCTCGGTCTTCTCCGCCGCCGCACGACCGAGTGCGAAGTCCTTGCTGCCCCAGATGTAGGTCGCCGGGATCGACACGTGCTTTGCGCCGCCGCCGTCCGACTTCTTGCGTCCGGGCTTGGCGTTCGCGACCAAGGAGGCGCGGCTGGACAAAGAGCGGTACCAACCCAGCGGTCCGTGCAACGACTCGCGGGTGCTGAAGCGAGCCACGTAGCGATCGGCGTACGAGTCGGGAAGTCCGGTGCGGGAGAACATCTTTCGCATCCCGCGCGACATCTGCAGTTCGGGCAGGAAAGGCACCTGGAACGCTGCCATGTACCAGCTCTTGCGCCACTGCCCGCCGTGCTGCAGTGCCCAGGCCATCGCAGCCGGGTGCGGCGTCGACAACACGGTCACCGTCGAGACCAGGTCGGGCCGGTGCGCCGCCATCGACCACGCGACCGCGCCTCCCCAGTCGTGCCCGACCAGGTGCACCTTCTCGGCGCCGCTCGCCTCGACCAGTGCCGCGATGTCGCCGATCAACTCACGGATGTCGTACGCCGCCCGACCCTTCGGCGTGGCGCCGGGGGAGTAGCCACGCTGGTCGGGGGCAAGTGTGCGCAGCCCGGCGTCGTTGAGACGACCTGACACACCCGTCCATGCGGTGCCATCCTGTGGGAAGCCGTGCAGCAGAACGACCACCTCACCGTCGCGGGGGCCGCTGTCGGTCACGTCGAAGACCAGTCCGTCACGCTCGAAGTTCTCCATGGGGACGAGCCTGACACGTCGAACCCACAAAGGAGGACGAAGTGAGCACGGCGCCGGTTGCGTATCCACTCGGCGGACGACGGGCCTGGTTCGTCTGGGGTGCGGCGCTGCTTGTCTACGTGCTCGCCGTCTTCCACCGGGCCTCGCTCGGCGTCGCGGGGGTGCTCGCTGCCGAACGCTTCCACATCACCTCGGCGCAGCTGGCCGCTTTCACCATGGTGCAGCTGCTGGTCTACGCCGCGATGCAGGTGCCGGTCGGAGCGATGCTCGACCGCTTCGGCTCGCGCGCCCTGCTGACCACCGGTCTGGCGATGATGACCCTCGCACAGGCCGGGTTCGCGTTCGCCCACACGTTCGGAGCCGGCGTGCTCGCGCGGGTGTTCGTGGGCATGGGGGACGCGATGGTGTTCGTGTCCGTGCTGCGACTGGTCGCGCTGTGGTTTCCGCCGGCGCGGTCCGCGATGGTCACCCAGGCGACCGGATGGGCCGGACAGGTCGGCTCGATCCTTGCCGCGGGTCCGTTGTCGGCCGCCCTGCACACGTACGGCTGGCAGCGATCGTTCCTGATCGCGTCCGGTTCCGGTGTGGTCGTCGCGATCGTCATGCTGCTGGTCGTCCGCGACACCCCCTACCTCGACCCGAATCGCACGAAGCTGCACATGCGCGCTGTCGGACGCGCGTTGCGTTCGGCCTGGCGGACGCCGGGTACCCAGCTCGGCCTGTGGTGCCATTTCACCGCACAGTTCAGCGCGACGGTCTTTGCGATGATCTGGGGATTCCCGTACCTGACCGTCGGATTGGGGATGTCCTCGGGGGAGGCGAGTGCCCTGCTCACGCTGATGGTGATCACCGGGATCATGGTCTCGCCGTTCATCGGCGGGTTCACCGTCCGCTTCCCGTATTCGCGGTCGACGCTCGTGCTCGGCCTCGTCCTCGCCATCGTGGCGACGTGGACGGTCGTGCTGCTGTGGCCTGGACGTCCGCCGACCCCGCTGGTCGTGCTGCTCGGCATCATGATGTCGATCGGCGGACCCGGATCGATGGTCGGCTTCGACCTCGCCCGCACCTTCAACCCGCCGGACCGCATCGGCTCGGCCACCGGCATCGTCAACGTCGGTGGGTTCACCGCATCCCTGTGCACCGTCGTCCTGATCGGCGTGGTGCTCGACCGTGTCTCCCCGGGTGGGCCTGCGACCTGGACCAACAACAGCTTCCGAGCGGCGTGGTGCGTCCAGTACATCGTCTGGACGATCGGCATCGTGCAGATCGTGCGGCTGCGTCGTCTGGCCCGGGCGGAGATCGACACCAACCCCGAGATGGAGCACCTGCGTCGCCGGATCTCCAAGCGGCACGGCTGACCAGCCCGCCGCCGTTACGCTCGCACCTGACGTACGAGCGTGCGGAAGGGAAACAGTGCTGAAACGAGTGTTGGCCGGTGGCGCCGTCGTCCTGCTGGCTGTCGGCGGTTACGGCGTGCTGGACGTTCACGACAAGGTTCCCGGCATCCTCACCCTCGACAGCACCAGCCCGTCACCCGTGCCATTGCCCTCGCAGACCACCCCGGCGCCGGCGTACCCCGCCCCGAAACCGCCGTCCGCGCCGTCCGCAGTGCCCGTCGCGTCCGGGCAACCGTTGAGCGCCCCGCAGGTGGCCGCTGCGTTGAAGGGACCGCTCGCGTCCAAGGGCTACCTGACGGACACCTCGGTCGTCGTACGCGACGCGGCGACCGGCGCAACCCTCTTCGACCAAGGCGGCGCGCGCGCCCTCATCCCGGCATCGACCACGAAACTGCTCGCGGCCTGGGCTGTCGCCACGACCATGGACCTGAACAAGCCGTTCACCACGAAGGTGGTCGACCACGGCGGACAGCCCGTGCTCGTTGCCGGCGGAGACACGGTCCTCGCGCCGGGCAAGGGTGATCCGAACCAGATCGTCGGTCACGCCGGCGTCGCCGATCTCGCCGCACAGGTCGCGACCGGGCTGAAGAAGCGGGGTCGCACCTCGGTGACCGTCGGCCTCGACACCACCACCTACGCACCCGGTCCGGACGCGGTGAGGACCTGGCACCCCGACTACCTCGGGATGGGATTCTCGGCCCGGATCGCGCAACTCGGCCTGTCCACCGAGCGCTCACAGCCCCCGAAGCCTGCCGCAGCCGACCCGAACAGGTCGGTGCTGAACGCGTTGGTCTCCGAACTCGGCAAGCGCGGCATCACCGCGGTCGCCGGCGGCGAGGTCAAGTCCGCAGCCGGAGTCCCCGTACTCGGGTCGGTGCAGAGTGCCCCGTTGATCGACGTGCTCGGTCAAGCGATGCGTGACAGCGACAACGCGATGATCGAATCCCTCACGCGCGCAGCTGCGTTCGGTCAGGGCGTACCCAGTGACTCTGTCACGACATGGGTGAGTTCTCTGCTCGAGAAGGACGGGTTCGACACCACCGGCGTGAAGCTCGCCGATGTCAGCGGACTGTCCGACGGCACCACGATCCCGGCGAAGCTGTTGAGCGACCTGCTCGTTGCCGGCACGACCGGAAGGAGCAAGCCCTTTCAGGAAGTGCTCGCCCGCGAGTCGGTCGCTGCCTGGAACGGCACCCTGCACGACCGCTACTCCCTCGACTCCGACAAGTGGGCCGCCGGTGAGGTGCGGGCCAAGACCGGCAGCCTGCCCGACGTCAGCTCACTCGCCGGCACGGTCGTCACCGATTCCGGACGCCTTCTCGTCTTCGCGATCATCAGCAACGGCCCGATGAACGGGGCCGGCGCGTGGGGCGTCCGCGCCGCGATCGACAACACCGTCGCGGCGCTCGCGAAGCTCTGACCGAACCGTCGCTTAGGTTGGCTGACATGTCGTACGTGGATTGGACCGTCGCCCGCCGCATCGGACGACGCGTGGCCGTTGACGGCCCGACCGTGAGTCTGGGGGAGGCGCACGCCGTCACCGAGGATCTTCGAATCGCGGCAGAACGCGCCTACGAGCCGGTCGCTTCCACTGCTCGCCTCGACACCGCCGGTCATCCGCACTCGCCGGTGCACGTCGTGGACCGGGGCACCTGGATCGACGTCAACGTCAACTCGTTCGCATCGCTGACCGACCCGGTGATGGACAAACTGCTGGCCAAGCGGGCCGGCGGCCGGGCCACCCGGGCCGTGACGTCCAAGGTCTCCGGCACCGAGGCCGGCGGGTTGCTCGGATTCGTCTCGTCGAAGGTGCTGGGCCAGTACGACCTCGCCCCCGGTGGACAGCCGAGCCTGCTGCTCGTGGCTCCCAACATCGTTGCGGCAGAACGAGAACTGAACGTAGACAGCCACGACTTCCGGCTGTGGGTGTGCCTGCACGAGGAGACCCACCGAGTGCAGTTCACTGCCGTCCCATGGCTGCGTGATCACATGATCGACAGTTCGAGGTCACTGATGGTCGACCTGGTGCCCGACCCCGAGGCCGTGCCGCAGAAGCTGAAGGAGATCAGCTCTCGGTTGCCGGCCGCGCTCAAGGAGGGCGGCAGCGGGCTCGCCGACGTGTTCGTCACGCCCGAGCAGCGCGAACGGGTCGCTGCGCTGACCGCCGTCATGTCGCTGCTGGAGGGCCACGCCGATGTCGTGATGGACGACGTCGGCCCTCAGGTCGTGCCCAGCGTCGAGGAGATCCGGCGCAAGTTCGACCAGCGGCGCAAGGGTGCCGGCTCGGTCGACCGGTTGTTGCGCCGATTGCTCGGGCTCGAGGCCAAGATGCGGCAGTACCGCGACGGCGCCGTCTTCTGCCGCGCGGTGATCGACAAGGTCGGTGTCGACGGACTCAACGAGGTCTGGACCTCACCGGAGACCCTCCCGACCGCCGTGGAGATCACCGAGCCCGAACGCTGGCTCGCCCGCGTCCATGGCTGAGTGGTCGGTCAGCGGTGCCCGGGCCTGACCCCGCGGTCGCCGCCATCCGGTTGGCCGTGCGGACCGCGCTGCGGGACAACGGGTTACGCCGGGTGATCCTCGGGTGCTCGGGCGGCGCAGACTCCACGGCCCTGGCTGCCGCCGTCGCCTTCGAGGCACCCAAGCTGGATGCAGAAGCGCTGGCGATGGTCGTCGATCACGGGCTCCAGGACGGCTCGGCACAGATCGCGCAGGACGCGGCCGAACGCGTCCGCCGCCTCGGACTGTCCGCGCAGGTGGTCGCGGTCGAGGTCGCCGACAGCAAGGACGGTCCGGAGGCGGCAGCCCGCGCAGCACGGTACGCGGCGCTTCGAGAAGCCGCGGGGCGGACGGAAGCGGACGCAATCCTGCTCGGCCACACCCAGGACGACCAGGCGGAGAGCGTGCTGCTCGGGCTCGTGCGGGGGTCCGGGCTCCGGTCCATCGCGGCGATGGCACCGGCCGGGCACGGCCTCGTCCGACCGCTGCTGCGCATCAGCCGACAGCAGACCCGGCAGGCGTGCGCGGCCGAGGGATTGGTGTTCTGGGACGACCCGCACAACGACGACCCACGCTTTTCCCGGGTGCGTGTGCGTCGCGCGCTCGCCCATCTCGAAGGTGATCTCGGTCCGGGATTGATCAAGGGTCTTGCCCGCACGGCCGACCTCGCCCGCCAGGACGCCGACCACCTCGACGCCGAAACAGCAGCGCTGCAGGACCGCCTGGGTGGTGCGCCGTGGCCGGTGGAGGAGTTGACGGGCGTCCCGATCGCGATTCGCACCCGGTGGTGGCGCGGAGCGCTTGCGGCGCAGGGCGCGGTCATCGCCGACCTGTCCTCGACACACGTGGCGTCCCTGGAGACCCTGCTCACCGGTTGGCGCGGGCAAGGACCCGTGGACGTCCCCGGACGGCTTCGGGTGCGACGAGGCACCGGGCAGATCCACGTCGAGCCCAGCGGTCAGGTTGAATAGGCCCATGGATTCCGCGCACCTCGGTGACGACCTCGACCACGTCCTGTACACGCAGGAGCAGATCCACGCCCGGCTCGAGGAGCTCGGCAAGGAGATCTGGGCCGCCTACCACGACAAGGAAGTGCTGCTGGTCGGCGTCCTGAAGGGCGCGGTGTTGGTGATGGCCGACCTCATGCGTGCGCTGCCCGGCACCGTGACCATGGACTGGATGGCTGTGTCGTCGTATGGCTCGGGCACCAAGTCCTCCGGCGTCGTCCGCATCCTGAAGGACCTCGACACCGACATCTCGAACCGGCACGTGCTGATCGTCGAGGACATCATCGACTCTGGGCTGACCCTGAACTGGATCCGCAGCAACCTGCTGTCCCGCAACCCGGCTTCGCTGGAGATCTGCACCCTGCTGCGCAAGCCCGAGGCCGCCAAGGTCGAGATCGATTGCAAGTACGTCGGCTTCGAGATCCCCAACGAGTTCGTCGTCGGTTACGGCCTGGACTTCGACGAGAAGTACCGCAACTTGCGCGACATCGGCGTGCTCGCGCCGCACATGTACTCGTAGGCTTCGCAGGCTCAGCCCTGTCCTCGGCGTGGTCTCGATCGCGCTCGGTCGGTAACCCTCCCTCGCTACTCGACCACCGATGTGAGGTAGCCGGAACACAATTCGTCCCTGGTCCGTTGGGGCTGGGAGGATGGACCGATCGGTTTGCGCCGGTCCACCACGATGTAGCGTCGGTCAGCGAGTCGGCTGTCGGTCAGCTGGTAATGCACAGTGAGCAGGAGGCACGGGGCGACCACCCCGCACGTACATGAAATCGAAGCGTCTCGTCCGCGGCCCCTGGCTGCTGATCGCCCTCGTCATCGCGGGTGCGTTCATCTGGTTCTCCGTCGGCAATGCCGGTGGCTACCAGAAGATCGACACCTCAGAAGCCCAGAAGCTCATCGCCAACAAGCAGGTGGAGTCGGCCAAGCTCACGCCCGACAGCATCAACCTGACGCTGAAGACGGCGTACACCGGTGGTGAGGCCAAGGACGCCAAGAAGGTCCAGGCCGATTACGTCACAGCCCGCGGCAACCACATCGTCCAGCTGCTGGAGAAGAACCCGCCGGCGAAGGGCTTCACCGACGACCCGGCCCGGCAGAACGTCTTCGTGTCGTTGCTGTTCACGATCCTGCCGCTGCTGCTGGTGCTCGGTGTCTTCTGGTTCATCCTGAGCCAGATGCAGGGCGGCGGTTCGCGCGTCATGCAGTTCGGCAAGTCGAAGGCAAAGCTCGCCACCAAGGACATGCCGACCGTCACCTTCTCCGACGTCGCCGGCGCCGATGAGGCGGTCGAGGAACTCCACGAGATCAAGGAGTTCCTGGAGTCACCGAAGAAGTTCCTGGACGTCGGCGCGAAGATCCCGAAGGGCGTGCTGCTCTACGGCCCGCCCGGTACCGGTAAGACCCTGCTGGCCCGCGCCGTTGCCGGCGAGGCCGGCGTCCCGTTCTACTCGATCTCCGGTTCCGACTTCGTCGAGATGTTCGTCGGTGTGGGTGCCTCTCGCGTCCGCGACCTGTTCAACCAGGCCAAGGAGAACGCCCCGGCGATCATCTTCGTCGACGAGATCGACGCCGTCGGCCGCCACCGTGGTGCCGGTCTGGGCGGTGGCCACGACGAGCGCGAGCAGACCCTCAACCAGTTGCTGGTCGAGATGGACGGCTTCGACGTCAAGACCAATGTCATCCTGATCGCGGCGACCAACCGTCCCGACATCCTCGACCCGGCGCTGCTGCGTCCGGGACGTTTCGACCGTCAGATCGCGGTCGAGGCGCCCGACATGGCCGGCCGTCATCACATCCTGCAAGTGCACGCCAAGGGCAAGCCGATGGCGAACGACGTCGACCTGCTCGCCGTCGCCCGTCGCACCCCGGGCTTCTCCGGTGCCGACCTCGCCAACGTGCTGAACGAGGCGGCGCTGCTGACCGCCCGCAGCAACGCGCAGATCATCGACAACCGTGCGCTCGACGAGGCGATCGACCGCGTCATGGCAGGCCCGCAGAAGAAGACCCGTGCGATGAGCGCCAAGGAACGCAAGATCACCGCGTACCACGAGGGTGGTCACGCGCTCGTCGCCGCGGCGATGAACCACACCGCGCCGGTCAGCAAGATCACGATCCTGCCGCGCGGCCGCGCTCTCGGGTACACGATGGTGCTGCCGATCGACGACAAGTACTCCACCACCCGTAACGAGTTGCTCGACCAGCTGGCGTACGCGCTCGGCGGACGTGTGGCCGAGGAGGTCGTGTTCCACGACCCGTCCACGGGTGCGTCCAACGACATCGAAAAGGCGACCGGTATGGCGCGCCAGATGGTCACGCAGTTCGGCATGAGCGAGCGCGTCGGCGCGGTCAAGCTCGGCTCCGGTAACTCCGAGGTCTTCCTCGGGCGCGACATGGGCCACGAGCGCGACTACTCCGAGGCGCTCGCGAGCGTCGTCGACGACGAGGTGCGCCGCTTCATCGAGGCCGCGCACGACGAGGCGTGGCACGCGATCAACGACAACCGCGACATCCTCGACGCCCTCGTGCTCGAACTCCTGGAGAAGGAGACGCTGAACGCCGAGCAGCTCGCCGAGATCTTCAAGAACGTGCACAAGCGTCCGAAGCGTCAGGTGTGGCTGTCCAGCGACCGCCGGTTCGTCAGCGACCGCCCGCCGGTCATGACCGAGGCCGAGAAGCGTGCGCTGGCCCAGGGCGTCGACCTCGACAAGGACGAGGAGCGTCCGGTGGAGGCAATCGTCGAGGTGCCGGACGGTGGACGCATTGACCCGCCGGGCATTTGATCGTGATCGCGCCGCCGCGGCGGTGCGTGAACTGCTGATCGCGGTCGGGGAGGACCCCGACCGCGACGGCCTGGTCGACACCCCGATGCGGGTCGCCAAGTCGTTCGAGGAAGTGTTCTCCGGCCTGGATCAGGATCCCGCCGAGGTGCTCTCGCGCACCTTCGAGATCGATCACGACGAGCTGATCATCGTCAAGGACATCGAGCTCTACAGCACCTGCGAGCACCACCTGGTGCCCTTCCACGGCGTCGCACACGTCGGATACATCCCGGCCAAGGACGGACGAGTGACCGGGCTGTCGAAGATCGCCCGCCTGGTCGATGTGTTCGCCAAGCGTCCGCAGGTGCAGGAGCGGCTGACCACGCAGATCGCCGACGCGATCATCACCCACCTGGATGCCCAGGGCGTGCTGGTGGTCTTGGAATGCGAGCACCTGTGCATGTCGATGCGCGGCGTGCGTAAGCCCGGCGCCACGACGATCACCTCCGCGGTGCGAGGCGTGCTGCGTGACCCGGCGACCCGGTCCGAGGCGATGAGCCTGATGAAGGCTTCCTCCCACCGATGACCGCCCGGTCGTTGCCGAAGCGGCCCGCCGACCGCCCGTTGGTCATGGGCGTGGTCAACGTGACCCCCGATTCGTTCTCCGACGGCGGACGCTGGTTCGACCACGAAGCCGCGATCGCGCACGGTCGCGACCTCATCGCCCAGGGTGCCGACATCCTGGACGTCGGTGGCGAGTCGACCCGTCCAGGTGCCGAACGACCGTCCGCCCAGGATGAACAGGCCCGCGTGCTGCCGGTGGTCGAGGCTCTTGCTGCCGACGTGCCGATCTCGGTCGACACGATGCGCGCATCCGTGGCGCACGCGTGCGTCGAGGCCGGAGCGGCGATCGTGAATGACGTCAGCGGGGGCCTGGCCGACCCGGAAATGGCGACCATGGTTGCCGAGGTCGGGGCGGCGTACGTCGCCATGCACTGGCGCGGTCACAGTCACGACATGCAGACCCGCACGCAGTACGACGATGTGGTCGAGGACGTCCTGCGTGAGCTGAGCGAGCGCCGGGACGCACTGTTGGACAGCGGGATCCGTCCTGAGCTGTTGGTGCTCGACCCGGGCCTGGGTTTCGCCAAGACAGCCGCTCAGAACTGGGCGGTGTTGCGTGCCACGCCGCGCTTCATGGAACTCGGTCACGAATTGTTGGTCGGGGCCTCCCGTAAGTCCTTCCTCGGTCCGGTCGGATCGGTGGACGGTTCGCCGTTGCCCGCCGACCGGCGTGATGCCGCGACGGCTGCGGTCAGCGTGGTGCTGGCCCAGGCCGGGGTCTGGGCGATCCGCGTGCACGAGGTGCGCTCCACCAGGGCGGCCTGCGACGTCGTCGGCTCGCTGCGGGCGGCGCGATGAGCGACACGATCACGATCACTGGCCTCGAGGTCACCACCTGCCACGGCGTGCTTGCGAGCGAGAAGGTCGAGCCGCAGCGCTTCCTCGCCGACATCACGTTCGGCATCGACGTCCGCCGGGCCGGCGAGTCCGACGACCTCACCAGGTCGGTCAGCTACGCCGACGTCGCCCAGGCGGCCGAGGCCGTCCTGCGCGGCGAACCGGTCGATCTCATCGAGACTCTGGCCGAGCGCATCGCCGCGTCCACGCTTTCCTTTCCCGGGGTCGAGTCCGCCACCGTGACCATTCGCAAGCCGCAGGCTCCTGCCGGCGTCCCGTTCCACGACGCCCGGTTGGGTGGGCCCGCGGTCACCGTGCACCGCGAGCACGACCGCCCTGTCGTCATCGCAGCGGGCGCCAACCTCGGCGACCGGCAGGCCACGCTGAAGGCCGCGATCCGCGCGCTGGACGAGACCGACGGACTCACCGTCGTCGCGGTCGCGCCACTCGTCGAGACCGACCCGGTCGGCGGACCTGACCAGCCCGACTACCTCAACACCGTCATCTTGGGCCGCTCGCGCCTGGCGCCGCAGACGCTGCTCGACCGGCTGCACCAGATCGAGCGCTGGCACCACCGCACCCGCGAAGGCCGTTGGGGGGCAAGGACGCTCGACCTCGATCTGATTCAGGTCGGCGACCCGTCCGACGGCTCCGATCTGACCAGTGACACCGACGAGCTGACCCTGCCGCACCCGCGAGCCGGCGAGCGCGGTTTCGTGTTGGTGCCCTGGGGGAACCTCGACCCGGGTGCCCGGTTGCGCACCGCGGACGGCGTCCGCGCGGTCAGCGATCTCGCCGCCGAGGTCGACACCACCGGAGTCCGGGCGGTGAACGACTGATGCAGGACGGTGTCCAGGTACGACACCCGGTGATCGCCGGCGTCATCGCTTTCGTGCTGTCCTACGGTTTCCTGCGCTTCTGGAGCACGCAGGGCAACACGATCCCGCAGATCAGTTGGTTCACTGTCGCGGTCATCGCGCTGATGGGCGGGCTGGTCGCCGCCGGCGGTTGGCAGATCCGCTCGTACCGCCGGCACACCGCGCGCCGGATGCCGGCGCCCCAGGTGGCCCGTCGGACGTTGGTCGCCGCACAGGCGTCCGCCCTCGTCGGCGGCGTGCTCGCCGGTTGGTATGCGGGTCACGCAGCGGCGGCATTGCACAACCTCGACTCCGACCGTCTGCGCGGCATCGCGATCGTCGCGGCGGCCTCGGCTCTCGCGTCCGTCGGTCTGGCGATCATCGGCTTCGTGGTGCAGCAGTGGTGCCGCATCGACGAGGACGACGACGACAAGAAGCCGAAGGGCGACGCCACTCCCGCGTGAGGCCGTCCGTGCGCGGACAGATCGAGGGAGAATTGTTCCGTGAGCAGGAGAATTTCCCTGCCGGTGAGGAAAATCCCTTCCCGTAATCAGCGGTCGATGTCGCCGACGACGAAGAACATCGATCCCAGGATCGCGACCATGTCGGCGACCAGGGTCTCCTCGAGCACTTCACTCAGGACGGCCACATTGTTGAACGATGCCGACCGGAGCTTCAGGCGCCATGGCGTCTTGTCACCGCGGGAGACGAGGTAGTAGCCGTTGAACCCCAACGGGTTCTCGGTCGCGAAGTAGTCGGTGCCCTCGGGCACCTTCAGCACCTTCGGCAGCTTCACGTTGACCGGTCCGGCCGGCATCGAGCGCAACCGATCCACGCAGGCTTCGGCCAGGTCGAGGCTGACATGGATCTGCTCCAGGAGCACTTCCAGGCGTGCCTCGCAGTCGCCGGCGGTGCGGGTCACCACGCGTCCGGGGCCGCCGGGCGCGAACAATTCACCGTAGGCAAGGTAGGGCTGGTCGCGACGCAGATCGACGTCGAGCCCGCTGGCTCGTGCGATCGGCCCGCTGACTCCGTACGCCTTCGCGGTGCGGGCCGACAGCACGCCGACCCCACGCGTGCGGGCACGCAGAATCTCGTTGCCGATCAGCAGCGATTCGAGTTCGGGCAGGCGCCGGCGGACGGCCTCGATCGCCGCGTCCACCCGCTGCAACCAGCCGGCCGGCAGGTCGTCACGCAGGCCACCGACGCGGGAGAACATGTAGTGCATCCGTCCGCCGGAGATCTCCTCCATGACGGCCTGCAACTCCTCGCGCTCGCGGAAGCTGTAGAAGATCGGGGTGATCGCACCGAGCTCGAGTGGGTAGGAGCCGGCGAACATCAGGTGGTTCAGTACGCGATTGAGTTCGGCCAGCAGAGTGCGCGTCCAGGTGGCCCGTTGGGGCACGTCCATGCCCAGCATCCGCTCGACCGTGAGGGCGACACCGATCTCGTTGCTGAACGCCGACAGCCAGTCGTGTCGATTTGCCAGCACCATGATCTGCCGGTAGTCGCGCACCTCGAACAGCTTCTCCGCGCCGCGGTGCATGTAGCCGATGACCGGTTCGGCGTGCTTGATCAGCTCGCCGTCGAGGGTGAGCCGCAGACGAAGGACGCCGTGCGTCGCGGGGTGCTGCGGACCGATGTTGAGCACCATGTCGGTGGTGGAGAAACCGGTGCCGCCCACCGTCGCGGTCACCGACGGAGAACTTTGTGGTCCTGTGTCCGACCGGTTGCCCGCAAAGCGTTCGTCGTCGGAGCTGGAGGGCATGGGGCCAGTTCATCCCACCCGGGCGCGGCGTGCAAGCCGCCTCGCTGAGGGTGGCGGAAGGTACCGTGGGCGGCGTGAACGATCAGATGGGGGACCAGGGGCCGCACACGCCGCCGCCGTCGCAGGACCGCTACTACCAGCGGTACCTGCAGGACACCGACCCGACGCTTCGGAGTTCGGGTGGAGCAGGCACCGGTGGCCGCAACGCGCTCATCGCCGCAGGCGTCATCGCTGCGCTCGCGCTCGGTGGAGTCGGCATCTGGGCGTTGACCGGCGGTGACGACGAGCAGGTCCAGGGCGGGGCTTCGCCGACGACCACCGCCACCACGACGACACAGACCACGACCACATCGGCGTCGACGACGAGCACCACCACGTCGAGTTCGCCGACTGTCGATCTGCAGCAGGTTCGCGCCGAGCAGTACGGACCGGCACTGAAGCCGGGTTGGAAGATCGTCGCCGGCACCTCGAAGTCGAACGCCGCCTATGACGTTCCGGACAACGACGAGTGGGAACCACCGCAGCACCCCGGTGACCTGCAGGGCTGGCTCGCCGACAACAAGGAGGACAAGGGCGTGGTCGCCAGCGCGCCGTCCGAGTACGGCAAGGGTCACTGTCCGACGGCGAAGGCCGCCGCCACCGGATTCATCGGCTTCGTGAACATCGGCACCCGCGACCCGGCGGAAGCCGCCCCGTCCGTCATCGAGAACGTCGCGAAGCTGATCACGTACGACAAGAAGACGAAGAAGTACCTGAAGTACAGCCCGGCCCGAACGCGTCAGATCACCGTGAACGGCGGGAAGACGCCTGCGATCGAGTCGCTGATGACGATGGACGTCGCGAACCCCGAAGCGAAGAGGTGCGAGGGGAAGAAGGCCGAGGCCCGGGTCGTCGCCTTCTCCGGTAGCGGGGTATCGGTGATGCTGTTGATCTCACGCGACATGGACACCAAGAAGAAGATGTCCGACCAGGACATCCTCGACATCATCAACTCGTTGCGTCCGAAGAAGTGACCCGCTCCAGCGACCAGTAGAACGCGCCCAGTCCTGCCGGCTCGGTGAACGTCGCGTAGGCGGAGCGTCGGCGCAGCATCAACAGGTACTTCGTCGGATCCATGCGCGCGAGCTCATGATCGGGACGATCGGGAATGACGAGGTATCGCGCGGCGATGTCCTTCTGCTGCAACAGTTCCGGTACACCGAGCGAGTCCATCGACACGTGCGCGGTGAGGTCGGTGGAGCCGTCGAAGCGGGGCTCGCAGATGGCGCCGGCCCGGTAGCCGGTGAAGGTCGAGTCCGTCGGCCGGTCCTCGATCGTGTGCCCGTAGTCGACGCAGATCAGCAGTCCGTCGGCGATCCGTGATCGCAGTTCGCAGTAGGCGTCGTCGCGCGTGGTGCCGATCTCGGCTGCTTGCGCGTCGGGCCAGTGCTGTTCGCACCACTCACGCTCCCGGTCGCTGAGTTCTCGGCCCGGACGCGACCCACCGTCGGGCGCGACCTCCAGAACGCGAAGGCCGTCGCACGTGGTCACGGCGATCTCGCAGGGCACGACGTCGAGCCATTCGTGCGCCAGCACCAATGTCGACCTCAGATCGGTCAGTTCGTCCGGGAGGCCTTCGCCGCCGGGCGAACGGACCCACTCCACGGACGCAGGCAGTCCGGCCGGACGATCGACGACGTCCACACCCGTCAGCTGAAGGCGCTTCGACCGCTGAGCAATCAAAGCCAGCAGTTCACCTCTGCCACAGCCGATTTCGACCACGTGATCCAGCCGGTGCTCTTCGGCGATCGCGATGATGCACTCGGCGAGGAGTTCATCCACCCCGGGCAGGCCCTGCGCCGAGGTGCTGAAGTGGGCCGCCGGTCCGCCGGGTTGCCGGTAGAACCCGTCAGCCCCGTACAACGCCTCGTGCCACGCCTGGCGCAGCGGGCGCGTGGACGGTGAATTCGGCACCAGCGCAGCGTACGAGGTGGGTCGGGTCGGCCCACAGGTAACGTCGTGCAGGTGATGAATTCGCCCCCTGCCCTGCGCATCGGACTCGTCGGCGTCGGCAAGGTCGGTGCTGTTCTAGGGGCTGCGCTCGCCGCATCCGGCCACCGGATCGTCGCTGTCTCGGCGGTCAGTGAGGCCTCCCTCGAACGGGCTGGGGCCATGCTTCCCGGCGTGCCGATCGTCCCGATCCCCGAGGTGGTCGCCTGCGCGGACGTGATCCTGATGACTGTCCCGGACGACGCGCTTGGCCCACTCGCGGACGGATTGGGAGCCGAAAATGCCTGGGCCGGTGGGAAACTGGTCGTCCACACCAGCGGATTTCACGGCCCCTCGGTTCTGCAGGCGGTGCTCGACGCCGGCGGGGACGTCGTCGCGATGCACCCCGCGATGACGTTCACCGGTGGGCCGAAGGACCTGCCCCGCCTGGCCGGCACGCCCTTCGCGGTCACGGCATCGCCGGGGGCGCAGTTGATCGGTGAGGCACTGGTCGTCGACATCGGGGGTGATCCGTTCTATCTCGCCGAGGTCGATCGGCCGCGCTATCACGCGGCCCTCGCCCACGGCTCGAACCACTTGGTCACGCTCGTCGCCCAGGCTCAGCAGGTCTTGCGGGAGGTGGGTATCGACGATCCGTCGCGCATCCTGCGCCCGTTGCTCGAGGCGAGCCTGGACAACGCGCTGGAGCGGGGCGACAAGGCACTCACCGGGCCGGTGGCCCGCGGTGACCTTCAAACAGTGCGTGCCCATCTCGGCGTACTGACGGACGACGCGCTGATGGCCTATCGTGCGATGGCTCTGGCAACGACGCAGCGGGCGGCGACGCGACGCGTCCTGCCGGCCGAAAAAGTAGACCCGATGACCGACCTGCTTTCCAAGGAGAACCGATGACCCTGACGATCGCGCGCACCCGCGAGGAGTTGGCGAACGCTCGCCGCGAGCTGACCGGCACCGTCGGGGTGACGATGACCATGGGTGCGCTGCACAGCGGTCACGCCGAACTCATCGAGCAGGCGCGCTCCAGGGTGGATCATGTGATCGTCACGATCTTCCTCAACCCGCTGCAGTTCGCTCAGGGGGAGGACCTGTCGCGGTACCCGCGCACGTTCGAGTCCGACGTGGAGATCTGCCGTGAACACGGTGCGGCGATCGTCTTCGCTCCGAGTCCGGACGTCGTCTACCCCGAGGGGGAGCCGGGAATCCGGGTCTCGGCCGGACCACTGGGTTCTGTGCTGGAAGGTGCGTCGCGTCCGGGGCACTTCGACGGAGTGCTGACCGTCGTGGCGAAACTGCTGCACCTGGTGCGGCCGGACAAGGCGTTCTTCGGCCAGAAGGACGCGCAGCAGCTGCTGCTGATCCGGCGCATGGTGCGCGATCTCGACTTCCCGGTCGACATCGTTCCCGTCGAGACGGTGCGTGAGGACGACGGCCTCGCACTCAGCAGCCGCAACACCTATCTGTCGCCGTCCGACCGCGAGGTCGCGCTCAGCCTGTCGGCGGCGTTGAAGGCCGGTGCCGACATGGCGCAGACCGGACCGGCCGCGATCCGTCGCGCGGCCCGCGACGTGCTGGTGCGCGAACCGCTGGCGATCGTCGACTACTTGGTGCTGGTGCACCCGACGACGCTGGAAGAGGTGCCCGAGTGGTACCGCGGTCCCGCCCTGCTCGCGGTCGCGGCGAAGGTCGGCACGACCCGGCTGATCGACAATCTGCCCCTGGTCGTCGGCCCCGGCGGCGGTGCGCGCCCGGTGGTCGAATACACCGACTGACCGGCCGCTCGGTGAGGGTGTCGGTCACGCCGCGTGAAGGGGTGCGCCGAACGGCGTTCTATCCTTGGTGATTGTGTGGCCCTACATCGCAACCCTCCTGCCGTCCATCGGGCTGCTCTATCTGTTCTACGTCATCATGAAGCACATCCTCGAGGGCGATCGCCGGGAGCGAATTGCGCAGGCTCAGTGGGAGCGCGATCAGCAGGTCGGTCCGCCGCCGTCGGATCATTCCTGAGAACCACCGCATCCCTTTTTTGGCCGGAGTTTCTTTCTGCGGTGATTCGTGACTAAATTGGCCTCCGTAATTCTGGAAGACCGATCAGATGGAGGAAATGATGGCGCAGCGGGTTCAGATCAAACTCATCGACGACCTCGATGGCGCGGACGCCGACGAGACCGTGTCGTTCGGACTCGACGGAGTCGTCTACGAGATCGACCTTTCGCAGTCGAATGCGGCCCAGTTGCGCGATGACCTCGCGAAATGGGTCGGAAATGCACGTCGGGTCAAGGGTCGCGCCTCGCGCAGTGCACGCCCTGCCGGTGTGAAGGACGACCTGAACAAGGTTCGTGAATGGGGTCGTGCGAACGGTTTCCAGGTCAGTGAGCGCGGTCGTGTTTCGCGCGAGGTGCAGGAAGCTTACGCAGCCGCCAACAACTGAATGGTCAGTGTTCGATCGCATCCATCAGATCGCCGTCGCGGTCGAGGCGCTCGAGCACATCCTCGAAATCGAGTTGACGCAGCACCCCCGGGTGCTGCGTTTCTCGTTCCAGTTCGTCCCACGTGCGTGGCGCGGCCACCGTGGGACGCTCCTTCGCGCGCATCGAGTACGGGCAGACCGTCGTTTTGGCGGCGACATTCTGCGACCAGTCCAGCAGGATCTTGCCCTTGCGCAGATTGGTCGTCATCTTCCACACCACGAGATCGGGCATGTCCTTGGTGAGCGCCTGCGCCACCTCGCGCATCGAATCGCTCACCTCGTCGCTCGAACGGGAACCATCCAAAGGCGCGTACAACTGCAGGCCTTTGCTGCCCGAGGTGACCGGAACACTGGTGTCATGTCCGAGGTCGGTCAGTCGTTCGCGGACAGCCAGGGCGAGAACGGCGCATTCGTGCAGACCGGCCGGCGCGCCGGGGTCGAGATCGATGACCAGGCGGTCCGGATTCTTGGGGGTGAGGTTTGCGTCGACCCGCCACTGCGGCACGTGCAACTCGATGGAGGCGAGATTGGCCAGATAGGTGAGCCCGGCCACATCTTCCACCAGCGGGTAAGTCACCTGATCTCCGCCGCGCGAACCACGCGAGTCGATGGTCACCCGCCCCAGCCAGTCCGGTGCACCTTGGGGCAGATTCTTTTCGAAAAAGCTGATCCCACCCACGCCCTCGGGAAATCTGATCCGGGTCAACGGCCGGTGCTCGAGTTGCGGCAACAACACCGGGGCGACGGTGGCGTAATAGTGCAACACCTCACCTTTTGTCGTTTCGGTCGCCGGAAACAGCACTTTGTCCAGATTCGACAGGCCGAGTTTGCGGCCGTCCACCTCGACCGTGACGGTCTGTTTCTCCGGTGCCATCATTCGTCTCCGTTCGGGGAAGCCGCACGAATCTGCAGGTCGGCCACGGTCAGATCCGAGCGCAAGCCGCGCCAGGCGGGCTGCCGCAAGCGGCCGGCGTCGGAAAGGCCGTGGAACTCGACATCGGCAACAAGGTGCGGCTCGACCCAGATCGCATCGCGCGCGTCGACGTCCGGCACACCGGTGACCACCGGCGCAGTCTCGCGACGCAGCGGGAGCAGGTCGCGGGCGAGCGTCACCCCCTTGCGACCGGCCAGGCCGGAGCCGACGCGTCCGCGATAGGCGAGCCCGACCTCGGTGGGCTCGGCGAGCAGCACCGATCCGAGAACGGACCCGGCCTGTTGACGCCGCCACCCGACGATCACGTAACTACCGGTGCGCCGGTGCAGCGTCTTGCGCCAGTCGTCGCTGCGCAGACCGGGCGAGTATTTCGAGCCGACCCGTTTGGAGACGATGCCCTCCATGCCCTGGTCGGCGGTGGCGTCCAACAGGGCCTCGCCGTCGGCGAACTCGGGCGGCACCGACACCCACTTCGACGTCGGGGCGATGGAGTCGAGCAGGTCGCGTCGTTCCCGCCAGGTTCGGCCCGTGACCGGGCTCCTCATCACGCGCAGCACGTCGAAGACCATGGCGGTGACGGGCGCGGTCGAGGCCAATTCGTCGGCGCTGTTCGGGTCGACGACATTGAACCGCTCGGCGAGCGCCGCGAACGAGGGCCGGCCCGCTCGCATGACGACGATCTCGGCGTCGAGCAGCAGATCCTCGAAATCAGCGAGCCCGGAGGCGGGCGATGCCAACTCGGGAAAGGCGATCGTGACGTCCCGTTCGGTGCGGCTGAAGACGCGGACGCGGTGATCACGTACGTCGATCAGGGCGCGCATCCCGTCCCACTTGATCTCGTGTCGCCACTCGTCGCCGCGAGGAAGGACCTCGGCGGGGGTGGCGAGCATGGGGCGCATGGGGCAATCTTGACGGATGCGAGCGATCTGGAAGGGCGCGGTCTCCTTCGGCCTTGTCAATGTGCCGGTGCGGTTGTACTCGGCCACCGAGAACCATGATGTCCAGTTCCGTCAGGTGCACCGCACCGACGGCGGCCGGATCAAGTACCAGCGGGTGTGTTCGATCGACGGCGAGCAGGTCTCGTACGACGACATCGCCAAGGGTTACGAGACCGACTCCGGCGAGATGGTGGTGCTCGACGACGACGATCTCGCCGACCTGCCGATCAGCACCACCAAGGAGATCGCGGTCGACAAGTTCGTTCCTGCCGAGCAGATCGACCCGTTGGTGCTCGACAAGTCGTACTACCTGGAGCCCGACAAGAGCGCGGTGAAGCCGTACGTGCTGCTGCGTGAGGCACTCGAACAGACCGATCGCGTTGCCCTGGTGACGGTTTCGCTGCGTACCCGTTCCACCGTGGCGCTGTTGCGGGTCCGCGACGACGTGATCGTGCTGCAGACGATGTTGTGGCCGGACGAGGTGCGCAAGCCCGAGTTCGGGGTGCTGGACGACGACGACACGAAGATCAAGAAGGCTGAGCTCGAGATGGCTCACATGCTGGTCGAGTCACTCGCCGGCGATTACGAGCCCGACGAGTATTCCGACGACTACGAGCAGGCGGTCAAGGAGGTCGTGAAGGCGAAGCTCAAGGGCGGTGAGGTCAAGAAGCCGGCCGCTGCGGCAGAATCCGAGGGCGAAGTCATCGACCTTCTCGCAGCGTTGCAGCAGAGCGTGGATCGCGCCAAGAAATCGCGCGGCGAGGCCAGCTGAACGGAGCCTGCCCAGTGCCCAAGGTGCTTTTCGTGTGCACCGGGAACGTCTGTCGTTCCCCTTTCGCCGAACGACTGGCCCGATTGCTGTCCGACGGCTCGGTCGAGTACGCGTCCGCCGGCATCCAGGCGCTCCACGGCGAGCCGATGGATCGACCGATGGCCGACCAACTGTCGGCCCGGGGAGGGACGTCGGAAGGTTTCGCCGGACACCAACTCACCGCTTCCATGGTGCGCGAAGCTGATCTGCTGCTGTGCATGGAGTCTCGGCACCGGCTGTGGGTCGTGGACGAGGCACCGGTCGCCCTGCGTCGTACGACCCTTCTCACCCACTTCACCGCGGTTGCTGCGCAGCAGCCGGCGCTGCGCGGTGACCAGATCGTCAAAGCGGCTCTGACACAGCCGATTCCGCGGGGAGTCAAGGACATCGCCGACCCGTATCGCCAAGGTGACGAAGCCGCGGCACTGGCGGCCGAGGTCCTGGCTCAGCACGTCCGGCAGGTGGTCATCGCCCTGGAGGGGTGACTTCGTCGCATTCGCGCAGTACCGAATGGCTGATCAACTGTTCGACCGACGAGTTGACGATCTGTGTGTCGTCCGGGTGCGGTCCGAACTCCGCGCGGCATCGCTGCAGAAGATCCTCGATCCGGGTCGGCTGTTCGGCGTGCCGCCACAGCAGCGCACCGACGCCGTCAAGCACCATACTCTGACTGCCCAGCAACAACATGACGCGCCCGTCCGCTTCGACGGCGTCCAGATACGGGCTGCGCTGGACGACCCGTGGGTCGGTCACCGGTTGCGCGGCCACCGTCTCGGCGGTGAACAACTCCGCGGTCGGTGGCAGATGCACGAACTCGACCTCGGGTGCGGTCAAGCCGAGCGCTTCACGCAACAGTTCGATGGACTCCTCGATCTCCGAGTACTCCAGCCGCAGCGGTCCGCCGACTCGCGCGACGGCGGAGGCGAGAGTGCGCAGTGGATGCGTGATGCGCGGCAGGGCGGAGGTGTGAGGGAGCAGGTCGACCAAGCCGTCGATCAGGTCGATTCGGGTCAGCGTCGGGGCGACATGTTCGTCACGGCGCCGCGTCAGCAGCACGACGGCACCCAGCCCGAGGTGTCCTTCCGGCGCCGGAGCCATGCCCAACTCGTCCGGACCGTGTTGCGATTTCTGCGTGGGGTGCGCCGGATCGATGACCACCGACACAGGCTTGGGATAGGCGCGAACGCTCAGGTCGTCGTCGACCGCGATCGTCTCGTCGCTGACGTAGCCGAGTCCGACCTGACTCAGCCGTACCGAGGCCGTCGTCTTGCCGGTGCCGGACGCGGCCACGAGGACCGCGACGTCCCGGGACTCTGGATCGGCCAGGCCGCAGGCGTGGAACATGAGGCGTTCCCCGGCTTGTGCGTTGATCGCGGCGAGTGTGACGGCGGAAGAGAGCGCGTAGTCGGCCGTATCGACGAGCTCGCCGCCGCTGTGTTCGACTCGCTCGATCTGCTTCGGCTCGTGGACCGGTTCGGTGAGGCAGCGTGACCACTGCTGCCGAAGGCGATCGAGATCACTGGCATGGCACTTCACGGACACCGCCGTGCCGAACGCATCGACGACGAAGCTGGCCATGTCCCCGATCCTATGGGCAGGTCGCGGGCGCACCGATTGCGCGACGATTGAGCCCTGGGCGTAACGCGTGATCGGCATTCGGTGGACGGATCTCGGAACAGAGGCGGCGGGGCTCGCGTTGTCACCGGCAGAGTTCGCCACCCCGAATCTCCACCGGTGTCCCCAGGGGCTCCACCGGCGTCCAGGGTGACGACTAGCATCGAGCGAAGAAGCAGCCGAGGGAGAAGACGATGTTTGAACGGTTCACCGACCGTGCCCGCCGGGTTGTCGTGCTTGCGCAAGAAGAGGCGCGCATGCTCAACCACAACTACATCGGGACCGAGCACATCCTGCTCGGCCTCATCCACGAGGGCGAAGGAGTCGCCGCCAAGGCCCTGGAGCAGCTCGGTATCTCCCTGGAGGCCGTGCGCGAACAGGTCCAGGAGATCATCGGCCCCTCCAACCAGCCGCAGTCGGGACACATCCCGTTCACTCCGCGCGCCAAGAAGGTGCTGGAGCTGTCGTTGCGTGAGGGTCTGCAGCTGAACCACTCCTACATCGGCACCGAGCACATCCTGCTCGGCCTCATCCGCGAGGGCGAGGGTGTTGCCGCCCAGGTGCTGGTGAAGATGGGTGCCGACCTGCCGCGCGTGCGCCAGCAGGTCATCCAGCTCGTCTCCGGTTTCAACAACGGTGAGAAGGGCGAGAAGGCCGGCGCAGGCGTCGGCCAGGGCGGCCCCGAGGCCGGTCAGCCGGCCGGTTCGCTGGTGCTCGACCAGTTCGGTCGCAACCTCACGCAGGCTGCCCACGAGGGCAAGCTCGACCCGGTCATCGGGCGCGAGAAGGAGATCGAGCGGGTCATGCAGGTGCTGTCTCGCCGCACCAAGAACAACCCGGTGCTCATCGGTGAGCCCGGCGTCGGCAAGACCGCCGTCGTCGAGGGCCTCGCCGCAGACATCGTCCGCGGCGACGTCCCCGAGACGCTGAAGGACAAGCAGCTGTACACCCTCGACCTCGGTTCGCTGGTGGCCGGTTCGCGCTACCGCGGCGACTTCGAGGAGCGCCTGAAGAAGGTGCTCAAGGAGATCCGCACCCGCGGCGACATCATTCTGTTCATCGACGAGATCCACACCCTCGTCGGTGCGGGTGCCGCCGAGGGCGCGATCGATGCCGCATCCATCCTGAAGCCGATGCTGGCTCGCGGTGAGTTGCAGACGATCGGCGCGACGACGCTCGACGAGTACCGCAAGCACATCGAGAAGGACGCCGCGCTGGAGCGCCGCTTCCAGCCGATCCAGGTGCAGGAACCGTCCATCCCGCACGCGATCGAGATCCTCAAGGGTCTGCGCGACCGGTACGAGGCGCACCACCGCGTCACGATCACCGACGCCGCGCTGGTGTCGGCGGCCAACCTGGCCGACCGATACGTCAACGACCGGCATCTGCCGGACAAGGCGATCGACCTCATCGACGAGGCGGGCGCGCGCCTGCGTATCCGTCGCATGACGGCCCCGGCCGACCTGCGCGAGTTCGACGAGAAGATCGCGCACGTGCGCCGCGAGAAGGAGTCGGCCATCGACGGCCAGGACTTCGAGAAGGCCGCGTCCCTGCGCGACGACGAGAAGAAGCTCATCGACGCCAAGGCCGAGCGTGAGAAGGCCTGGAAGTCCGGCGACCAGGACCTCGTGGCCGAGGTCGGCGAGGAGCTGATCGCCGAGGTGCTCGCTGCGTCCACCGGTATCCCGGTGTTCCAGCTCACCGAGGAGGAGTCGGCTCGTCTGCTGCGGATGGAGGAGGAGCTGCACAAGCGCATCGTCGGCAACAACGACGCGGTCAAGGCGCTCTCCCAGGCCATCCGCCGCACCCGTGCCGGCCTGAAGGACCCGCGTCGTCCGGGCGGTTCGTTCATCTTCGCCGGCCCGACCGGCGTGGGTAAGACCGAACTGGCCAAGGCGCTCGCCGAGTTCCTGTTCGGCGACGAGGACGCGCTGATCACACTCGACATGTCGGAGTTCTCCGAGAAGCACACCGTGTCGCGCCTGTTCGGTTCGCCTCCCGGTTACGTCGGTTACGAAGAGGGCGGTCAGCTCACCGAGAAGGTGCGTCGCAAGCCGTTCTCGGTCGTGCTGTTCGACGAGGTCGAGAAAGCCCACCCCGACATCTTCAACTCGCTGTTGCAGATCCTGGAGGACGGTCGCCTGACCGACTCCCAGGGCAGGGTCGTCGACTTCAAGAACACGATCATCATCATGACCACCAACCTGGGTACGCGTGACATCGCCAAGGGCGTCTCGCTGGGCTTCGCGTCCGGCAACGACACCGCCACCGGCTACGACAAGATGCGCGCGAAGGTCAACGAGGAACTCAAGCAGCACTTCCGCCCCGAGTTCCTCAACCGTGTGGACGACACCATCGTCTTCCCGCAGTTGTCGCAGGAGGAGATCGTCGAGATCGTCGACCTGATGGTCGCTCGTCTGGACGAGCGTCTGAAGGACAAGGACATGGCGATCGAGCTCACCCCCCTCGCCAAGGCGCTGCTGGCCAAGCGGGGCTACGACCCTGCGCTCGGTGCCCGTCCGCTGCGTCGCACGATCCAGCGCGAGATCGAGGACCAGCTGTCCGAGAAGTTGCTCTACGGCGACCTCGGTGCGGGCCAGATCGTCCTGGTCGACGCCACCGGCGAGGGCAAGGACGACACGTTCACCTTCAAGGGTTCGCCGCGGGCCACCGCACCCGACACCCTCGAGGCCGAGACGGCGGCCATCGCCGACGGCATCGACCTGGGCAAGGGCGAATAAGGTCGGTTCGTTTCGAGGGGGCGCTCATCCGGTTTCGGATGGGCGCCCCTTCGCATGTCTTGTGCGCGGACGCGTCCGCGTGAGTCCGGTGTGGGTATTAGCGTTGGGCGGGTGAGTGAAACGCAGGTTCTCGTCCGGCCGGCCCGCGCGACGGACGTCCGCCGCATCCGGGAGGTCACGTCGCCGTACGTCGATTCCCGCGCGATCGTCCCCAAGCCGGCGGTGTCGTACTACGAGTCGCTGCAGGAGTTCCTGGTCGCGGAGATCGACGGGGTCATCGTGGGCTGCGGCGCGCTGCACGTGATGTGGGACGACGTCGCCGAGATCCGCACGCTCGCGGTCGACCGCAGCGCGAAGGGGCACGGGGTCGGCAGCCGCATCGTCCGCGAACTCCTCGATCGGGCGAGGCAGTTGGAAGTCGAGCGGGTCTTCTGTCTGACCTTCGAGACCGAGTTCTTCGGGCGGCACGGGTTCGTGGAGATCGAGGGCGCGCCGGTGGAGCCGGCTGTGTATGCCGAATTGCTGCAGTCCTACGACGAGGGTGTGGCCGAGTTCCTCGACCTCGACCGGGTGAAGCCGAACACCCTGGGAAACACCAGAATGCTGCTCACCTTCTGAGTCCTCGTCGAGGTATACCGATCGGTATCCGCCGCCGTATGGTCGGCGTATGAGCACGACGATCAAGGTGAGTGCCGAACTTCGCGATCGGATCAATCGCGATGCGCGCGAACGTGGAGTGACCGCAGCCGGATTGATCGAGGGGCTGCTCGACGGGTACGAACGGCGTCAGCGCATGGAGGCCTTCGGCCGCGCTGTCCGTGGCGCCGACGCGTCCTACTGGGATGACTTCAGGTCTTGGGACGTGACGCTGCCGGACGGGCGGCCCGGCGAATGATCTGCATCGCGGATCCGTCGTGTGGGCTGAACTCGACCCGGTGCGCGGGCGCGAGCAGTTCGGCCGCCGCCCGGCGCTGGTAATCGCGAGCGATCTGTACCTCGAGCAAGCCGACACGTTCGCGATCATCGTTCCTGCGACGACCGTAGATCGCGGCTGGCCCAACCACATCTTGCTCCGCGGTGCGAAGGTCGGGCTGTCGAAGCCGACCTTCGCGATGACGGAACAGCCCCGCACAGTGACTCGGGATCGACTGGCCGCCCGGATCGGAGTGGTTGACTCCGCCACGATGCGAGAGGTCGACGGCTGGCTGCGCGACTTCCTGGCCTTGCCCCAAGCATTCGCATAACCGACGCCGTGTGCTGCCGAGCGAGCTGATCGGTCAGTCGTCCCGGAGTCCGGGCATCGGACCGAGGAGACGCTCGGCATCGTCCGCGAGTGCTGCCAGGTCGGCGCGGTACTCCTTGATACGGCATCCGATGCCATTGGGTTTCAAGGTGATTCCCTCTTCCGCCCAGCGCGGGACCACTTCGTCCAGCAGGCGCTTGGGCGGGTCGCCGTAGGAGTTGGTCACGCGCCACCACGGCAACTCGTCGGCCGGCTCACTGATCGACATGAGGCGTCCGACCAGTCGCGGATTGATGCCGAAGAGTTCTGCGATGTCGCCGTAGCTGATCACGCGTCCGGGTGGAACGAGACGGACGACGGCGTACACCTGCTCCCGTAGCTGCTCGTTCATGTCCGCTGCGCCAGGTAGATACGCCGCACCACGTCCTCGATGTCGGGTTCCTCGATGGTCAGGTCGCGCACCTCCGCCCGTTCACCGACGGCGGCCAGCAGGGCGGCCGCGGTCGTGGCGGCGGGGTCGAACGCGAGTCGCTGGCGCATGCCGTCCGCCTCACTACCCATGTGTTGGGTCTTCGGGATGTCGAGGAGGTCCGGACCGGCGTCCGCCAGGTCGAGCACGAGGACGCGTTGCGCACCCACCCGCGCCGACAGTCCCGGCAGGCGGCCGTCGTACGCCAGCTTTCCGTGGTCGACGACAAGGACGCGGTCGCACAGTCGCTCAATGTCGCCCATGTCGTGGGTCGTGAGCAGCAGCGTGGTGCCGTTCTGCGCGCGCTCGGCGATCAGGAAGTCGCGCAGCCGCTGCTTGGACAGCACGTCGAGACCGATCGTCGGCTCGTCCAGGATCACCAATTCGGGGGAGTGCAGCAGCGCCGCCGCGACCTCGGCACGCATCCCCGTTCCGCCGCCGGCGACGACCGTCGCCGACAGGATGGCGGTCTTCAGAAAGCCGAAGGTGGCGTTTGCGATGAGTCCACCGACCATGGCCAACCGGGAGGTTGCCTGCTGTCTGATCCTTGCCACGAACAGGCGCCAGTACGGCAGCCAGGGGGAGGGAAGACACAACAGCAAGACCCTACGCGTCCCTGGTTCGCTTGTCAGGTCGGTAGCGCGAACTGCTCTCCGTCGAGCGGTTCGACCAGGCCG
Source organism: Yimella sp. RIT 621 (assembly GCF_004146205.1). NCBI lineage: Bacteria > Bacillati > Actinomycetota > Actinomycetes > Micrococcales > Dermacoccaceae > Yimella > Yimella sp. RIT 621. The sequence continues at coordinate 26,919 of NZ_SEIP01000006.1, forward strand.
TCCTCGATGAGCCCGGCGAGACAGCGATCCCGTTGTGCTTCATCGCTCCACACCAGGTCGAGCGTGCCGCGGGAAACCGGACCGTGCGCATCGCGCAGGGTCTGCAGCAACTTGCCGCGCACCTGGCGGTCGGTGCCCGCCCACTTCTGACCCGTGCGTGCCGGGCCGTCGTACGGTGGCGCGCCCGCCCGTTGCCAAGCACACAGGTCGAGCACCGGGCACGAACCACAGGTCGGATTCTTGGCGGTACAGACGACGGCACCGAGTTCCATCGACGCGACGTTCCAGACGGCGGCGTCCTCGTCGTCGTCCGGCAGAACCGCTGCGGCCAGCCGGGACTCGGCGGCGGTCAGGGTCGGTGCGGCAAGGGCGTCTCCGGTGAAGAGACGCGCTTCGACCCGGCGGATGTTCGTGTCGACGACGACGGTTCGGACGCCGTAGGCGAACGCGGCCACGGCTGCCGCCGTGTAGGTGCCGATACCCGGAAGTGATTGCAGCACAACGGGATCGGACGGCACGACATTGTCATGATCGCGCGCGATGGCGGTGGCTGCTTCGTGCAGGCGTAGCGCGCGTCGTGGGTAGCCCAGGCGTCCCCAGTGCCGGACGGCCTCGCCCGGAGGTGCCGTGGCGAGATCGGCGGGGGTCGGCCAGCGCTCCATCCACTCGAGCCAGATCGGAGCGACACGGGCGACCGGAGTCTGCTGCGACATCACTTCCGACAGCAGCACGCCCCAGGCCGAGCAGTCGGCGTTGCGCCAGGGCAGCTCACGTTGCTCGCGGCGGTACCACTCGATGATCCGACAGTGGATCTCGCCGAGATCGTCGATGTTCAACGGTTTCGGTTGGGTCAGACGTAACGCTCGAGGATGCTGCTCTCGGCGAGACGCGACATCCCCTCGCGCACTGCACGGGCCCGGCTCTCACCGACGCCGTCGACGGCCATCAGATCGTCGAAGTCGGCGGCGAGCAGGGCCTGCAGCGAACCGAAGTGGTCGATGAGGCGCTCCACGATCGCACCGGGCAGGCGTGGGATGCGGCTGAGCAGGCGGTATCCGCGGGGGCTGACCGCGCTGTCGAGGGAGTCTCCGCTGACAGAGAAGCCCATCGCCCGTGCGCCCGCCGACAGGTCGAGCAGGTCGGACGAGGACAGCGCGCCGAGGCGGTCGAGTGCCTGGTCGACGGACAGCGGTTCCTTGGCCGACTCGACGTAGTCGCGCACGACGAGCGTGCGGTCGTCGCCGAGGCCGGTGACGAGTTCATCCAACTGGAGTGCCATGAGGCGCCCGTCGACGCCGAGTTCGATCACGTACTCGGCGATCTCCTCGCTGATGCGGCGGACCATCTCCATCCGCTGCACGACGCTCGCGACATCGCGGATGGTGACCAGGTCTTCGATCTCCAGGGCGCTGAGGGTGCCGGCGACCTCGTCCAGCCGCTCCTTGTAACGCTCCAGGGTCTGCAATGCCTGGTTGGCGCGGGACAGGATCGCAGTGGAGTCCTCAATGACGTGACGCAGGTTGCCGACGTACAAGGCGCAGATGTGCATCGACTGGCTGACCGAGACGACCGGGTAACCGGTCTGCTTGGCCACGCGCTCGGCGGTACGGTGACGGGTGCCCGACTCCGACGTCTCGATGGAGGCGTCCGGCACCAATTGCGTTGCGGCGCGGACGATTCGGCTGACATCGCCGTCGACGACGATCGCGCCGTCCATTTTGGCCAGTTCACGCAGTCGGGTGGCGGTGAGTTCGATGTCCATCGGGAATCCGCCGGTGCTGATCTGCTCCACGACCGGGTCGTTGCCGAGCACGATCAGCGCGCCCGTGCGCCCGCGCAGGATGCGCTCCAACGCTTCACGCAGAACGGTGCCCGGGGCGACGAGCGCGAGGGTGTCGTGCAGGATCTCTTCGGGTGTGCGCTCCACCCGCACAGACTAGGTGACAGAGGTCGGATCGCGCGGATGCACGCCGGTTCCGGCCGACGTGAGCGGTCAGACCAACCCGTCTCGCCGCGCGATCGCTGCGGCCTCTCGATGCCGAACGGGTCGGTCGGCAGGCCGCTCGCCTCGGCACGGCCGACGGCCTCTCGGTAGATGCGGTACGCGTCGTGGTGCCGGGCGATGCCACCGTTCGCAGTCAGTTTCAGTGCCTCAGACGGCTCAGGTGGCCCGCGACCGTCCGGGTGCTCCTTCGCGGGGGCGCAGTTCGGTGACGGTCGCCAGGTTGAGCAGGCGAACTGCGGACGCCAGATCGGCCACCTCGCGCACGTCCATCCCGTCGGGTGCTTTCTCCTCGCCGAGGGAGCCCTTGGGGATGATCGCCCGCTGGAAACCGATGCGCGCCGCTTCGGCCAACCGGCGCGGCACCCCCTGGACCGCGCGCACATCGCCCGCCAGTCCGACCTCTCCGAGCGCGACCGTGCCCTTGGTGAACGGCGCGTCGACCAGCGAACTGGCCATCGCGAGAGCAAGCGCAAGATCGGCGGCCGGCTCGGCCAGGCGCACGCCGCCGACGGTCGAGACATAACACTCGGAGTTGCGGGTGGGCACCTGGCAGTGCCGGTCGAGGACGGCGAGGATCATCGCCACGCGCGAGGAATCGACCCCGCTGGTGGTGCGCCGCGGCGAGCCGCCCTGCTCCGACTTCGCCAGCAGCGCCTGCACCTCGGTGACCAAGGGGCGGCGTCCTTCGAGCGTCACCGTGATGCAGGTGCCCGGTGCGGGATTCGCGGTGCGGGTCAGGAACAACCCGGACGGGTCGGGCAGGCCGACAATTCCGACATCGGACAGATCGAAGCAACCCACCTCGTCCGTGGGGCCGTAGCGGTTCTTCACAGCCCGCACCATGCGCAGGCGCGAGTGGCGCTCGCCCTCGAACTGAACGACGACGTCGACGAGGTGTTCGAGCATCCGCGGACCGGCGATCGAACCGTCCTTGGTGACGTGGCCGACCAGCAGCGTGGCGATGTTTCTCTCCTTCGCCACCTGGATGATGCTGGTCGCGACCTCACGTATCTGGCTGACATTGCCGGGCGCGCCCTCGATGTCGGCGGACGCGATGGTCTGCACCGAGTCGATGATCAGGAAGGTCGGCTGTACCTGTTCGATCTGCGCGAGCACGGTGGACAGGTCGGTCTCGGATGCGAGGTAGAGGGTGTCGGCCATGGCCTCGATGCGCTCGCCGCGCAGTCGCACCTGAGCCGCGGACTCTTCCCCACTGACGTACAACACCTCACGACCCCCGCGCGCCGCCCGCCCCGCGACGTCGAGCAGCAGCGTGGACTTGCCGATGCCCGGTTCGCCGGCGACGAGCACCACAGCACCCGGAACGAGCCCGCCACCGAGCACCCGGTCGAACTCACCCACGCCGGTCGGGGCAGCCTCGGCCAGGCTCGCATCGACGTCGGCAATCGGCAGAGCCGGCCGCTCGACGGTGCGCGCCGGAGCCGTCCGCGGCTTGACCGTGCCCGCCTCCACGACCGTGCCCCAGGCCTGACATTCACCGCACCGGCCGACCCACTTGATCGCCGTCCAACCGCACTCCGTGCACTTGTACGCCGGTGCCGAGCCCTTCTTCGCTGCCATGGTGGTAACCGTACGAGACGGGTACGACAGCAACTTCGGACGTCCTAAGTGGCCGACCTCACCTGGTGTGGGGCCTACGCTGCTTGGGTGAACCTCGAAAAGGTGGTCTTCGGATTCTTCGTCCTGTTGGCGGCCACACTCAATTTCGGCTTCTTCCTCGGCGACATCGACAACCCGCACGTGCACAACGTGTACGAGTTGTTCGCTGCGATCGTCGTCAACTGCATCGCCACCGTGCTGAAGTTCGGCGACCGGACGCAGGTCGGCGCCGTGCACCTGGCGACCAGCCTGGTCGCCCTGCTGCAGCTGATCGGCGCGGCGTCGGTGTGGGTATGGGCGAGTCAGGTCTCCGCCCACGGGCTCGATGGGGAGGCCACGTCCAGCGTCGTCTCGCTGTCGGGTGGCGCACTGCTGGCGAACGTGGTCTCGGTGGTGCTGCTGGTCGTGGAGACGGTGTCGTTCCGGCGACGTTGATCCGCGCCGTCGTCGACTGAACCTTCATGGTCAACCTGCTGCATCTGCTCAACCTGCGTCATCGCCACGTGCGGCGCGCGCGGCGCCGGCCGGTGCCGATCCCCACCGGGCTTCCGGCGACGGACGCCGTCTTCCTGCTGCTGCGCCGGATGCGAATGCCGTTCATCGTGCTCATCACGACGTTCAGCATCGCCACCCTCGGCATGACGCTGGTGCCCGGCAAGGACGTCAACGGCAACACCTATCACCTGACGCCGTTCGATGCGTTCTACCAGATGACGATGACGGTCACGACGGTCGGATTCACCGAGGCCCCGCATGCCTTCAGCTACCCGCAGCGCATGTGGATGACCGCGTCCATCTTCATGCTGGTGGTCAGCTGGGCCTACGCGATCGCCGTCATCTTCTCGATGATGCAGGACACGGCCTTTCAGGAAGCCCTTGCCACACAACGGTTTCGGCGCAAGGTGCGCAACATGCGCGAGCCGTTCATGCTCGTTGTCGGGTACGGAGCGGCGGGCCAGGCGGTGGGCCACGAACTCGACAAGCGACGCCGCAGGTTCGTCGTCGTGGAGGAGTCGCGGAGCCGGGTCGAGACCGTGTGGACCGACGAACTCACCGCCGATGTCCCGGCGCTGGAGTCGGACGGCAAGGTGCCGGCCGCACTCGGACTCGCCGGGCTCGGACACCCGCAGTGCGAGGCCGTGCTCGCGCTGACCGACGACGACGAGGCGAACCTGGCAATCACGATGAGTGTGTCCTTGCTTCGTCCGGACCTGCCGGTGATCGCGCGCTGTGTCGACCACACTGTCCAGTCGCGGATCGAGGATTTCGGACCGACCGCGCTGATCAACCCGGACGGCCGGTACGGCGGCTACCTCGCGCTGTCCCTGCACCAGCCGGTCACCGACCAACTCGTGCAGTGGCTGATGGACAACGACGAGCACGAACTTCCCGAGCTGCGTGAGGGCCTTGCCCTCGGACGCTGGGTGGTCGCCGGTGATTGCGAGTTCGGAGATGAGGTCACTCGCGACCTACGTGGAGCCGGACTGTCGGTCGACCACGTGGACGCGTCCCGGATGCCCGAGTCGTTCGACGATGTCGCGGGGTTCGTCGCTGCCAGCACGAACGACCTGACGAACATCGCTCTGGCGGAACGGGTTCGGCTGACCAACCCTGACACCTACCTGTGCGTGCGGCAGCGCACGAACTCCTATGCGGCGCTGTGTCATGCGATGGACATCGACTCCATCTACATCTCGACCGAGTTGGTGGCCCGTGAGGTGCTGGCCCGTGTGCTGACGCCGGTGTTCTGGCAGTTCATCGAGGAACTGTTGCAGCAGGACGAGCGGTTCGCGGTGGGGCTGCGCGACCGTCTGGTGGACAAGTGCGGCAAGCGCGCGCCCGAACGGGATCTGTTCAGACTCGATCCCGAGCATGCGCCGGCTGTGTCCGCGTGGCTCGAGCGTGGTCACGAGCTTCGACTCGGCGACCTGCTGCGGCACCCGGACGACCGCAACGAGATGCTCGCCCTGGTGCCGCTGATGGTGCTGCGCGATGACGAGCATTTTCTGGCCCCGGACGACGACCTGCTGGTGCAGGCCGGCGATCAGGTGCTGCTGGCCGGCACCGGCCGCGGCCTCATGGACCTGTACGACGCGCTGTTCTACTCAGCGACGCTCGAGTACATCGCCACCGGCAACCAGGTGCCCTCCACCTGGGTCTGGCGGGCCCTGCGCAGCCGGCGTTCTTGACGCCGGTCAGTACTTTTTCCAGCGCACCCAGACCGCGTAGTCGACCTCGGCGCCTTCGTGCGAGGCAAGGATCTGCTCGGCGTGGTGCCTGTCGAACTCGATGCCTACGACCGCCTCGAAATCCGCGCGGGTCTCGAACTTCCAGCGCATCAACACCGGGATCTTCGACCAACCCTGACGTTCCCAGAACCGCTCGACCGACACCAGGTCGTAGGTCGGCCATGCCTCGCGGAACCACCGCCCGAAGGTCGAGCGGGACGCGTCGTTGTCGACGACGAACGCGACACCGTCCGGCGCCATGACGCGGTCGAGCTCTTCCAGCCCCGGCTCGCAGCCGCCGCCGAAGAAGTACGCCCACCGGTTGTGCATCACGTCGACCGAGTGCTCCTCGACCGGCAGCATCTCCGCCCCACCGAGCCGGACGTCGACATTCCGGATGCCGCGCACCCGTGCCTGCGCGGTGCGCACCAACGGTTCGTGCGGCTCGACCCCGATCACGGACTCTGCCGTGCGGGCCAGCTCGGGCAGGTGGAAGCCGGTGCCGCAGCCGACGTCGAGCACCCGGGCACCGTCGAACGAACGCACCGAACGCATCGCGTCCCAGATCAGCCCGTCGGGATCGACCCCGCGGTTCTCGATCTCGTAGATGTCGGGGTGGTTCCAGATGTTCGGTGACGGAATCGCTTGGTAATCAGGCAAGTTCAGATCTTCCGACGATTCTGCTTCTCCGCGGCGAGAGTTGCAGGGTGGACGAGCAGGGGCAGCATCTTGCGGTTGCCCGGACGACGCGCGACCGCAACCGCGGCCAGGTGGGCCTCGCATCGCCGAACCAGTTCTGCATAACCGGCCTCGCCCATCAGATGTTTCAGCTCTCCGGCATTCGAGACGTACAGCGGGTTCTTGCCGACGTGCGCCTCGGGGTTGGCCGAGCAGTACCAGTCGAGGTCATGTCCACCCGGACCCCAGCCGCGACGGTCGTACTCAGTGATCGTCACCTCGGTGTACGTCGACTCGTCGTTGTGCGTGACGGTGCGGAAGTCGCGCCGAATCGGCAGCTGCCAGCAGACGTCCGGCTTGATCGTGTGCGGCTCGATACCTTCGGCCATCGCGTGCTGATGCAGAGCGCATCCGGCGCCGGCGGGGAAGCCCGGCCGGTTGAGGAAGATGCATGCGCCGTCGACCACGCGGGTCTTGGTGGCGCCGTCCTCCTTCTGCGTCCAGCCCTTCTTGGAGCGGCCCTCGTCGTAGTACTGCCATTCGTCCGGACCGAGGTTCTTCGCGGCCTGCTTGACGTTCTTCAGATCGTCCTTGTCGCTGAAATGGGCGCCGAGCGTGCAGCACCCGTCGTCCGGGCGGTCCTCGTAGATGCCCTGGCAGCCCTGGCCGAAGATGCACATGTAGGACGAGGTGAGCCAGGTCAGGTCGACCCGGAACCGTTCGGTCGCGTCGTCCGGGTTGTCGAACTCGGCCCAGACCCGCGGGGCACGAAGGGGTGTCTCGGTCACCGGCGCATTCTCCCTTACCGGTAACCTCGCCTCATGCGCCTGGGTGTGATCGACGTCGGATCGAACACCGTGCACCTTCTCGTGGTCGACGCTCACCAGGGCGCACGTCCGTTGCCGGCGTTCTCCCACAAGCGCGAACTGCGGCTGTCGGAGTACACCGACGACAGCGGACACATCGCCGACGCGGGCATCGATGAACTGGTCACGTTCATCGGGGAGTGCCAGGCGATCGCCGACGACCACGGCATCGAGGAACTCCTCCCGTTCGCCACGAGCGCGATCCGTGAGGCGCCGAACGGCGAGGACGTGATCGAGCAGGTGCGCTCGCGTTCGGGTCTCGACATCCAGGTGATGCCGGGTGAGGACGAAGCACGCCTGACCTTCCTCGCGGTACGTCGCTGGTTCGGCTGGTCGGCCGGGCGCCTGCTCGTGGTCGACATCGGCGGCGGCTCACTCGAACTGGTCACCGGTACGGACGAGGAGCCCGACGTCGCCATGAGTCTGCTGCTCGGCGCCGGACGCCTGACCCGAACGATGCACGGCGACCCGCCCTCGGCCGCCGAACTCAAGGTGCTGCGCAAGCAGATCCGGTCCGACATCGCCCGCGAGATCCGTCCGCTGACCAAGGCCGGTCTGCCCGACCGGGTCATCGGCACCAGCAAGACGATTCGCTCGCTGGCTCGCATGTGTGGCGCCGCGCCCTCGGACGAGGGGCCGTACGTCCGCCGCACGCTCTCGCGCGACGACCTGCGCACGATGGTGCCCAAGTTGTCGACGATGACTGCGGCACAACGAACTTCGCTGCCCGGTGTCTCCGAGAGCCGCTCCCACCAGGTGCTTGCCGGTGCCATGGTCATCGAGGCCGTGATGGACCTGCTCGACATCGCCGAACTCGAGTTGTGTCCGTGGGCGATGCGCGAGGGCGTGATCCTGCGCCGGCTGGACTGGCTGGACGACTGAGTGGGCGTCGTTGACGTGCCGGACTCCCGCGTGGCGCTGTCGACCTCGTCGGTCTACCCGCTGGGGGTCGTCGGTGCGTTCGATCTCGCCGACCGGCTCGGGTACGACGGCATCGAAATCATGGTCTGGACCGACCCGATCAGCCAGGAGTCGGGTGCACTCAAGCGCCTCATCGACCACTACGGACTACCGGTCGTCTCGATCCATGCTCCGACGTTGCTGCTCACCCAGCGGGTGTGGGGCACCGAACCCTGGGGCAAGGTCGACAACTCGGTGAAGCTGGCCCAGGAGGTCGGCGCCGAGGTGGTCGTCGTGCACCCGCCGTTCCGGTGGCAGAAGGAGTACGCCGCGGAGTTCGTCGAGGGCATCGCGCAGCGGGAGGACGAGACCGGCATCGCGATCGCGGTGGAGAACATGTTCCCCTGGCGGGCCCGTGGGCGTGAGATGCAGGCCTACCTGCCGCACTGGGATCCGGTCGGCGAGTCCTACCGCAATGTGACACTCGACCTGTCGCACACCGCGACTGCCGGGTCGGACGCCGTGCAGATGGTGCACGACCTCGACGAGCGGCTGCGCCACATCCATCTCGCTGACGGCCTCGGGTCCTTCAAGGACGAACACCTCGTGCCCGGACGCGGTGGCCAGCCCTGCGCGGAAGTGCTGGAACTCATTGCCGCCCAAGGATTCTCCGGTGACGTCGTGGTGGAGGTCGGCACACGCAAGCTCACCGACGACGATCGCGAACTCGACCTCGCCGAGGCGCTCGCCTTCGCCCGATTGCACCTGGCGGCGCCTGCGGGCTGAGCCCCCGCCGGGCCCTGCGGCCACTGTGGCAAGGCGAATGTCGCGCAGAAACATGGCGGTAACCAAACCGCGCTAGGTTCGCATGCGTGAAAGGGATCTTCGAGGCGTACCGGAACCGCCCCGACACCTACGACGAGATGTACGCCGAGGACGCCACCACGCGTCCGGCGTATGTCGAGCTCAGGCGTCAGGTCGAACGGCTGACCCCGGACGACATGCGTACGCGAGCCGACTACCTCTCGCACACGTATCTCGACCAGGGCGTCACGTTCGACATCGGTGGCGAGGAGCGGCCGTTCCCGGTCGACATCATTCCCCGTCTGATCGACAACAAGGCCTGGTCGCACGTCGAAGCCGGTGTGGCGCAACGGGTTCGCGCACTCGAGGCATTCCTGGGTGACATCTACGGAGAGGGCCAGGTCTTCAACGACGGCGTGATCCCGCGTCGCGTCGTCACCAGCAGCCCGCACTTCCTGCGCGCCGCGAAGGGCATCAACCCTCCTGCCGGCGTGCGCGTGCACGTCGCCGGCATCGACCTCATCCGGGACGCGAAGGGCGATTTCCGGGTGCTGGAGGACAACGTCCGCATTCCCTCCGGTGTCTCCTACGTCATGACGAACCGGCGCGCAATGTCCGCCGGTCTGCCGGAAGCCTTCGCGCACCACCGCATTCGCCCGGTCACGCAGTACCCCGGCAAGTTGCTCGCCGCCCTGCGCGCCAGTGCTCCGTCCGGCATCGGCGATCCGAGCGTGGTCGTGCTTTCTCCTGGCTCCTACAACCCGGCCTACTTCGAGCACGCCTTGCTCGCTCGTCTGATGGGGGTCCGCCTCGTCGAAGGACGCGACCTCGTCGCACAGGCCGGACGGGTCAGCGTGCGCACCACCAACGGCCTCCTACCGGTGCACGTGATCTACCGCCGGGTCGACGACGATTTCATCGATCCGGTTCATTTCAAACGGGATTCGGTACTCGGCGTGCCCGGCCTGCTGAACGCGGCCCGTCGCGGCAATGTCGCGATCGCCAACGCGGTCGGCAACGGCGTCGCCGACGACAAGCTCGTCTACACCTACATGCCCGATCTCATCCGTTATTACCTGGCGCAGGAGCCGATCCTGCCCAACGTCGACACCTGGCGGATGGAGGACGAGGACCACCGCGAAGAGGTGCTCGACCGACTGCACGAACTCGTCGTCAAGCCCGTCGACGGGGCCGGCGGCAAGGGCATCGTGATCGGCCCGCGGGCCACCATGCAAGAACTCGACGAACTGCGCGCCCGCCTCCTGGAGGACCCTCGCGGCTGGATCGCCCAGCCCGTCGTCCAGCTGAGCACCGTGCCGACGTTGATCGGCAGCGAGTTGGCGCCGCGTCACGTCGACCTGCGTCCGTTCGCGATCAACGACGGGGAGAAGGTCTGGGTGCTGCCCGGCGGCCTGACCCGCGTCGCGCTGCCCGAGGGCGAGCTGATCGTCAACTCCAGTCAGGGTGGCGGCTCGAAGGACACCTGGGTGCTGGCTCCCGAGCCCGGCGACCCGATCGTGACCCCCGAGCCCGCCGACGAGTCGGCGGTCCTGCACCCCGCACAGCGGACGGCGCGCGCTGCCGCTGAACGCGAGGCGGCGGAGGAAGCCGCAGAGACGGCGGAGGTCGTCACTCCTGGCTTCTCGCAGTCACAGGCCCAGTCACAGTCCCAGTCACAGTCCCAGGGTTCGGCGCAGCAGCCGGCTCACCCCGGTCTGGACGGCCGGATGCAGAGACAGGCCCAGAGCCAGTCGCAAAGCGGTGGTGGCTCGCAGAGCCAGTCCCAGTCGCAATCGTCGCAGTCGGACGAGCCGGTCGAAGCCGGACCCCAGGAGCAACCCCAGATCGAACTAGATCCGGACGTCGAGGACGAGGGGGCGCTCTAGATCATGCTGAGTCGAATCGCTGAATCCCTCTTCTGGATCGGTCGCTACATCGAGCGCGCCGAGGCCACCGCCCGCATCCTCGACGTGCACCTGCAGTTGCTCGTCGAGGACCCGGTGCTCGACCGTGACGCCACCTGCCAGTCGCTGCTCGCGGCCATGGCCGTCGGGCACGACGGTCCGGCCGACGTGGACGAGGTGTTGCGCTACCTGCTGACCGATTCCCAGCAGCCGTCCGCGATCGCGTACGCGCTCACAATGGCCCGCGACAACGCGCGTCGGTCGCGCGAGATCGTCTCGACCGAACTGTGGGAGGCGCTCAACACCACCCACCTGCAGGTCGCCGACGGCCAGCTCGCCTCGATGCGACCGGCGGACGCGTTCCGTCTGGTTCGGGAGCGAGCGAACATGATTGCAGCGCTCGCCGACAACACCCAGAGCCACGACGACGGGTGGCAGTTCATCCGCCTCGGCCGGATGATCGAGCGGGTCGACATGACCGCCCGGGTCATCCTGATGACGACGTACGGCACCGGTTCGGCAGCGTCCTGGCAGGTCACCCTGCGCGCCTGCGGTGCCGCACACGCGTTCACCCGTATCTACCGGGCGTCCGAATCTCCCCGCTCCGCCGCCGAATTCCTGCTGCAGGACCGGTTGTTCCCGCGATCTGTCAGGTACTCACTCAACGAGGCGGCCACCTGCCTCGAGGAACTCAATCCCAAGCAGCACCGCACCGGCTTTTCCGGCGATGCGCGCCGCATCGTGGGGCAGGCCCTCGCCCAGCTGGAGTACCGCTCGATCAGCGACCTGCTCGGCGACGTCGCCAGCGAGATGGAGTCGCTGCAGCGGGTGTGCGCACAGGCGACCGAGGCAGTGTCCAAGCGTTACTTCGAGGGAGCTCTCCCTCCCGAGTGGATCCGAGGTGAATCGTGAGCGTGACCCTTCGCCTGGTCCACCGGGCCGGCTATACCTACTCCGGACCCGCCGTCGCGTCGTACAACGAGGCGCGCATGGTGCCCAGATCGACTCTGGCACAAACGGTTTCGCACACCAGGATGGAGATCACCCCGACGCCGTGGCAGGACTCCTGGGTCGACTACTGGGGCAGTAATGTCACCACCTTCGAGCTGCACGAACCGCACGGTGAACTCAAGGTCGTCGCCATCAGCACGGTCACCGTCCACCGCACCCCGCAGGAGGGCGAGCACCTCGGCTGGGACCAGATGCAGGAGAAGTCGGTCAGCGACGAGTGCGGCGAGTTGTTGGAGTGTTCGGGCCACTGTGGCGCGGTCGGCGAGTTCGCTGCGGCCATTCAGCGGATCCGGAACGAGGCCGACACCCCGGCGACGTTCGTCGAGTCCGTCGTTGCCGCGCTGCACGAGAAGGTGACTTACCGCCCGGAGCGCTTCTCGCACGCACCCCAGGCCGCGAAGGTCTGGGACGCGGGGGAGGGCGGCTCCACCGATTTCGCGCACATGATGATCACCGCGCTTCGATCCGCCGGGATCCCGGCCCGTTTCGTCGTTGGTTACCTGCTGCGTGACAGCGAGGTGCCGATCGGCGAAGTGATCACCGGTCACGGTCACTCGTGGATCGAATGGTGGGACGGCACATGGATGGCGTACGACCCTGCGATGCAGCGGGAGCCGGACGACTTCTACATTGAGGTCGCACATGGACGCGACCACACCGACGTCGCGCCATTGCGGGGCATCTTCACCGGGACGCCCGGCAGCAAGATGTCCGTCACGGTGGAAATCAGCCGACTGGCCTGACCACCGAACGAGCTGAAGGAGAAGTCATGGTCGACCCGAGTGCTGTGCTGCGCAGCGGACTGATGGGTCTCAGCCGCAACACCAAGGTGCGTGACGTCGTCGAGAAGGCGCCGGTCAGCAAGGACGTCGTCAAGCGGTTCGTCGCCGGCACCTCCACCGAGGACGCCGTGCGGGTCAGCCGTGAGCTCGACGTGGAGGGCAAGCTCGCCACCATCGACTTCCTCGGCGAGGACACCCTCGACCGTGCGCAGGCGATCCACACCCGCGACGCCTACCTCGATCTGCTCGCCGAGCTCGCCGACGCCTGCCTCACCGACGGCGGACGTGTCGAGGTCAGCGTGAAGCTCAGCGCACTCGGCCAGGCCCTGCCCAAGGACGGTCGCAAGATCTCCCTGGAGCACGCTCGCTCGATCTGCGAGGCCGCGGCGATCGCCGGCACCACGGTGACTCTCGACATGGAGGATCACACGACCACCGACGCGACGCTGGAGACCCTCGCCGAGTTGCGCAAGGACTTCCCCGACACCGGTGCCGTGCTGCAGGCCTACCTGCGCCGCACCGAGGGTGACTGCCGCGACCTCGCGTACGAAAGCAGCCGGGTCCGCCTGTGCAAGGGCGCGTACGCCGAGCCGGCGTCCGTCGCCTTCGCCGACAAGGGCGAGATCGACATGAACTACGTGAAGTGCATGCGGGTGTTGATGGAGGGCGAGGGCTACCCGATGATCGCCAGCCACGACCCGCGCATCGTCGAGATCGCCGGTTCGCTCGCGACCAAGAACCTCCGCGCCCCCGACTCGTTCGAGTACCAGATGCTCTATGGCATCCGCCCGAACGAGCAGCAGCGTCTCGCGGACGCCGGAAACCAGGTGCGCGTGTACGTCCCGTACGGCGACGAGTGGTACGGCTACCTGGTGCGTCGCATGGCCGAACGACCGTCGAACACGGCGTTCTTCCTGCGTGCGCTGAGCAGCCGCAGCTGAACCCCGTCCGTTCCATCCCGGAGGTACCAGTGTCAGAATCCTCGGCACCCGCGGGCACCCCGCGTCGCCTGGCCGTACTCGGCGTCGGCGTGATGGGGGAGGCCCTGCTCGCCGGTCTGTTGCGCAGCGGTCAGCCCGCTGATCACGTCGTGGTCGGTGACCGGTACGAGGCCCGCACGCATCAGATCCTCGCCACGCACGGTGTCCGGGCCGCGTCCCCGGCGGACGCCGTCGTAGGCGCCGAAACAGTGGTGCTCGCGGTGAAACCACAGGACATGAGTGCGCTGCTGGACGAGATCCGCGACCGGCTCGAACCGGGAGCGCTGGTGGTTTCGATCGCCGCCGGAATCGCCACGGCGTACCTGGAGGCGCGGTTGCCCGAAGGGACCCCGGTCGCCCGCGCGATGCCCAACACCCCGGCGCTCGTTGATCAGGGCATGGCCGCGGTCAGTCCCGGAACTCATTGCGGCGCCGACGATCTCGCCGAGGCGACCCGTCTGCTCGAGGGCTGCGGCAAGGTGGTCACGGTTGCCGAGCACCACATGGACGCGATCACCGCGATCAGCGGCAGCGGCCCCGCGTACCTGTTCTACGTGGTCGAGGCGATGATCGAGGCCGGCGTGCTGCTCGGGCTGCCGCGCAACACCTCCACCGAGCTCGTCGTCCAGACCGTCGTCGGCGCGGCCACCATGCTCAAAGAGACAGGTGAGCACCCGACCGTGCTGCGCGAGCAGGTGTCCTCACCCGGGGGAACGACGATGGCGGCGTTGCGGCAACTGGACGACCACAAGGTGCGCGCAGCGTTCCTGACCGCGATGGAAGCCGCCGCACATCGCTCCGCCGAACTGGCCCAGGGCTGACCGCGCCCACCTGGCCGGGCGTGTCGTCGGTCCTGCCGGATAGGCTGCAGCCGCGACTTCCCTCCCGGAGCCGGAAGGAAATGCTTGGCATGGAAAGGTGGACCGCATGAGCGAAATCACGATTCGCGCGCTTGGTACGGACGAGTGGGAGACCTACCGTTCCGTTCGCCTGAGCTCGCTGGAGGAGTCGCCCGAGGCCTTCGCCGCCTCCGCAGCCCAGGAGAAGGACTACGACGAGGACTTCTGGCGTACTCGCCTGGAGCGCTCCCGTCGGTTGATCGCGCAGGACGGTGACGACATCGTCGGAGTGGTCTCCGTCGGAGACCGCAGCACCGACGAGGCGCGTGTGGGCGAACTGTTCGGACTCTGGGTCACCCCGCGCCTGCGTGGCCAGGGTGTGGCCTGGAAGTTGGTCGAGGCCGGCGTCGAGAAGGCCAAACAGGAGAGCTACAAGTTCCTGCTCTATTGGGTCGGCACCGACAACGGTCGGGCCGTCGCCTTCGCGAGCAGCTTCGGATTCCGTCCCACCGATTCGCGTCGTCCGATGAAGGGTGCCACCGAAGACACCCAGGACGACGAGGAGATGGCGATGGTCTACCCCCTCGGCGACGACCCGTCCTCGGTGCCGTCGTCGGTCCTCGACTGATCCTTCGTCGCCGGCGCAGGAACACCACCCACTCGTAGAAGCCGCAGGCGCCCATGGCATCGACAACGCCGTCGGTCCGAGTCGTCTGGGATGACCGACTCACCCAGTACGACTTCGGGGAAACGCACCCGATGAACCCGGTCCGGTTGGACCTCACCACCCGGCTGGCACGCGCGCTCGGCGTGCTCGACCTGCCTGGCGTCGAAGTTGCCGGTGTCGACGACGAACCCGATCTCGACGCCTTTCTCACGGGGGTGCACGGCCCAGACTTCGTCGAAGCGGTCAAGGCCGCCTCACTGGATCCGGCGAATGCCGACGAGCGCTTCGGGCTCGGCACCGAGGACGACCCGGCTTTCGTCGGCATCCATGAGACCTCCGCCCGCATCGCCGTCGCGACCCGCGACCTGTGCAAGGCCGTCTGGCAGGGCGAGATAGACCACGGCGTCAACTACTGCGGCGGCATGCACCACGCGATGGCTGACCGCGCCGCCGGCTTCTGCATCTACAACGATGCCGCTCTCGGCATCAAGTGGCTGCTCGACAACGGCGCCGAACGCGTCGCCTATATCGACGTCGACGTCCACCACGGCGACGGCGTCGAGCAGATCTTCTGGAACGACCCGCGGGTGCTGACCATCTCGGTGCACGAAACCGGGCGAATCCTGTTCCCCGGCACCGGTTTTCCCGGTGACATCGGTGGTCCGGACGCCGAGGGCTCGGCTGCGAACCTCGAACTCCCGGCGGGCACCGGAGACGCTGCCTGGCTGCGGGCGATCCACGCGGTGGTGCCGTCGCTGGTGCGCGCGTTCAAGCCGCAGATCCTGGTGACCCAGCAGGGCTGCGACTCTCACTACTCCGACCCGCTCGCGCACATGGCGATCAGCATCGACGCTCAGCGCACCGCGTTCGAAACCATCCACGACCTGGCGCACGAGGTCTGTCACGGACGCTGGGTCGCGCTCGGCGGAGGAGGCTACGAACTGGTCGACGTCGTCCCGCGCTCGTGGACGCACCTCACCGCGATCGCCGCGCACAAGCCGATCGATCTTGAGATGCCCGTCCCGCAGGAGTGGCGCGACCACGTCACAGCGCGCGTCGGGCGCCCGGGCCCGCCGCGGATGGGCGACGGCGTGGCCGAGGGCGGGCATGTCTGGTTCCGTTCCTGGGCCACCGGCAGCGACCCCGACAACCCGGTCGACCGTGCCGTCATGGCCACCCGTGAAGCGGTCTTCCCGCACCATGGCCTGGACATCTGGTTCGATTGAGATCGCACCCCACAGGGCACCGACGCGGAGCGGCCGGGCAGTATTTTGAGCGATTTCAGCCACTGTCGGCGTGTCGGATGGACAAATTCCCCGAGAACTTTCCAAGGGAGCACATCTGCCCCTAAGGTGCTCCAAGGCAACATCAACCACATGAGTTCAGCGCAGACCGCCCTGGGCCATGGCTTCCATTGCCACGAGAGGGCTGGGATCCTAAATGGAGCAAGAGCGTCAGATCGGCGAGACCACATTCATGACGGTCGCCGAGGTGGCCGCGATCATGCGAGTCTCCAAGATGACGGTCTACCGCCTCGTGCACGCCGGTGAACTGCCGGCCGTCCGTGTCGGTCGGTCGTTCCGGGTACCCGAGGACGCGGTGCACCAATACCTCAAGCAGTCCTACATGGGCACCGCCTGATTTTCCGGCCTCGCCGTCGATGGCGTAAAGTAGCCCGAAGGGCTCGCGCCCACTGACTTTTCTGTTCCTCGATAACCAGTTAGGACACCGCTGACGCATGGGTTCCGTGATCAAGAAGCGCCGTAAGCGCATGGCCAAGAAGAAGCACCGCAAGTTGTTGCGCAAGACGCGTCACCAGCGCCGCAACAAGAAGTAAGGCTTCTTCGCCACAAGATGGCTCCGTCCGATTCGGACGGAGCCTCTTGCGTAGGGTCCCGAACGCATAGGATCGGGGCGTCGAAAGGGGTGAGCATGGGACGGATCGTCCTCGTCACGGGCGTTTCGCGCCGGATCGGTGGTCGCACCGCCGAACTGCTGTCCAGTGACCCCGAGATCGAGAAGGTCATCGCGGTCGACGCGGTACCGCCCTCGCACAGCCTGGGCCGTGCCCAGTTCGTGCGCGCCGACATCCGCAACCCGATGGTCGGCAAGGTGATCGCCCATGAGGGCGTCGACACAGTGCTGCATCTCGGCGTGATCCTCACCCCCAAACAGGCCGGTGGACGCACCTCCCAGAAGGAGATCAATGTCATCGGGACGATGCAGTTGTTGGCCGCCTGCCAGCGCGCGTCCTCCCTGCAGCGGCTGGTCGTGAAGTCGTCGTCCGCGGTCTACGGCTCCTCGCCGCGCGACCCCGCGATGTTCACCGAAGAACTCCAGGCCAGGCGGATGCCCGCCGGTGGATTCGGCAAGGACTCGGCGGAGGTCGAGAACTACGTGCGCGGCTTCGCGCGCCGTCGTCCCGACGTCCAGGTCGCCACCCTGCGCATGGCCAATGTCGTCGGACGCGGTTTCAGTAGCCAGCTGTCCGATTACTTCTCGATGCCGATCATGCCGGTACCGATGGGGTTCGACGGACGGATGCAACTACTGCACTTCGACGACGCGCTGCAGGCGTTGCGCGCCGCGACATTGTCCGATCTCGACGGCACGATCAACATCGCGGCCGACGGACTGCTCACTGTCCGCCAGGCTGCGCGGATCGCAGGCAAGCCGATCGTCCCGGTCGTGCCTCAGACAAGCGGTCTTGTCGAGCAGCTCACTCGCCGGGTCGGACTCAAGGGCTTCGCGGCGTCCCAGATGGACTTCCTGTGTTACGGGCGAGGAATGGACACCAGTCGAATGCGCACTGAGCTCGGGTTCGAGCCCGCACTGACCACACGTGAGGCGTTCGCCGACGTGTTCGCTTCACCATCACGACGCGCGGCCTTGGTCGGAGCTGCGCATGGCTGAGCCCAAGGGCCGCAAGCCGGCTGCCAAATCCGCTGCGAAGCAGGCGCCATCGGCCAAACCGGCGTCCAAGCGCGCCACCAAGGCGTCGACGCCGCGCAAGACCGCGGCCAAGCCACTGCGTGCTGCCGCGCGAACCGATGACTCGCTCGGCTCGAAGACGACCCGTCGGCCCACCCGGTCGTCAGTACAGGCGAAGGCGAAGTCGCCGCGTCCGGCGCTGCACGTCGTGCCCGACCCGGCGCCCGATCAGGACGAGGGGTTCGCCGCCACCGGCAATCCGTTCGAGAACAAGCTGCCCTTCGGACTGCCGGTCGACCCGGCCATCTTCGTCCAGACGCTGATCTCGGTGCTGCGCGCGGCAGGCACTGCCGCCGGGTTGTCGGGTGATGACCTCGAACGCCGGGTCGCGTCCGCGCTGGCCTTCCTGCGGCGACGGCTCAACGGTGACTACGCGATCGACGATTTCGGTTTCGACGAGGAGTTCACCCGCGAGATCTGGATCCCGTTGCTGCGGCCGCTGTACAAGCGTTGGTTCCGGGTCGAGGTGCGTGGCATCGAGAACATCCCGGCCGAGGGCAGGGGCCTGGTGGTCGCGAACCACTCCGGCACCGTTCCGGTCGACGGACTGATGACCCAGGTCGCGATCCATGACGAGCACCCGAACCACCGTTTCGTGCGGATGCTCGGAGCCGACCTGGTCTTCCAGTCGCCGTTCATCGGAGAGTTGTCCCGTAAGTCCGGCACCACGCTGGCGGCCAACCCCGACGCCGAGCGCTTGCTCGAATCGGACGAACTGGTCGCCGTCTTCCCCGAGGGGTTCAAGGGCGTCGGCAAGCCGTTCAGCGACCGCTACCGTCTGCAGCGCTTCGGTCGCGGTGGCTTCGTGTCCGCCGCCGTCCGTGCCGGCGCCCCGATCATCCCGTGTTCGATCGTCGGAGCAGAGGAGATCTTCCCGATGATCGGCAACGCCAAGAGCGTGGCCAGGCTGCTCGGTTTCCCCTACTTCCCGATCACCCCGACGTTCCCGTTGTTCGGCCTGCTCGGTGCGATCCCGTTGCCGAGCAAGTGGATCATCGAGTTCGGCACGCCGATCGAGACCGAGCACCACGGCTCTGCCGCCGCCGATGACCCGATGGTGTTGTTCGACGTCACCGACCAGGTGCGCGAGACCATCCAGCAGACGCTGTACTCCCTACTGCTGGAACGACGTTCGGTCTTCTTCTGATGGCGCGCATCACCCTGTACGGCAAGCCCGGCTGCCACCTGTGCGACGACGCCCGCACGGTGATCCAGCGGGTCTGCGCCGATCTGGGGGAGCAGTACGAGGAGTTCTCGATCGAGGGCGACGCCGACCTGATGCACACGTACGGCGAACTGATCCCGGTCACGCTCATCGACGGCAAGCAGCACGACTACTGGCGGGTCAGCGAGTCCCGACTGCGTACTGCCCTCACCGCCTGAAACTGTTCGCGAAGGCCGGGGGTGGCTATACCACAGAGGCCTTGTAGCACGTTTCGCGCGTTCATGCGACTTTGTGCCTGCGTTCACGAGGACTTACTCTCGGGGGGTCATGTGCCAGGGATGACGAGCGTTTGGTATACGCCGCCATCTCATCGGGAGGAGATTCGTTCCCTGTGACCAACACGTCCGCGTCGCGCCGGGACATCCCGGATGCGACCGTCGCTCGGCTGCCGGTGTACCTGCGGGTGCTCCGTGCCCTCAGCGGCCGTGGGATCGACGTCGTGTCCTCGGACGAACTGGCTGACGCCGCAGGCGTTCGCTCCGCCGGTCTGCGCAAGGACCTCTCCTACCTCGGCTCCTACGGCGTGCGTGGTGTCGGTTACGACGTCGAGCGCCTGTCGGAGGAGATCACCCGCGAACTGGGCCTACAGAGCGACTTCGCCGTCGCCATCGTCGGCATGGGCAACCTCGGCCGCGCGTTGGCCGACTACCGCGGATTCGCCACTCGCGGCTTCGAGGTGCGCTGGCTCATCGACAACGACCCGGCCTTGACCGGCATGCATGTGGGTGCTCTGGCGATCGTCGACTTCGACGGCTTCCGCCCTGCCGCCGACGAGTCGGTCATCGGGGTGATCGCCACGCCGCCGCACGCTGCGCAGGCCGCCGCCGATGATCTCGTGGCCCGCGGCGTCCGCTCCATCCTGAACTTCGCCTCCGAGCCGCTCGATCTGCCGGAATCGGTCGCCGTGCGCAAGGTCGACCTCGCCACCGAACTGCAGATCCTGGCCTTCCACGATCAGCGCACCCGTCCCGAACCTGCTCCCCTTGTGGAGGTTCCTTCGTGAGTCTCCTGGTCGTTGGGTTGTCGCACCGTTCGGCGCCCGTCGAGTTGCTCGAGCGCGCCGCCCTGTCCGGTGAGCGCGGCGCGCGGCTGGACGCCGTGCTGCGCGGCGGCGACCACGTCGAGGAATGGATGATCGTGTCCACCTGCAACCGGGTGGAGATCTACGGCGAGGTCGGCACCTTCCACGGTGCCGTCACCCAGATCAGCGAATCGCTCTGCGCGGTAACGGGACTCAGCCTCGAAGAGCTCGGCGACAGTCTGTACGCCCACTACGAGGAGCGGGCGATCGCGCACTTGTTCTCCGTGGCCGCCGGGCTCGACTCGCTCGCGATCGGCGAGAGCCAGATCCTCGGTCAGTTGCGCAGTTCCCTGCAGGACGGCCGCGAACACGGGCACCTCGGGAGTGCGCTGGAGAACGTCGCCCAGCAGGCGCTGCGCGTCGGCAAGAAGGTGCACGCCGAGACCGAGATCGACCGGGTCAGCAAGGGCCTGATCGAGCGTGGAGTTGCGCTCGCCGAACACCGGATCGGCCCGATCCAGCGGGCCCGTGCGACGGTCATCGGTTCGGGTGCGATGAGTGCGCTCGCCACCCACACCCTCAGCCGGATGGGCGTGGAGAACATCACGATCGTCAGCCGGACGCTGGAGAACGCGCGCCGCCTGGCTGCGGCCACCGGCGCCACCGCGCGAGAGTGGGACGAGCGTGCCGACGCGATCGCCGAGTCCGACTTCGTCGTGTCCTGCACCGGAGCCGTAGGACATGTCGTCGAGATCGAGCACGTCACCGGCGGCGACCGTCCGAAAGTCTTCCTCGACCTCGCCCTGCCCCGCGACGTCGACCCCGCGGTCGCCGTCCTCGACGCAGTCACCGTGCTCTGGCTCGAGGACCTGCGCGAGGTCACCGAGTCCGAGGGTTCGCGCTCGCAGGTGCACGCCGTCGAGGAGATGGTCACCGCCGAGGTCGCCGAGTTCGTGCTCAATCGGCGCGCCGCATCCGTCGGCCCGACCGTCGCCGCGATCCGCCGGTACGCCGCCGACGTGGTCGCGACCGAACTGGAACGCCTGGACTCCCGCGTCGAACTGGACGACCGCCAACGCGCGCAGGTGCAGCTCAGCGTCCACCGCATCGTGGAGAAGTTGTTGCACACCCCGACCGTGCGGATGAAAGAACTCGCGGGCTCCGAGGACGGCAGTGAGTACACCTCCCTGCTGCGCACGCTCTTCGACATCGACCCCTTCGTCTCGAAGGTGTCGTCCATCCCGCGACAGGTAGGAGGCGACTCATGAGCGCACTTCGGCTCGGCACCCGCCGGTCCCACCTGGCGATGACCCAGTCCGGTCATGTCGCCGACGCGCTGCGTGCGCTCGGTCACGAGGTCGAACTGGTCGAGATCGTCACCGAGGGCGACACCAACCGCGCCCCGCTGACCCAGATCGGTGGCACGGGAGTCTTCGCAGCCGCCCTGCGCGAAGCGCTGCTGCAGGGCGAGGTCGACCTCGCGGTGCACTCGCTCAAGGACCTCCCTGCTGCGGGGCACCCCGGCCTCACGGTCGCCGGTATCCCGCGACGAGAGGACCCGCGTGACGCCTTGGTAGCCCGCGACGGACTGACCCTCGGCGAACTTCCTCCCGGCTCGAGCATCGGCACCGGCTCGCCGCGCCGCGTCGCAGCGTTGAACGCGCTCGGCCTCGGCTTCGAGGTGCGGCCGCTGCGCGGCAATGTCGACTCCCGCTTGGCGCGGGTCAGCGACGGCGAACTGGACGCGATCATCCTGGCCTGCTCCGGGCTTCGCCGGATCGGACGGCAGGACCGCATCACCGAGGCGATCGACCCGCTGCAGATGCTGCCGGCCCCGGGGCAGGGTGCACTCGCCATCGAGGTGCGCGCGGACGACCGGCGGATGATCGACATCGTCGGCGCACTCGACGACGCCGACACCCGCGCCGCCGTGACCGCCGAACGAGCCGTTCTGCTCGGACTCAAGGCAGGGTGCTCGGCACCCGTCGGTGCGCTCGCCGAAGTCGTCGAGGACGTCGACGGCAGCCTGGAGATCTCGCTTCGGGCGTTCGTCGGAGCACCCGACGGCAGCGATGACCTGCGCCGCTCGATCACCGGCCCGTTCGACAAGGCCGAACAACTGGGCCTCGACCTGGCACAGATGCTGCTGGAGGACGGGGCGGACCGGATCATCGCCGACGCCGGTGGTGACGATGCGGTGGCGGGGAGCGTGCGAGCCGGCACCGAGGAGGAGCACCGGCAGAAAGCACAGGCGCAGCATCACGGGGCGTACGAAATCGTCGCCGACGCGTGCGAACCCCCTCCCGGGCGACCAACCAACGCCGGCTCGGCCGGCGGCCCCGAAAGTCCGAACAACAAACACCGACGCCATGGAGCGTGACAAGTGACCACCACCGCCAAGACGCCTGCAGCAGTCGCCTTCGTGGGCTCCGGCCCCGGCGACCCGGGTCTGCTGACCGTGCGAGCCGCCAGCCTGCTGCGCCGCGCCGACGTCGTCGTCCTCGACCGGGTGGCTCGCGAGGACTTCGTCGCGAAGTTCGTCCGCGAGGACACCGAGATCGTCGACGCCGGCCACGGCGAGGCCGGCCAGGCTCTCACCACCGCCTCGCGTGCCAAGCTCGTCGTGAAGACGGCCAAGGCCGCGGCCAAGCTGGGCAAGGACGCTCTTGTCGTCCGCCTCATGGACGGCGACCCCGCCACCTTCAACGGTCTCGCCGAGGAGGCGTCCGCGCTGCACAAGGCTGCGGTGCCGTTCGAGATCGTCCCCGGTGTCAGCGCTGCGTCCGCAGTGCCGACATACGCAGGTATTCCGCTGACGCACAACGGTTCTCGCGCGGTGCACCTGCTCTCGCCGGGCGACTCCAAGGTCGACTACGCCAAGTCGGTCGCAGCTGACACGACCGTCGTGCTGTTCGGCACCGTGGACACCCTGCGCACCAGCTTCGCCCGACTCCTCGAAGCCGGACGGGACGCCGAGACCGCGGTCGCGGTGACCGTCGACGGCACGACCATCCACCAGAAGACGCACACCTTCACCCTCGACACCGTCGACGCCGGCCTGAAGTTGCTCGCCGACGATGCCCAACTGGTCGCCGTCGTCGGTTCACCGGTCGACTACCGCGAGACGTTGTCGTGGTGGGAGAACAAGCCGCTGTTCGGGTGGAACGTCCTGGTGCCGCGCACCAAGGACCAGGCCGGTCCGATGACCGAGCGCCTCGGCGACTTCGGGGCGTCCAGTGACGTCGTTCCGACGATCAGCGTCGAGCCGCCGCGCACCCCGCAGCAGATGGAGCGCGCGATCAAGGGTTTGGTGACCGGCCGCTACGAGTGGATCGGCTTCACCTCCCAGAACGCGGTTCGGGCCGTGCGCGAGAAGTTCGATGAGTTCGGTCTCGACGCCCGGGCGTTCGCCGGTCTGAAGATCGCCGCTGTCGGTGGCGTGACCGCAGAAGCGTTGCGCGAGTGGGGCCTTCAGCCCGACCTGGTCCCGTCCGGCGAGCAGTCGGCCAAGGGCCTGCTGGAGGAATGGCCGGAGTTCGACGAGTTGCTCGACCCGATCAACCGGGTCTTCCTGCCGCGCGCCGACATCGCGACCGACACCCTTGTGGCCGGTCTGCAGGAGATCGGCTGGGAGGTCGACGACGTGACCGCGTACCGCACCGTGCGCGCCGCGCCGCCGGCCCCCGAGGTGCGTGAGGCGATCAAGACCGGCAAGTTCGATGCGGTCTGCTTCACCTCGTCCTCGACCGTGCGCAACCTGGTCGGCATCGCGGGCAAACCGCACGCCACGACCATCGTCGCGTGCATCGGTCCGGCCACCGCCAAGACCGCCGAGGAGCACGGCCTGCGCGTCGACGTCATGTCGCCGGAGCCGTCCGCCGAAGCACTGGTGGACGCGCTGGCCGACTTCGGTCGAAGCCTCGCCCTGTCGGCCGCCGAGGCCGGTGAGGCGGTCCGTCGCCCGAGCGAGCGGCGCACCACCTCGCGCCGCAAGGCCAAGGCCTGATCCGAAACCTTCACCGAGTGGCCGGGCTATGAACCAGTGGCCGAGCTATGGCCCGGCCGCCCGTTCATAGCCCGGCCACTCGGCGTTTGTCCGACAGAGCAAGGAGAAGCCGTGAACCCGATCGTCCGTCCGCGCCGTCTGCGGCAGAGTGCGGCTGTGCGCCGGTGGGTGTCGCAGACGCGTCTGCACCCGGCTGACCTGGTGCTCCCGCTCTTCGTGAAGGAGGGCATCAGCGAGCCGGCGCCGATCTCGTCGATGCCGGGAGTCGTGCAGCACACGCTCGACTCGCTGGTGGAGGCCGCACGCGAGGCGATCGACGCCGGCGTCGGTGGCCTGATGGTGTTCGGCGTTCCGGCCGAGCGTGACGAGATCGGTTCGGGCGCAACGGATCCGGACGGTATTCTCAATGTCGCGCTGCGTCGCTTGCGGGACGAATTCGGTGCGTCGACGGTGCTCATGGCCGACCTGTGCCTGGACGAGTTCACCTCGCACGGACACTGCGGTGTGCTCACCGAGACCGGTGCCGTCGACAACGACGCGACGCTGGAGATCTACGGACGGATGGCGGTTGCGCAGGCACGAGCCGGCGCTCACGTCGTCGGCCCGAGCGGCATGATGGACGGCCAGGTCGAGGTCGTGCGGGCCGCACTCGACGACGCGGGCTTCACCGACGTGATTGTGCTGGCGTACGCCGCCAAGTACGCGTCCGCCGCCTACGGACCCTTCCGCGAGGCCGTCGACTCCGCGCTGCAGGGTGACCGTGCGACCTACCAGCAGGACCCGGGCAATCTCACCGAGTCGTTGCGCGAAGTACGCCTCGACATCGAACAGGGCGCCGATATCGTGATGGTGAAGCCGGCGACTCTCTACCTCGACGTCATCGCCGCGGTGAAGCAGACGTCCGACGTGCCGGTCGCCGCGTACCACGTCAGTGGCGAGATGGCGATGATCGAGGCCGCTGCCGCGAACGGGTGGATCGACCGCGACCGGATGGTGACCGAGCAGTTGACCGCGATCAAGCGTGCGGGTGCGCAGATCATCCTGACGTACTACGCCGCCGAGGTCGCGCGCCGTCTGGGCTGACCCGCGTACCCTCGACCTGGAAGAGTCCGCTCGAACCTTCGATTGGGAGGCCACCCGATGAGACTGCTCTCCATCGCCGCCGGTGCCACCGCGGCAGCAAGCATGCTCACAGTTGCCGGCTCCGCCGTGGCTGCTCCTGGAGCGGCGCCGAAGCTGACCCGCGTCGTCCCTGTGCCCGTCACCGCTGATCGCGTCGCGCTCGGTGTGGAGGTGAAGCACGCCGCCGATGACACGGCGGTGAAGGCGTACGACCGCGGACGGTTGGTCGGCACCGGCGAAGTCGCGAAGGGGAAGGCCGTTGTGCCGATCCAGCACACGCTTCGAGCAGAATCCGCGCCCCGCTCGATCGCCGTCGTGGTCGGCGACCACCGCAGGACCGTCACGATCGCCCTCGACACCGGCGACCTGAAGCGCAGCCCGTGGTTCGTGGTCAACAAGCGACACGGCGCCGCCAGGTACGTACCGAAGAAGCTGAAGGAGTTCGAGGGCGGGCGTCTCGACGTTCGTGCTCTCGATGCCTATCGGCCGATGGCGAAGGCCGCCGGCAAGGACGGATCCGGTTTCTGGGTGGCGAGCAGCTACCGCTCCGCGGAGCGACAGAAGCAGCTGTACGAGGGTTACGTCCGGCGCGACGGCGCCGAGAAGGCCGATACCTACTCGGCCCGTCCTGGCCACAGCGAGCACCAGACCGGCCTGGTGATCGACATCGCGAACGGCGTCTGCAATCTCGAACGCTGTTTCGCCGAGACCGCGGCCGGACGCTGGGCCTCCAAGCACGCGGCCGAGCACGGTTTCGTCGTCCGGTACACCCGTGGCAGCGACAAGGTCACCGGCTACCGGTACGAACCGTGGCACCTGCGCTACGTCGGACGTTGGCTGGCGATCTACCTGCAGGACTCCGGCACCGCCACCCTCGAGGAAGCGTTCGACCTCGACGATGCAGCCGACTACCCCCGACCCGTGGCCTGACCAGCACCGATGTCCAGTTGATCGTTGTAGGGCCGAGACCCCTGAGGGCCGGCCTGCGCGTAAGTTATCTGCATGAGTGGCTCTGGGGTCGAGTGGCTTGACGACGAACAACAGCTCGCGTGGCGGCACTACATCCGCGGTTCACGTGCGTTGGAGACTGTGCTCGACAACGAGGTACAGACCGAGGCAGGCATGTCGCTGTCGGAGTTCGAATTGCTCTCGATGCTGTCGGAGGCACCTGACCGGGCGCTGCGGATGAGCACCCTCGCCGAACTCATCGTCCAATCACGCAGCCGGGTCACGCACACCGCCAACCGTCTGGCACGCCGGGGCTGGGTCGAACGGCGTGCTGCCGCCGACGACGGCCGCGGCGTCGAGCTGGTCCTCACCGAAGCCGGGATGGAGGCCGTCGTGGTCGCCGCCCAGGTGCACGTGATGAGTGTTCGCCGGCATCTAATCGACGTGCTGGAGCGCCTGGAGTTGGTGGAGCTCGGTGCCGCGATGATGAAGGTTCGCGCGTCGCTGTGAACCGACTGTGAACCCGGGCTGACGTCGTGGGGGCGGATTTCGGTTGACCGCTCCCACCTGGGACACTGGCCTCATGTCCACCGCTTCGACATCGGCTTCCGCTGCTCTGCTCGACCGAGCCCGCCGGGTCACGCCCGGCGGTGTGAACTCCCCGGTCCGCGCGTTCCGTGGCGTCGGTGGCACGCCCCGCTTCATCGCCTCGGCGAAGGGTCCGTGGCTGACCGATGTCGACGGCAACGAGTACGTCGATCTCATCTGCTCCTGGGGCCCGATGATCCTCGGCCACGCCCACCGCGACGTAGAGCGTGCGGTGAGCGAGGCTGCGGCGAAGGGGTTCTCCTTCGGCACGCCGAGCGAGAACGAGGTCGCGCTCGCCGAGGAGATCGTCCGCCGGGTCGAGCCCGTCGAGCAGGTGCGCCTGGTCAGCAGCGGCACCGAGGCGACGATGAGCGCGCTGCGGCTGGCGCGCGGATTCACCGGCCGGACGAAGGTCGTGAAGTTCGCCGGTTGCTACCACGGACACGTCGACGCTCTGCTCGCCCAGGCCGGTTCCGGTGTCGCGACGTTCGCGCTGCCCGACTCCGCGGGTGTCCCCGAATCGAATGCGCACGACACGATCGTGTTGCCCTACAACGACATTCCTGCGCTCCAGGCTGCGTTCGTCGAGCACGGTGACGAGATCGCCTGCGTCATCACCGAGGCGAGCCCGGGAAACATGGGCGTCGTCCCGCCGGCCGAGGGCTTCACCGCCGCGCTGCGTCGCGTCACCCGCGACCACGGCGCGCTGCTGATCAGCGACGAGGTCATGACCGGCTTCCGTTGCTCGCAGGCGGGCTGGTTCGGCCTGGAAGGTCCGCAGGGCGAGGGCGTGCCCGACCTGTTCACGTTCGGCAAGGTGATGGGCGGTGGCTTCCCGGCCGCCGCGTTCGGTGGTCGCGCCGACATCATGAGCCGCCTGGCTCCCGACGGCCCCGTCTACCAGGCCGGCACCTTGTCGGGTAACCCGGTTGCCACGGCGGCCGGACTGGCTACTTTGCGGGGCTGCACCCCCGACGTCTACGGACGTCTGGAGGTGGCCGCCCGTGCGATCGCCGCAGCCGCGAGCGAGGAACTCGACAAGGCCGGAGTGCCGCACGTCGTGCAGTGGGCCGGGTCGATGTTCAGCGTCTTCTTCCGCGACCGCCCGGTGCGCAACTATGACGACGCCAAGGCCCAGGACACCGAGGCGTTCGGACGGTTCTTCCACGGGATGCTCGACCAGGGCGTCCATTTGCCGCCGAGCGCGTACGAAGCCTGGTTCGTCAGCGCGTCCCACGACGACGCCGCAGTGTCCAAGGTGATCGAGGCGTTGCCGGGCGCGGTCCGCGCCGTCACGGAAGGAAGCCGCTGATGGCTGCTCGTACCGTCGTCCACCTGGTCCGTCACGGCGAGGTCGAGAACCCCGAGGCGCTGCTGTACGGACGGATGCCCGACTTCCATCTCTCGCAGCTCGGTCGCGAGATGGCCGTACGGGTGGGGGAGTACCTCCAGTCGCACGACGTGACCCACCTGGTGAGCTCTCCACTGGAGCGCGCCCAGGAGACGATGGAGCCGCTGGCCGAGACGCTGCGCCAGGAGGTCACCCTCGACGATCGCGTCGTCGAGGCGGCCAACGACTTCGAGGGCATGACCGTCGGTTCGAACCCCAAACAGCTGCTCAACCCGCGCCTGTGGCCCAAACTGGTCAACCCCATCCAGCCGTCCTGGGGCGAGCACTACGAGCAGATCGCGACCCGGATGCGCGCTGCGATCCACGACGCCCGGGTGGCCGCCTCCGGTCACGAAGCCGTGATCGTCAGCCACCAGTTGCCGGTCTGGACGGCGCGGTTGTCCTTCGAGGGACGCCGCCTGTGGCACGACCCGCGTAAGCGCGAGTGTGCGCTCGCGTCCGTCACCAGCCTCACGTTCGCCGGTGACGAACTGTTGAGCATCCAGTACTCCGAGCCGGCCGGTGAGTTGCTGGCGCGCGCGTCCAAGGTGCCCGGAGCATGACCCCAGTGTTTCGTCGTCTGACCGCAGGTGCTGTTGCCGTTCTGTTGGCCGGGTCGTTGGCTGCATGTTCGGACGACCCCAATTCGATCGGCGCGCAGGCCAACAAGGGCGATTCCAAGGGGTACGTCGCCGGTGACGGCACCATCGAACAGATCGGTTCGGGTGAGCGGGGCAAGCCGGTGAGCCTGTCCGGCAAGCTGCTCGACGGCACGCAGTGGAGCAGTGACCAAGCGACCGGCAAGGTCGTCGTCCTCAACGTGTGGGGAGCCTGGTGCCCGCCGTGCCAGGAAGAACTTCCGCACCTGCAGAAGGCGTGGACCGGTTGGCAGGACTCCGGCAAGCCGGTGGTGATGCTCGGTATCAACCAGCGTGACTCCGTGCAGCGGGCGCAGGCCATGCTCGACAAGTTCGCGATCAGCTACCCCTCGCTCGCCGAGGACGGCGGCCGGGCGCTGTTGTCGCTGCAGGGCAAGGTGCGCGCCTACCCGACCACGCTCGTCCTGGACAAGCAGCACCGCATCGCCGCGCGGGTCTCCGGCGAGGTCACCGAGAGCACGCTCAACGGTCTGGTCGACGACGTCCTGAAGTCGTCATAGTGCTCGCTGACGTCGGCTCGACGGTCGTCTCCGGCAGTCTGCCGGCGGCGATCGCGTTGGCCCTGCTCGCGGGCGTCGTCTCATTCGCCTCGCCGTGCGTGTTACCGCTCGTGCCCGGCTTCCTCGCCTACGTCACCGGCCTCACCGACGAACAACGAAGGACCCGCCTGGTCACCGGCGCGTTGTTGTTCGTGCTCGGTTTCGGCGCCGTACTCGTGTCGGTTGCGGTGGCGCTCGGATTCGCCCTGGAGGCAACGCAATTGCACCGTGCCGCGATCACCCGGGTCGCCGGCGTCGTGGTCATCCTGCTGGCGCTCGTCTACCTCGGTTTCATCGGGCAACGCGGCTTGCCGGTGCACTGGCGGCCGACCGCGGGGCTGGCCGGAGCACCCCTGCTCGGCGTCGCGTTCGGGCTAGGGATGACCCCGTGCATCGGCCCGGTCTACGGGGCGATCCTGACCGTCAACGCGCCGCTGGCAGGCGACGGCGGCATCGTCGGACGCGGCGTCGTGCTCGCGATCTGTTACGCGATCGGGCTCGGGATCCCGTTCGTACTCATGGCCGCCGGGTGGGCGCGGGCCGAGCGTGCCTCGCGCTGGTTGCGTGATCACCACCGTCCGATCCAGTGGGTCGGTGGCGGGCTGATGCTGTTGGTCGGAGTCCTGATGGTCCTCGGAGTTTGGGAGCAGTTCATTGTCTGGATGCAGACGAACCTTGTCGGCGTCGACGGATTCCGGACGGTGATCTGATGGGTACGAGCACGCGGACCGCACAACCCAAACTCGGTCTCGTCGGCACCCTGCGCTGGTTGTGGCGCCAGCTGACCTCGATGCGCACGGCGCTGTTCCTGCTGTTGATGCTGTCGGTGGCGGCGGTGCCGGGCTCGATCTTCCCGCAGCGCTCGATCAACGCCCAGCGGGTGACCGAGTACCTCGACCAGCACAAGACCACCGGGCCCTGGCTCGACCGGTTCGGCTTCTTCGACGTCTTCTCCAGCCCCTGGTTCGCGGCCATCTACATCCTGCTGGTGATCTCGCTGCTCGGCTGTGTCATCCCGCGGATGCGCATCCACTACAACTCGCTGCGCTCACCCATTCCGCAGGTGCCCGCGCGTCTGGGACGCCTGCAGGCGAGCGCCGACGAAAGGGTTGCGGGTGACCCTGCGAAGATCATCGCCACCGCGCGAGAAGTGTTGGGGCGCAAGCACTATCGCCTGAGGGAAGACTCCGGCGACGACGCCCGCACCCAGGACACCCACGAACTCGCGGCAGAGGGCGGCCGGATGCGCGAGACCGGCAACCTGCTGTTCCACCTGTCGCTGGTGATCGTCATCGTGGCGGTCGCGATGGGTTCGCTGCTCGGTTGGCGCGGCGATGTCATCGTGCCGGAGAAGAGCGAGTTCTCCTCGACCATGACCCGTTACGACACGATCGACCCGGGCCCGTGGGTCGACCTGGAGAAGCTGACCCCGTGGTCGCTGACTATGGACAAACTCGATGTCGCGTTCGAGGAGAACGTGCCGCAGGACTCCCCGCAGTTCGGGCAGCCGCGCAGCTTCATCGCGTCCGTCACCACCCAGGACGGCGAAGGCGGGTCGCCGCAGAAGTCGCAGATCTCGGTCAACCATCCGCTCAGCATCGGCGGTTCGGACGTCTTCCTGCTCGGCAACGGGTACGCACCGAAGGTCGTCGTGCGAGACGCCCGAGGCAACGTCCTGTACGAGGACGCCACGCCGTTCCTGCCGCAGGACAACAACTACCGCTCGGTGGGCGCCATCAAGGTGACCGGTTCCGCGCCCAAGCAGCTGGGTTTCTTCGGGCTCTTCCTCCCGTCGGTCGACTTCGACGACAAGCAGGGCCCGTACTCCACCTTCCCCGACCTGCGAAAGCCCGCGCTCGTCCTTGGTCTCTACGAGGGCAATCTCTTCCCGGGCGGACGCCCGCAGTCGGTCTTCTCGCTCGACACCCGCGAGATGACCCAGGTGAAGGCGCAGAACGGTGAGCCGCTGCGGATGATGATCCGCCCCGGTGAGACCATCCAGCTGCCCGGCGGCCGCGGTTCGATCACCCTGGAATCGGTGCCGCGCTGGGCCGGACTGTCGGTGCGCTCCGATCCCGGCAAGCTGCCGGCGCTGATCGGCGCCACCTTGGGCCTCATCGGCCTGGTCATGTCGATGGTGCTTCGCCGTCGCCGCATCTTCGTGCGGGTCACCCCGGACGGCGAGGGCACCAACCGCGTCCAGGTCGGTGCCCTGGCCAAGGGTGACGACCCACGCCTGCAGCTCGCGGTCGACGAGCTGATGCAGACGCTTCGAAGTGGCTCCACGGACGCCACGTACCCTGAACAGGTGAAGAAAGCAGGTGCACGATGATCACGTCCTTCGTAGCGAGCGAGGTGAACGAGTCCCTCGCTGAGATCGGCGTCGACCTGCTGTGGTCGTCCGCGCTGGTGCTGACCCTCGCGATGCTCGCCTTCACCCTCGACCTCGCCGGGCACCCCGGACGCGTCGCCCGGGCGCAGGCCCGTCGCACGGCGCGCACCCACGAGCAGATCGAGGAGGCCGGCGACACCGCCGTCCTGACCGAGGTCGACACGCCTGGCGCGCCTGAGAAGCGCCAGTGGGGCGGCATCGGCATCTCGCTGGCCTGGCTCGGCACGTTGCTGCTCATCGGCTCCGTCGCCGCACGTGCGTTCTCGGTGCACCGTCCGCCGCTGGGCAACATGTACGAGTTCGCGATCGTCGGCTCGGCATTCGTGATGCTCTGCTACCTGCTGTGGGCGCTGCGCCACGACGTCCGTTGGCTCGGCGCGTTCGTCACCGGCACCGTCGTGCTGTTCGAGATGCTCGCCGCGATGGTGTTCTTCACCGAGGCCAGCCAGTTGATGCCGTCGCTGCGCAGCTACTGGCTCTCGATCCACGTCTCCGTGGCGACCCTGTCCGTCGCGCTGTTCACCGTCGCGTTCGTGCTGCACGCGCTGTGGTTCATGCAGTCCTGGCGTGAACGTCAGCCGGGCAAACTGGCCTTCATGGACGCCGTCCCCGGCAAGGACACGCTCGACCGCCTGGCGTACGGCGTCCTGATCATCGCCTTCCCGCTGTGGACGTTCACCCTCATCGCCGGTGCGATCTGGGCGCAGGAGGCCTGGGGCCGCTACTGGGCCTGGGACCCCAAGGAGGTCTGGACGCTGGTCATCTGGGTGCTCTACGCCGCCTACCTGCACGCCCGCATGACCGCCGGTTGGAGCGGCCGCAAGTCGATCTACGTCGCGCTCGCCGGGTTCGCCTGCGTGCTGATCAACTACGGCATCGTCAACGTGTTCTTCGTCGGTCAGCACTCGTACTCGGGTATGTGATGGCGCGCTACACCGTCCTGCGCCTGCTGATCTTCTTCGGCGTCCTCTGCGCGCTCTGGCTCGCCCAGTTGCGCGGCTGGCCGCTGCTTCTGCTGTCGGCGGTGGTCTCCGCGATCATCTCGGTGTTCGTGTTGGCCGGCCCGCGCGAGCAGGTCGCCCAGAAACTCGAGGAGAAGGTCACCGAGCGCCGCGAGCGCACCGACGACCACCGTACGGCCGAGGACGAAGAGGACGAGGAATCGCAGGAGTACACCGACCGCTGAGTGTCTCGGACGCGAATGTGGCGCGAATGTGGCGCGAATGTCATGAAGGGTGAGGCGTCAGCGCCTCACCCTTCATGACATTCGGAGTGCGTCAGCCGAGGCGAAATGCGAGGTAGAGACCGAGACCGAGCGCGAGGCCGTAGGTGAGGCTGGTCAGTCCGGCACCGGCGAGCGCGGGGACGAGGTCGCGCCCCTTCTTGCCCGACAGCACCGTGCGGACCGGCAGGATCGCCGGCAGCAGACCCACGAACCCGAGCGCCGCGTACGGGTGGCCGATCGCGATGAGCACCACGACGACGGCGGCGACGGCGTACATCGCCACGAACAGCGTCCGGGTGGCCTTGTCACCGATGCGGACGGCGAGCGTGCGCTTGCCCGAGACGGTGTCGCCGGGTATGTCGCGCAGGTTGTTGACCAGCAGGATCGCGACGGCGAGCGCACCTACTCCGATCGCCCCGGCGATGGAGGCGAGGTTGAGTTCTTTGGCCTGCGTGTAGGTCGTGCCGAGCGTCGCGACGAGCCCGAAGAAGATGAAGACGAACAGTTCGCCCAGACCCATGTAGCCGTAGGGCTTGTCTCCGCCGGTGTACTTCCACGCCGCCCAGATCGACGCGACACCCCCGAGCAACAGCCACCAGGTGCTCGACAGGGTGATCAGCGCGAACCCGCAGAACGCTGCCCAGAAGAAGGCGATGAACGCGGCCAGCTTCACGTTGGACGGGGTGGCGAGCCGTTGCCCGACCAGGCGGACGGGGCCGACGCGGTCCTCATCGGTGCCGCGGATGCCGTCGGAGTAGTCGTTGGCGTAGTTGACCCCGATCTGCAGCAAGGCCGCGACCAGCAGCGCGAGCAGCGCGTACCCGAGGTTCGCGCCGCGTGGCAGCAGGTAGGACGCACCGGTGCCGACGGCGACGGGCGCGACGGCGGCGGGCAGGGTGCGCGGGCGGGCGCCGGCGATCCACTGGTTCAGGGTTGCCATGGGCGGTGCGTGCTCCAGGAGGGCAGGCCGAATCAGGGTTCGGCGACGGGAGGGGTCATCCAATCTTGCCACTGATCGGAGGTCCGCAGCGCCAGGCGGTCGGGCTTGCCGGGGCCGCGCAGGGGGAGTTCGTCGAGCACGAGCAGGCGTCGGGGGAGGGCATACGGGGGCAGGTCCGCGGCGAGGGTTTCACGGATACCGGCGAGCGTGATCGGCGAACGGGCGACCACGGCCGCGCTGACGACCTGCCCCCATTCGGGGTGGTCGGTGCCGAGCACGACGGTTTCGCGGACCTGTGGAAGGTGGGACAACACGTCCTCGACGAGGCGCGGTGCCACCTTCATACCGCCGGTGTTGATGAGGTCGTCGGCGCGTCCGAGCACCTGCAGGCGGCCGTCGACGAACCGGCCGAGGTCCCCGGTGCGGAAGCCACCCTCGGCGTCGAAGACCTCGGTCGTGAGTTCGGGTTCACCCAAGTAGCCGAGGGCAACGGTGTTGCCGCGCAGGGTGATTCGGTCGTCGTTCAGTTCGACAGTGGTGCCCTCGAGCGGAACTCCGTCGTACACGCACCCACCGGCGGTCTCACTCATCCCGTACGTCGTGTGCACGCGGACGCCGGCATCAGCGGCTCGTTGCAGCAGCGCCGGTGCGCTCGCCGCGCCGCCGAGCAGGATCGCGTCGTAGGAGCGCAGTGCTGTCAGGGCATCGCTTTCCAGCAGCCGGACCAGTTGGGTCGGCACGAGCGAGGTGTATCGGCGCTCGCCGGTCAGTTCGGCTGTGGCGCGGACGAATTCGTCGGTACCGAACCTTCCGAGACCGACGGGTTCGGTGCCGGCCACGATCGAGCGGATCAGCACCTGGGTACCGGCGATGTGTTGCGGCGGCATCGGCAACAGCCATTGGCCAGGGCCGCCCAGCCGTTCGTGTGTCGCGGTCGCACTGGCGCGCAGGTTGTCGGCGGTGAGCATCGCTCGCTTGGGTCGTCCGGTGGAGCCGCTGGTCGAGACCACGAGGGCGACCCCGGCCGGCACGTCGGTCTCCTCGGGTGCACCGGCGTCGGTCAGTGGCGCGATCGCGTCCCCGCCGTTCAACGCCTCGTGCAGCGCTCGCCGGTAGTTGCGCAAGTCGCGTGGATCGACGACGAACGGGAGGAGGCGGGTCACGGTCCGACCCTACGACCCGCGTCCCGCCGCTTCTCCCTAGCCTGTGCCCATGGCTGACAAGCGACTGGCAGTGGTGACCGGGGCGAGCAGCGGCATCGGACGGGCGACGGCCCGACGGCTCGCGGCGGACGGGTTCGAGGTGATCTGCGCGGCGCGCCGCACCGAGCGCATCGAGG
Organism: Yimella sp. RIT 621; assembly: GCF_004146205.1. NCBI lineage: Bacteria > Bacillati > Actinomycetota > Actinomycetes > Micrococcales > Dermacoccaceae > Yimella > Yimella sp. RIT 621. Next base: position 62,588 of record NZ_SEIP01000006.1, read on the forward strand.
AACTCGCGGCGCAGATCGGCGGCCGAGCCGTCACCTGTGACGTGACCGAGCCCGAGGACATCGAGCGATTGGCCGACGAGGTCGGCGACCGGCTCGACGTCCTCGTCGCCAACGCCGGCGGAGCGATCGGTACCGAGCATGTCGCCGACGCCAAGCTCGAGGAGTGGCGGGCGATGTACGACACCAACGTGATCGGCGTGGCTGCGTCCATCCAGGCCCTGTTGCCGGCTCTGAAGAACGCGCACGGCGCGATCATCACCATCGGCTCGGTGGCCGGGCTGGTCGCGTACGAGGGCGGCGCCGGCTACTGCGGTGTGAAGGCCGCCGTCCGCTCGCTGATGATGGCGCTGCGCCTGGAGCTGGTCGACCAGCCGGTGCGGGTCTGCGAGATCGATCCGGGCATGGTCAAGTCGGACGAGTTCTCGCTGGTCCGTTTCCACGGCGACGCGACGAAGGCCCAAGCGGTCTACGACGGGGTCGAGGCACCGCTGTCGCAGGACGACATCGCCGACACCGTCGTATGGGTCGCATCCCTGCCCGAGCACGTGAACATCGACCAACTCGTGGTCCGCCCGCGGGCGCAGGCGGCTGCGCACAAGGTCCACCGCACCGGCTGATCCGGCCGACCGGCACAATGGCCGCGTGGACAACGACCAGTTGCTGGGCCTGTTGCAGGAAGTCGCCGCCGAGATCGTCACCCCTCGATTCAGATCCCTCGCCGCGCACGAGGTGATGGAGAAGAACCCGGGCGACCTGGTGACCGTCGCCGACCGCGAGTCGGAACTGGCGATCGCCGCCCGCCTCACGGACGCCTACCCGGACGCGTTGATCGTCGGCGAGGAAGCCGTCGCGGCCGAGCCGTCGATCCTCAAGCGCACCCCGGACGCAGATCACTGGTTCACGGTCGACCCGATCGACGGCACGAAGAACTTCGTCAACGGTTCTCCCGATCACGCGTTGATGGTCGCCGAGATGCGCGGACGCGAGGTGGTGCGCGGGATCATCTGGCAGCCGGAATACCGGACGGCGTACGTCGCCGAGCGCGGGGCGGGAGCCTTCCGCAACGGCATTCGACTGGAATCGGTGGAACGCAACCAGGAGACGCTTTCCGGACACACGTCCCGACGCTCGCTGCTGAACGAGCAGATCGGTGACCTGCCGCCGCTGAAGCTGTCGTGGGTCTGCTGCGGAGTCGACTACCCGCATCTGGCGGCCGGTGACGCCGACTTCCTGCTGTACGGCGGCTCGATGCCCTGGGACCACGCGCCCGGCTCGCTGCTGCTGGCCGAGACCGGAGGAACCGTCGGGTATGCGGACGGTTCGCCCTACGACCCGACCTCTTTGCAGACCCCGCTCCTCGCGGCCGGCGATCGCACCACCTTCGACCGGGTGCGCTGCGAGCTCGCCAGGCACTCGGCCGCGACAGCCTGACCGAAAGGCCGCAGAACGCGCGGGTCAACGCGCCCTTCTTACCGACTTTGGGGTTGCTCAGCTTACGCTGAGGCCGGACGCTTTCAGCCAGTCAACCGGCGTCCGGACGTTCGGTGCGGAAGAAGACGACCGACTTTCCGCCCACCTGGTAGACGCGGCCGTCGGTGCAGGTCGTGTGCGGCATGCCGGCGGCAATCTCGTGGACGTCGGTGACCTTCGCCTTGCGTGAGCGAGCCATCAGCGGGGCAGATGCATGTAGGCGTCCTGGACGCGTCGCTTCCACCACTGGATGCGGTCGGGAGACGCCGCCCACCGGTCGAGCAGTTCCGGTTCCGGAGTGACTGTCCGGACGGAAAGCGAACCATCGTGCGGCACGACGGAATCGGTGACCACGTCTGCGTCGAACAGTTCGATCGTTCCCAGGCCGCACGCGAACGGCAGGTCCGGAAGCGCGGCTGCGAATGCGACTCCCGCCGACATGCCGACACTGCTCTCGAGCGCCGACGACACGACGACGGGCAGCTCGATCTGTTCGGCGACCCGGAGGGCGTTCCGGACGCCACCGAGCGGAGCGACCTTGACGACCGCGACGTCAGCAGCGTCCAGTTCCTTGACCCGGAACGGATCCTCGGCCTTGCGGATCGACTCGTCCGCTGCGACCAGGACGTCGATCCCGTTGCGGGCCAATGCCACTCGCAGAGCGGCGAGGTCCTCGACCCGGGTGCAGGGCTGCTCCACGTACTCCAGGCCGTACGGGGCGAGCTGGGCGATCGCGTCCAGGGCGTCGTCCACCGTCCAGCCGCCGTTGGCATCGACCCGGATGCGGGCGTCCGGACCCATCACCACGCGGGTCGCAGCGACGCGGGCCAGGTCGTCGGTCAGTGACTGACCGCGTTCGGCGACCTTGACCTTCGCGGTGCGGCACCCGTCGTACCGCGCCAGCACGTACTCCACCTCGTGGTCGGCGACGGCGGGAACGGTCGCGTTGACCGGTACCGAATCGCGTACCGCCTCAGGGAATCCGTGCCAGCCCGTCTCGATCGCCGCAGCCAGCCACCTGGATGATTCCTCGGGGGCGTACTCCAGGAACGGACCGAACTCGCCCCACCCGGAAGGTCCGTCGAACAGCGCGACCTCACGGTGGTCGACCCCGCGGAACCGTGTGTTGAGCGGGAGTGACACGACGTGCAGTGCCGCGATGAGGTTGTCCGGGCCCGGAAGGTTCACCTCATCATCATGACAACATCGCGGCATGCGTGAACAGGGAGGCAGCCGCACGATCACCGGTACGTCAGCCTCGTTCGTGCCTTGGCGATCTTCGGGATCGCGATGATGGCTGCCGGTTTCGTGGGGATGACGGGCCTGCCCCGATGGTGGTTCGCGCCGGCCGGAACCCTTGCCGGAGTATCGATCCTCTGGCTGGTGATCCTCGCTGTGTGGATCCGCGCGGCGCGAATCACCCCTTAGTCGCTCCCTGCAGTCGTGGCCGGCAACATCCTGTTCGCCGGCGCCGGCCTGTACGTGAGGCACAGCCGCCGTCGGTGACCGGAATGACTAGGGTCGGTCGGGTGAGTGAGCAGACCAGCGCCAACCCCTTCCGTCCCGAACTGTGGGAGCCGGTCGACGGGTTCGACTTCACCGACATCACCTACCACCGCGCGAAGGACCTCGGTTGCGTGCGCATCGCGTTCGACCGTCCGGAGGTGCTGAACGCGTTCCGGCCGCACACCGTCGATGAGCTGTACCGGGCTCTCGACCACGCACGCCGCACCGCGGACGTCGGCGTCGTCCTGCTGACCGGCAACGGGCCCGGACCGCAGGGATCCGGTGCCGCCGGCAAATGGTCGTTCTGCTCCGGCGGTGACCAGCGCATCCGCGGACGTTCGGGCTATCAGTACGCGGACGGTGAGACCGCGGACACCGTCGACGAACGCCGCGTCAAGGCCGAGGGCGGACGTCTGCACATCCTCGAGGTGCAGCGCCTGATCCGCACCATGCCCAAGATCGTCATCGCGGTCGTCGGCGGCTGGGCGGCCGGCGGCGGTCACTCGCTGCACGTCGTCTGCGACCTGACGATCGCCTCCCGCGAGCACGGCCGCTTCAAGCAGACGGACGCCGACGTCGGCTCCTTCGACGCCGGCTACGGGTCGGCGTACCTGGCCAAGATGGTCGGCCAGAAGTTCGCCCGTGAGATCTTCTTCCTCGGCCGGCCCTACAGCGCGCAGGACATGCACCGCATGGGCGCGGTCAACATCGTCGCCGACCACGCTGAACTCGAGGACGAAGCACTCCAGGCGGCACGCGAGATCATGGGCAAATCGCCTCAGGCACAACGGATGTTGAAGTTCGCGTTCAACCTCACCGATGACGGTCTGATGGGCCAGCAGGTGTTCGCAGGTGAGGCGACCCGGTTGGCGTACATGACCGACGAAGCGGTCGAGGGGCGCGACCAGTTCCTGGAGAAGCGGGACCCGGACTGGTCACCCTTCCCGTGGTACTTCTGATCAGGCCCGCGCTTGCCGATAGTGCTGCGGGCTCACGCCGTACTCCTTCTTGAATGCGGCGCTGAGGCTGTACGGGCTCGCATAGCCGACCCTTCGGGCGATCGCTGCGATCGTCATCGATGGTTCGTGCAGCAGGTCGGCAGCGAAGCCCAGGCGCCACTGACGCGCCGGTAGCGCCCCCGTCCGACCCCGTGCCGCACAGTTTTCCTAGGGTGTTCACATGGGGGAGATCATCGAGGCCACAGGCCTGTCCAAGAGGTACGGAGATCATCAGGCCGTCGACAACGTCGACCTGACCGTCGAGGAGGGATCCTTCTTCGGCATTCTCGGCCCGAACGGTGCCGGGAAGACCACACTGCTGGAGATCATCGAGGGCATCCGCAAGCCGGACGCCGGGACGGCGCGCATCGCCGGGGTGGAGGTATGGCCGCGCAACACCGAGATCCTCACCAAGATCGGCGTCCAGTTCCAGTCGGCCGCTTTCTTCCCGAAACTGACTGCAAGAGAACAGATCCGGGCGTTCGCCGATCTCTACGGTGCACCCGAGTCGCGCTGCGACGCTCTGCTCGAGCAGTTCGGTCTGACACAGAAGGCGGGCACGCTCACCGAGGACCTGTCGGGTGGCCAGTCCCAGCGGCTGTCCATCGCCTGCGCTCTGGTGCACGACCCGCAGGTCGTCTTCCTCGACGAACCGACCGCAGCGCTCGACCCACAAGCACGCCGCAACCTCTGGGACGCCCTGCGCGGCATCAACGCCGAGGGCCGCACCGTCGTCCTCACCACGCACTACATGGACGAGGCGCAGTCGCTGTGCGACCAGGTGGCGATCATGGACCACGGACGCATCCTCACCGTCGACAGCCCACGCGCTCTCATCGCGCACATCAACGCGCCGCACAAGATCACCATCGACCGCGATCTCATGTCCGTTCCGGATGCGGCCGCGATCGGTGGTGTCCACTCGGTCGAGGACACCGGTGAATCCCTCACGATGATCACCGACGATCCGGCGCCCGTGCTCACCGCCCTCGCCGAACGCAAGGCACTCGCCGGCGTCGGGGTCAGCGGAGCCAGCCTCGAGGACGTCTTCCTCGAACTCACCGGACGGGAGTACCGCGCGTGAACTCACCCCACGAAGTTCTCCGCTCGTACCTCGCTCCGATACTTCGCGGGGGCCCCGGCACCGATGGTGGAGTGACCGGAGAAAGGGAGTGCTGCTCATGAGTCACACCACCGAAGAGACTCGGGCTCCCGAACAGACCGGCCGCACCCAGCTGGGCAAGCCCAAGGGTTTCGCCACGCTGGCTCGGGCGCAGTGGAAGGCGTTCATCCGCGACAAGCAGATCCTGTTCTGGATGCTGGCGTTCCCGCTGGCCTTCCTGCTGCTGTTCGGGGTGCTGAACGGTTCGTCCGGTGATGCCCCCAAGACCGAGATGACGCAGGTCGGTTCGGTGCAGTTCGTCGACCGTATGCCGGCCGACGCCAAGAAGCAGTGGGACGAACTGTTCGAGGTCACCAAGACTTCCGATCGTGATGCCGCTCTGGCCAAGCTGAAGAAGGGCGACACCGACGCCGTCCTCGAACAGACCGGTGGCGGTCTGGTGCTGCACTACTCCAGCGCCGACCAGGTGCGGGCCGCCACCGTCCAGGGCACGGTGAGTTCGTTCGTCGACCGGTCGAACCTTGCGATCGCCGGCGTGAAACCAGCGGTGTCGCTGCAGGCTCAGCCGGTCGAGGACGCCTCCCTCAAACCGATCCAGTACCTCACCCCCGGCCTGCTCGGGTTCGCGCTCGCGATGGGTGGCACGTTCGGCGGCGCCATGACCCTGGTCAACTGGCGCAAGACCAAGCTGCTGCGCCGGATGCGGCTGACCCCGACGAACACCTGGGACCTCGTGGCCTCCCGTGTCGTGGTCTCGATGGTCATCGCGGTGCTGCAGTTCGTGCTCTTCATCGCGGTCGCCATGGCGGTGTTCGGCCTGAAGCTGACCGGTTCCTGGTACATGGCGCTGCCGCTCGCGCTGTGCGGAATGCTTGTGTTCATGGCGATCGGACTGATCGCCGGTTCGGTCTCCAAGAGCGAGGAGGCGGCGTCCGGCCTCGCAAACCTCATCGTCCTGCCGATGTCCTTCCTCGGCGGAGCGTTCATTCCGCTCGACTTCGCGCCGGAATGGCTCAAGACCGTTGCGAACTTCCTGCCGATGGGTCACCTCACCGAAGGAATGTTGGACGTGATGGTGCGTGGCGAGGGACCGACCGCCGCGCTGATGCCGATGGCGATCCTGCTCGCCTTCGCCGCCGCCTTCACGCTCATCGCAGCGAAGATCTTCCGCTGGGAGGACTGAGACATCGGCGTCGAAGCGTCCGGTCGACGGGGCCCGCCCCACACCGGTCGGACGCTTCGTCGTGGACCGTTGTGCACCCGTGCTGCGTAACCTCGAACGCGTGGGAAACACGATCCTCTACGTCATCCTCGCGCTGTGCGTCCTCGGACTCGCAGCGATCGGTGTGCGTGCCCTGATGGACCGGCGCGCCGAGCACCGCCAACATGCCTACCGGCCCGAACGCCCGGCGGCCGAACGTCGCAGGCGCCGCAATCCCACCGAGTAGGTCCCGGCGTCGGGGAGCGCGCAGCTTAGGCTGATTTCGCGGAACGGATTCGCCACTGGCGCGTCCGACCGCAGGGCACAGAGTTGCCCCGATGCCACCAGGGAGGAAGCCATGTCGAACTACGCCGGAGAACCCAAGCGCCGAGGTCTTGCCCTCACCATCGTGGGCGCCGTGATGATGCTGGTGCTCGCTCCGGCGGCGTTCGTCGTCGGCACCGTGTTCGGGGTGAAGGGTGCCGTCGACCTGGTGCAGTCGGCCCCGATGGTCACCAGCGGTGGGAGCGTCGCCATGTCGGTCGGACAGACCCGCGACATCTACGCCTACGTCGGTGCATCGTCGTCCGACTCCGGCATCGAGACCGACTCCACCCTCGGCGACTCCGTGCCCGCGTGCAAGGTCACCTCACCGTCCGGTGCCGACGTGCCGGTGTCGAGCGCGACCGGCAACACCAGCTGGACGCGCGACGGCGGCCGCTACGGCTCGGCCGGTAGCTTCACCGCCGAGGAGGCGGGCGATCACGCCGTCGACTGCGGTAGCGCCTCGGCCATCGTGCCGGACGGCGACCAGGCCAGTGAAGCCGCCACGAAGGCTGCCTGGGGGATCGGCGGCGGCCTCATCGGCGCCACCATCATCGGGATCCTCGGCCTCATCATGCTGATCATCGGCATCGTCAAGCTGGTCAACTCCGGCAAGGAGCGCTCGCAGTTCCGCATGCAGCAGCAGATGGGCCAGTGGAACAACCAGCCGCGCTGGTGATCCGCCGTTCGTCCGTCCGGCGACGGTGAATCAAGTTCGGAGGAAAGGGGCCGGACGCGTTAACCTTTGGCCGTCGGCCTTGCGCGCCCGCAGGCGACGCATTTTCCAAAACTGATCAGCAAGCAGGTGTGACGTGCCCAGCGGCAAAGTGAAGTTCTTCGACGCGGACAAGGGGTTCGGATTCGTCTCCGGCGACGACGGCAAGGATGTCTTCCTGCCCTCCAGCGCCCTGCCCGCCGGAACGACCACCCTGAAGAGCGGCACCCGCCTGGAGTACTCCATCGTCGAAGGGCGACGTGGTGCGCAGGCGATGACTGTCACCCTGCTCGACCCGGCGCCGTCGCTGGCAGCCCGTCACCGCAAGCCGGCCGACGACATGGCGATCATCGTCGAGGACCTCATCAAGCTGCTCGACGGTGTCGGCAACGGTCTGCGCAAGGGCCGCTACCCCGACAGCTCCCACTCGGCGAAGGTCGCCTCGGTGCTGCGCGCCGTCGCGGACAACCTGGACGTCTGATGCCGGCCGACACCACGACCAGGACAGCGGCCCCGCGCCGCACGGCGCGCAAGAGCGCCGCGCTGAAGCCGGACAAGGTGCTGTTCGACGCCGTCGACCTCGCCCGTGAAGCAGCCGTCTCGATCGCGACCCCGAACACGGTCGGCGATCACGAGGGCGCGGTCATGCTCGGCGAGCGTCTGGCGATGCATTACTTCACCTGCACCAACAAGGGCTACCGCGGGTGGCGCTGGGCGATCGCGGTCGCTCGTGCGCCGCGGGCGAAGGTCGCGACCGTCTGCGAGACCAACCTGCTGCCCGGCGACGACGCGGTGCTGGCGCCCGAGTGGCTGCCCTACGCCGAGCGACTGGCCCCCGGTGATGTCGGCCCGGGCGATGTCATGCCCTACATCGCCGACGACCCCAACCTCGAGCCCGGCTTCGAGGCGACGGGCGACGAGGACGTCGACCGCATGGCGCTCTTCGAACTCGGCCTCGGCCGTCCGCGCGTGCTGTCGCGTGAAGGACGCGAGGCTGCTGCCACCCGCTGGTACGACGGCGAGCACGGCCCGCGCGCCGCGGTCGCGGCACAGGCCAAGGGCAACTGCAGCGGATGCGGTTACTTCCTGCCGATGGCCGGCGCGCTGCGTCGCTGCTTCGGTGTCTGCACCAACGAATGGTCGCCGAGCGACGGCACCGTCGTCTCCCTCGACCACGGGTGCGGTGCCCACAGCGAGATCCACGAAGAGGCCCCGACACCGGAGAAGATCGAGCCGCCCGTGCTCGACGACTTCGCCGTCGATGTCGAACAGGGCTGAGCAGCAAGCAGATTCACCTGAGAAGGGCGACCTGGGATTGCAGCTCGCTCTTGCTCGTTGCTGGTCCGTCTCGAGTCAGGCCGTCGGCTCGCGCCACTCCCGCTCGAACGGCAGGCGCCACGCAGTGGGTGCGACCAGTTGGTGGATCTGGTTCGGACCCCAACTGCCCTGCCCGTAGGGGCGCACCGGGGGCGGGTTGTCCAGCAGCGGCTGGCTGACCTCCCAGAGACGTTCGATGCCCTCGGACGTCGTGAACAGCGTGTGGTCGCCGCGCACCGCGTCGTAGATCAGACGCTCGTAGGCCTCCAGTGCTGCCGCCGAACCGGTCGACTCCTGCATCGCAAACTGCATCGAGTGCTTGTCCAGACGGAAGCCGGTACCGGGTCGTTTTCCATAGAACGACAACGACATTCGCGATTGGTCGGCCAGGTCGAAGGTCAGGTGGTCGGGGCCGTGCTGGCTCACTCCGGAGCCGGCGGGGAACATCGACTTCGGTGGTTCCTTGAACGCGATCGAGATGATGCGCTGGCCCTGCGCCAGGCGCTTGCCGGTGCGCAGGTAGAACGGGACGCCGGCCCAGCGCCAGTTGTCGATGTAGCACTTGAGCGCGATGAAGGTCTCGGTCTCCGATTCGGGGGCAACCCCGTCCAGATCGCGGTACCCCTGGAACTGACCGCGCACGACGTTCTCGGGCTGGATCGGCATCATCGACCGGAAGACCTTGTTCTTCTCCTCGGTGATGGCCTGCGGTTCCAGTGACGTCGGCGGCTCCATCGCGGTGAAGGCGAGCACCTGGAACAGGTGGGTGACGACCATGTCGCGGTACGCACCGGTCGCCTCGTAGAACGCCGCGCGGGTTTCCAGGCCGAGGGTCTCGGGCACATCGATCTGGATGTGGTCGATGTGGTTGCGGTGCCAGATCGGCTCGAACAACCCGTTGGCGAACCGGAAGGCCAGGATGTTGAGCGCCGCCTCCTTGCCCAGGAAGTGGTCGATGCGGAAGATCTGTTCCTCGGCGAACACCTCGTGCAGTTTCTTGTTCAACTCCACCGCCGTCGCGAGGTCGGTGCCGAACGGCTTCTCCATCACCACGCGGCTGTACGCCGCAAGATCGGCGGCGGCGAGCGTCTGGATCACCGAGAGCGCAGCCTTCGGCGGGACGCTCAGGTAGTGCAGTCGACGCGGGCGCGAGTCGCCGTCGTACCCCTGTTCCGCTTCTGCGACAACGGCTTTCAACGCTTCCGCGCCGGCATCGCTGCGCACGAAGTAGAGCCTCTTCGCAAACTCCTGGAAGTCCTTCTGCGCCTCCTTGCGGGAGGAGAACTCGGCGATCGCCTGCTGCGCGAACTCGACGAAACTCTCCCGCGTGTGGTCATCGAGCGAGGTGCCGACGAGGCGCACATCGTTGAGCAGTCCGCTGCCCCACAGGTGCAGCAGGCCGGGCAGCAGCTTGCGGCGGGCGAGGTCTCCGGTGGCTCCGAACAGGACGATGGTTGTGGGCCGTTCCGACATGCCGCCCAGTCTGCCCCTCCCGGCGCGGCTGTCGCGAGCCCGCAGCAGGTGAAATGCGTCGCTGCGTTCTCGGAGGTGTCGGGCTGCCCCGACACAGCGTTGGCCAGAGCACGGGATGTCGCCGCCGCTCGGCGGTCCATAGCGTCGATGACATGATGACGACACAGTTACCGACCTCGGCCGAGAAGACACTCATGTCGACGACGCACCAGACTCGTCAGCGGATTCCGACCCCTCGTGACGTGCTGCGCCGTTTGCCCGGTGACGCGGCGTACCTGTTCCTGTCCTGGCCGGTCGCACTGCTGGCGTTCGCGCTCGCGTGCATGTTCTTCGGAATGGTCAGCAGCGTCGTCCTGGCGCCGGTCGCCGTCCCGGTGGCGCTGCTCGTCGCGTCCTGGGCGCACAGACCGAGCGGCGCCTGCTGCGCCGCTTCCAGGGGGTGGACGACGCCCACGGTGCGTACTACCCACTGCGCCAGGACGATTCGATGGTCGCCAAGGCGTGGACGCTGGTGCGCGACCCGCAGCGTTGGCTGGACGCGGTGTGGTCCGCGGTCGGCTGGGTGATCTCGACGATCACCTGGATCATCCTGATCACCCTGTGGGGCACCGTCATCGGCCTCGTGTTCTGGCCGGCGTGGGGCTGGGCGTTGCCGCAGGACGGCAGCGGGTCGCTCGCGGGGTTGATCTTCGGGTTCACCTCCTACGGAGCTCAGGCGGTGGTCGAAGTCGTCTTCGGGATCCTGCTGCTGATGATCGCGCCCTACGTGACGGTCGGTCTGGCGCATCTGCAGAGCCTCGCCTCCCGCGCCATTCTGTCCAGCCGGTCGCAGCAGCAGGTCATCGAACAGTTGCGCTCCAGCCGCGACGCCGGGCGGTCGGCCGAGACCGATCAGCTGGCTCGTCTCGAGCGTGACATCCACGACGGACCGCAGCAGCGGTTGGTCCGTCTGAAGGTCGACCTCGCCCGCATCGAACGACAGTTGGGCTCGGCTTCACCTGCGGCAGAATCGATCCGGGCTGCAATCGTCAGCACGCAGGACACGCTGGAGGAACTGCGAGCGCTGTCCCGCGGTATCGCTCCACCCACCCTCACCGAGCTCGGACTCGTCGCCGCGGTGCGCCAGGCAGCCGCTCGTCCGACCGTCCCGGTCTCACTGACCACGAACCTTCCCGAGGAGCGCGGCGTCCTGCCGTCGCACGTGGAACAGGCCGCCTATTACGTGATCAGCGAGGCACTCACGAATGTCGCCAAGCACAGCGGCGCTCGCAACGCCTACGTCGAACTGACCGTCGACCACCATGAACTCGTCGTCGCCGTGACGGACGACGGTGTCGGCGGCGCCGACCTGGCCAAGGGCAGCGGCCTGCGGGGGCTGGCCGAGCGGATGCGTTCGGTGGACGGCAGGCTGTCGGTGGACTCACCCACAGGTGGCCCGACCACACTGCTGGCTCTCATTCCCCACGGACGAAGGTGTACTGATGCGGATCGTGCTGGCCGATGACTCGACGCTGCTGCGTGAGGGCGTCCAGCTGATCCTCACCGATGCCGGTCACCAGGTCGTGGCCGGCGTCGGCGACGCACCGACCCTCGTCGAGGCGGCGTTGCGGGAGCGTCCCGATCTGGTGATCACCGACGTCCGGATGCCGCCCACAGGTTCGGATGACGGCCTGCGTGCTGCGGTCGAGATCCGACAGGCGTGGCCGGACGCCCGAATCGTCGTCCTGTCGCAGTACGTAGTGCAGGCGTACGCCGATCAGTTGCTGGCGTCCGGAGCGGCCGGCGTCGGATACCTGCTCAAGGACCGCATCGGCGACATCGACGAGTTCCTCGCCGCGATCGACCAGGTCGCCGCAGGCGGCACCGTCCTCGACCCGGACGTCGTCTCGCAGCTCATGGTGCGGGCGAAGGACCCCGTCCAGTCGCTGACCCCGCGTGAACGAGAGGTGCTCGAACTGATGGCGCAGGGGCTCTCGAACGGTTCGATCGCGGGGCGGTTGTTCGTCACCGGGGGAGCGGTTGAAAAACACACCCAGCGGATCTTCGCCAAGCTCGGTCTGTCGCCGGACGACTCGGCCGGGCACCGACGGGTGCTCGCTGTGTTGGCTTACCTGCGCGGGTCCGACTCACCTTCGGTCAACGAAACCGCCTGAAACGTGACCCCACGAAAGCGAGGGACGGATCAGGCGGCGGACGCGTTGCCGCGTCCGCGGCGCACGTAGAAGTAGCCGATCAGGCCGAGTGCAATGCCGAACACCGGCGTCCAGGGCCACCAGCTGCGCTCGCCGGAGCGCAGACTCGGCACCACGAGAATGACGATCAGGGCGACGGTCCAGACGGCCACTCCGCCGAGGGTCACCTTGTTCATGTCGACCCGCATCGGTTCGACCGCGATCGGCTCGTCGGATGCGTCGTGGGTCACGATTAGCAGCGTACCGGTGACGCGGACCGGCGCCCGGGCCTAGTCTCACGGGCATGTCGACCAACACCCCCGTGAAACCCGCCCCGGTCAGCGGCTTCGACCGCTACTTCAAGATCTCCGAAAGAGGTTCGACGCTCGCCCGGGAGGTGCGGGGAGGATTCGTCACCTTCTTCACGATGGCGTACATCATCGCGCTCAACCCGTTGATCATCGGAACGGTCAAGGACGGAACCGGCCAGTTCCTCGGTGGCGGCTCGGCTCCGAACCTGGCGATGGTCGCCGCGTGTACCGCCCTGGTCGCCGGAGTCATGTCGATCCTGATGGGCGTGGTCGCGAACTTCCCGATGTCGATCGCCGCAGGCCTCGGGCTCAACGCGTTCGTCGCGTTCGGTGTCGCGGCGCTTCCCGACATGACCTGGAAAGCAGCGATGGGGTTGGTCGTCTGGGAAGGCATCCTCATCCTCCTGCTGGTCATCTCCGGCTTCCGGGTCGCGGCGTTCCGAGCCCTGCCGGGACAGATGAAGACCGCGATCTCGGTCGGTATCGGACTGTTCATCGCTTTCATCGGCCTGTTCGACGCGGGCTTCTCGCGCGCCGGCGCCGGTACGCCCGTTCAGCTCGGCATCGACGGGCGCCTGCAGGGTTGGCCGATCGTCGTGTTCATCGTCGGGTTCCTGCTGCTGCTCGCCCTCTACGTCCGCAAGGTGACCGGCGCGCTGTTGATCGCGATCGTCTCGGCCACCGTCCTGGCGATCATCATCGAGTCGATCGCCAAGATCGGCCCCCGCTTCGTCGACGGCAAGCCGACCAACGACCGCACCTGGTCGCTGAACGTCCCGGCCGTTCCGGACCAGGTCGTCTCGACACCGGACTTCTCGCTCGTCGGTCAGGTCGACATGTTCGGCGGCTTCGCCAAGATCGGTGTCATCGCGGCCGCGCTGATCATCTTCTCGCTGATCCTCGCCGACTTCTTCGACACCATGGGCACGATGACCGCCATCGGGGCGAAGGGTGACCTGCTGGACGAGGACGGCGCCCCGCACGACACCCAGAAGATCCTGGTCGTCGACTCCGTAGCCGCTGCCGCCGGCGGTCTGGGCGGAGTCAGCTCGAACACCGGCTACATCGAATCGGCGTCCGGCGTCGGCGACGGTGCCCGCACCGGCCTGGCGTCCGTCGTCACCGGCGTCCTGTTCCTGTTCGCGACCTTCCTCGCCCCGCTGGTCGAGGTGATCCCGCACGAGGCGGCCGCCCCGGCACTGGTCTTCGTGGGCTTCCTGATGATGCAGGAGGTCGGCGAGATCAACTGGCGCGACATCGACATCGCGCTGCCGGCGTTCCTAACCATCGCGCTCATGCCGCTGACCTACTCGATCACCGTCGGTATCGGTGCGGGCACGCTCGCCTACCTGCTGATCAAGATCATCAAGGGCAAGTGGCGTGAGATCCCGGTGATCCTGTGGATCATCTCGTTCTGCTTCTTCCTGTACTTCGCGATCGACCCGATCCGTCAGATCTTCGGGGTCAACTGACCGCGCGACCGAGTGTCATGAGGGACGGGGCAACCACGCCTCGTCCCTCATGACGTTCACAGGTCCTCGGCGTCGGTGATCCGGTAGGCGTAGCCCTGTTCGGCCAGGAAGCGCTGCCGGTGGGCGGCGAAGTCGGCGTCCACGGTGTCGCGGGTGACGACCGTGTAGAAATGCGCGGTGCGTCCGTCGGTCTTCGGACGCAGCACGCGTCCGAGGCGTTGGGCTTCCTCCTGGCGTGAACCGAAGGTGCCGCTGACCTGGATCGCGACGGACGCCTCCGGCAGGTCGATCGAGAAGTTCGCCACCTTGCTGACCACCAGCAACGAGATCTCACCGTCGCGGAACTGCTGGAACAGCTTCTGCCGCACCGAAACCGACGTCTCGCCGGTGATCAGGTCGGCGTCCAGGCGTCCGGCGAGCGACTCCAGTTGGTCGAGGTACTGGCCGATGACCAGGGTCGGTTCACCGCGGTGCTTGTCGACGAGCTGCTGGACGACCTTGTCCTTCACCGGTGCACAGGACGCGAACCGGTAGCGCTCGTCCGCATCGCTGGACGCGTACGCCAAGCGCTCGCTCTCGGACAGACTGACCCGCACCTCGACGCAGTCGGCGGGCGCGATGTAGCCCTGCGCCTCGATCTCCTTCCACGGCGCATCGAAACGCTTGGGGCCGATGAGGCTGAAGACGTCCTCTTCACGCCCGTCCTCACGTACCAACGTCGCGGTGAGGCCGAGGCGGCGACGGGCCTGCAGGTCGGCGGTCATCCGGAAGATCGGCGCGGGCAGCAGGTGCACCTCGTCGTAGACGATGAGCCCCCAGTCGCGGGCGTCCAGCAGTTCCAGGTGCGGGTGCACGCCCTTCCGCTTCAGGGTCAGCACCTGGTAGGTCGCAATGGTGACCGGCCGGATCTCCTTGCGGGCCCCGCTGTACTCGCCGATCTCGTCCTCGGTGAGGGAGGTGCGGCGCAGCAGTTCGTCCTTCCATTGCCGAGCGCTCACCGTGTTGGTCACCAGGATCAACGTGGTGGTGCGCGACTTCGCCATGGCACCCGCGCCGACGAGGGTCTTGCCGGCGCCGCACGGGAGCACGACGACGCCGGAGCCGCCGTCCCAGAAACCGTCCACCGCGTGCTGCTGGTAATCACGCAGACTCCAGCCGTCCTCGGCCAGTTCGATCGGGTGCGCCTCGCCGTCGACGTAGCCGGCTTCGTCCTCGGCGGGCCAGCCGAGCTTGATGAGTTGCTGCTTGATCGCGCCTCGTTCGGACGGGTGCACCAGAACGCTGTCGTCGTCGATCCGGTCGCCGACGAGTGGCTGAATCTTCTTGTTGCGCAACACTTCCGTGAGCACTGCCCGGTCGGTCGTCACCAGCACGAGCTTCTGTTCGCCGGCGATGTCCTGCTTGCGCAGGGTCAGGCGTCCGTAGCGGTCCATCGTCTCGGCGAGGTCGATGAGCAGCGCGTTCGGCACCGGGTAACGGCTGTACCGGACGAGCGCGTCCACCACCTGTTCGGCGTCGTGTCCGGCGGCGCGCGCGTTCCACAGGCCGAGCGGCGTCACCCGGTAAGTGTGGATGTGCTCGGGCGCACGTTCCAACTCGGCGAACGGCGCGATCGCAGCGCGTGCTTCGCGGGCGAGCGGGTGGTCGACTTCGAGCAGGACGGTCTTGTCGCTCTGGACGATGAGGGGTCCGGGGACGTCGGTGGGCACGTTTCAGGCTAACCAGGCGGGAAGCCCGCCGATTCCCGACGGGTTCAGGGCGCGGACGGTGGGTGAGACGATGCTCACATGAGCCTGCCGATGGTCGAACCAGCCGACGGATTGCCCGACAGCATCACGATCTACGAGGTCGGTGCCCGCGACGGACTGCAGAACGAGAAGAGTGTCGTGCCCACCGCGGTGAAGGCCGAGTTCATCCGCCGAATGATCGACGCCGGCCTCGACACGATCGAGACGACCAGCTTCGTGCCGCCGTCCTGGATCCCGCAGTTGGCCGACGCGACCGAACTGGTGGACTCGCTGGGGCAGGAGGCGCGCCGTCCGACCCGGCCGGTACTGGTGCCGAACGAGCGGGGTCTCGACAACGCGCTCGCGGCCGGGGTGAAGTCGATCGCGGTGTTCGGTTCAGCCACGGAGACCTTCGCTGGAAAGAACCTCAACCGCTCCGTCGAGGAGTCACTCCAGATGTTCGCGCCCGTGGTGAAGCGGGCCAAGGACGACGCCCTGTGGGTGCGCGGGTACGTCTCGATGTGCTTCGGCGACCCGTGGGAAGGACCGGTGCCGATCGAGCAGGTCGTCGACGTGTGCGCGCGGCTGATGGAGCTCGGGTGCGATCAACTCAGCATCGGTGACACCATCGGCGTCGGCACGCCAGGTCATGTTGCTCGACTACTGGATGCGTTGGGAGACAGCGGAATCGGGATCGACCGGATCGGCGTCCATTTCCACGACACCTACGGGCAGGCGCTGTCGAACACGCTCGTCGCGCTGCAGCACGGCGTCCGCGTGGTGGATGCGTCCACCGGCGGACTGGGTGGGTGCCCCTACGCGAAGTCGGCGACCGGCAACCTGGCCACCGAGGACCTCGTGTGGATGTGTCGCGGACTCGGCATCGAGACCGGGGTCGACCTCGACAAACTCGTCGCCACCAGTGTCTGGATGGCCGACCAACTCGGCCGCCCGTCGCCGTCCCGCGTCGTCCGCGCCCTCGGCACTGCCTGACCCACCGAGTGGCCGGGCTATGAACAGGCGGCCGGGCGATATCCCGGCCACTCGTCCATAGCCCGGCCACTCGGCGGGGTTAGGGTCGACGTATGCGTTCTGGCCTGACTTCGACCTTCGATTCCGAAACCCGCGTGCAGGACGACCTGTTCGGGTTCGTCAACAATCACTGGGTCCGCAGCACCGAGATTCCCGACGACCGTGCGCGGTACGGCGCCTTCGACGCGCTGCGCGAGGCGTCCGAGGCAGCTGTCCGAGTGATCATCGAGCGGGCCGCCGCCTCCGACGCCGAGCCCGGCACGGGGGAGCGCAAGGTCGGCGACCTGTTCACCTCGTTCATGGACACCGAGTCGATCGAGGCCGCCGGTGCCGACCCGATCCAGCCGCGGCTGGATCAGATCCGCGGTTTGCAGTCGACGAGCCAGCTGGCCGGGCTCATGGGCGAACTCACCCGTCGCGGAGTGTGGAGCGCGATCGCCTTCTACGTCACCGCCGACGCCAAGGACCCGGACAAGTACATCGCCTACCTCACGCAGAGCGGTCTCGGCCTGCCGGACGAGTCGTACTACCGGGAGGACAAGTACGCCGAGGTGCGCGAGAAGTACCAGGGGCATCTCGAGCGGATGGCCGAGTTGGCGCGCGTCCCCGATCCTGCCGATTTCGCGCGCCGTGTGTTCGCGCTGGAGACCCGCCTCGCGACTCATCACTGGGACGTCGTCTCGACCCGCGACGCTCTGAAGACCTACAACAAGCACTCGCTCGCCGAACTGAAGGATCTGGCCCCCGAGTTCGATTGGGATGCTTGGGCTTCCGGGATCGGAGCGCCGTCCGGAGCATTCGCGGACGTGGTCGTCGGAGAACCGTCGTACCTGTCCGGTCTGTCCAGCGCATTGGTCGACCACGACCTGGACGACTGGAAGGCGTGGCTGTCGTGGATGGTCATCAGCGACCAGGCGCCGTACCTCCATCAGGATCTCGTCGACGAGAGCTTCGCGTTCAACGGCAGGGTGCTCAGCGGCACCCCGAAGTTGAAGGAGCGGTGGAAGCGCGGCGTCGCGGTCGTCGAGTCGTGCATCGGTGAGGTCGTCGGGCAGTTGTACGTCGACGAGCATTTCCCGCCGCGCGCCAAGGAGCGCATGGAGGAACTCGTCGCGAACCTCATCGAGGCGTACCGCCGCGACTTCGAGAGCCTCGAATGGATGTCGCCCGCGACTCGTGAACGCGCGCTCGGAAAGCTGGCGCAGTTCACCCCGAAGATCGGTTACCCGGACAAGTGGCGTGACTACTGCGCGCTCGAGATCGACGCGGACGACCTGCTCGGAAACCTTGCTCGATCGGCCGAGTTCGAACTCAACCGTCAGCTCGGCCGCATCGGTCAGCCGATCGATCGCACCGAGTGGTTGATGACCCCGCAGACGGTCAACGCGTACTACCACCCGATGATGAACGAGATCGTCTTCCCGGCCGCGATCCTGCAGCCGCCGTTCTTCGACGTCGACGCGGACGACGCGGTCAACTACGGCGGCATCGGTGCGGTGATCGGTCACGAGATCGGGCACGGCTTCGATGACCAGGGTTCGCGGTTCGACGGCGACGGTTCGCTCACCGACTGGTGGACCCCGGAAGACCGCGAGCGTTTCGAGGAGCGTGCCAAGAAGCTCATCGACCAGTTCGACCAGGAGTCACCGGCCGATGCCCCCGACATCAAGGTCAACGGTGGACTGACCGTCGGCGAGAACATCGGCGACCTCGGTGGTCTGACGATTGGTTACAAGGCGTATTCCATTGCGCAGGAGGAGAATCCGGCTCCGGAACTGGACGGATTCACCGGTAACCAGCGGTTCTTCCTCGGGTGGAGCCAGGTGTGGTGCGGCAAGGCGCGTCCGGACGAGGCGAAGCGCCTGGTCGCGATCGACCCGCACGCGCCGGCCAACTGCCGTGCGAACGTCGCACGGAACCTGCGCGAGTTCCATGAGGCGTTCGACGTGCAGCCGGGCGACGGCATGTACCTCGCGCCCGAGGACCAGGTGCGGATCTTCTGATTTTGTCCTAACGATGAGGCCGGCCGACGTGCTCGATGATTCGATCGGCGACCTCGTCAGCGGTGAGGGACGTCGAGTCGATCACCAAGGCGTCCGGCGGTGGTGGAAGGTTCGGCACGGCTGCCAGCTGTCGCAGGATTTCCGCATCGACCAGCTTGGCGCGCTGCGATCGATCCGGCTCCGTGACCCGCCCCGCGAGGGTCTCGGCATCAGTGGTGAGCCACACGGGAACGAACCGCGCCTGCCCGGCTGCGGCCAACACGCGCACCCGCTCGACCAGTTCGGAGTTCTCGGGCTTGTAGGCAGCCAGTGGGTGAGGACGTAGCTGAACCGCGTCGGTGCGAGCCGGATCGCTTCGTGCACGATGTCGAGAACGCGTCCTCGTAGCTTGTTCGTCGCTTCGATGCCTTCGCCGCGGTGCACGCCCATCGGCACGAAGACCGGGTCGTTGATCAGGTGGTTGTCGACCACGATCGCGCCGGTGCGCTGTTCGAGGCACCGGGCGACCGTGAGTTTTCCGACAGCGGGCGGACCCACGAGGTAGAACAACGAAGCCATGCGGGCCAGTGTTCACCACCGCCGTGGGATCAGACCTTCCGGCCGGTGCGGGCGAGCACCTTGGTGGTGCGGTCTGTGTCCTCGGGCACCTTCACCGGGTCGGCGAAGATTCCGGGAACGTACGCATGATCACCGAATCCGTCCACAGCAGAGTCGATCTCGTCGAGCTCGGCGTCCGTGAACTGCTCGTCGGTGCCCTGCGATCGGGCGAGATCCCAGCGGTGCACGAGCAGGTCGAAGCCGTAGAAACGGGCGAGGGTCTCGCCGACGGTGGTCGGTCCGAAGTAACCGTCGAACTGCTTGTCCGCGACTGACTGATCGCCGAGCAGGTCGGTCACCGCCTGGTTGTGCTCGCGCCACGCAGCGGCGGGATCCTCAGCCGTTGCCGCTGCGGGGAGTTCGTGGCCCTGATTGCCGAGGAAGTCACGCTCGGTCTCCATGACGTGGTGCAACACATCGCGGGCGCTCCACCCCTCGCACGGGCTCGCGGCGTCCCAGTCGGTGACCGAGGCGACGACCTTGCTGAACGGTTCTTCGTGCCGGGTCCAGGTCTGCTGGATCTGTGTCATGACCCTCTCCTTCGTCGATCTTGATCGTGACGTTAGGGCAGCGTGCGCGGGCCGGTCTTGATAATTTCCGACACATGGCCAGAGCCGCGGACGACATTGAGCGCGCTCACCTGCGCGACCCGTCCGACCGCTCGTTCACGATTCATCGCTACGGGGCGCCTGAGCATCTGCGCGGTCTGCTGCGTCGCTTTTGGATTCCGGTGTGGGACGTGCCGGCGCCGGAGCAGTCGGTGCAGAAGGTGCTGCAGTACCCCGTCTGTCTGCTCATCACGACGCCTGCGTACTCGCGCTTCGGCGGCCCGACGCGTGGTCTGTCGAGGACGGTGCTGGAGGGCCGATCGTGGGGGTTCGGTGCGATGTTCACTCCGGCCGCAGGGTCGCTGCTACTCGGCCGCCCGGTCAGCACGATCACCGATCAGTCCATCGAGTTGGATGAGGTGTTCCCGGGACTCACGGTGAAGCTGCGCGAACTGATGGCTGCTGACCCGGACGATATCGGCGCCCATGCGGAGGGACGAACGCTGGTGCAGGAGCGGCTCGAGCCACTGCTGCCCCTCGACGAGGAGTCATTGCTGATCAACGACCTGACCGAGGCCGCGGAGACGGACCTGTCGATCACGAGCGTCGTGGAACTGTGTCACCGCTTCGACTTGAACGAGCGCTCGCTGCAGCGTTTGTGCAACCGGCGGCTGGGGTTGACGCCGCTCTGGTTGATCCGTCGTCGCCGGTTGCACGAGGCGGCCGATCGCCTGCGTGAGAGTTCGGGGTCGTTGGCGGACGTCGCCGCCGTGCTCGGTTACGCCGACCAGGCGCACTTCTCGCGCGACTTCAAGACGGCGACCGGAATGACGCCTGGCGAGTTCGCTCGGATGAACGCAGCCGCCGACTAGCTGGGTCACCGCGCATCGCTGACAGGGGCGCGGGGTCTCGAGATCTGCTCGCATCCCGACCCGCGCGGACCTCGACACCCCGCGCGTCTGACCGACTACCTGCCGTCGTTCCGCATCAAGCGGGCGCGACGGCAGTGATGCGGTGCACGCTGATCGTCCGGACGTTCTCGCCGACGGTACCGGTCACCCGTCCTGCGTCCACCGAGCGCGGACGCATTGTGATCCGTCGGATGTTGCCCGATGTGTCGACATAGCCGACCCGGACGGGCACGCCGGTGGCCGCCGCGTCCAACAGCACGTCGACGGTCACTGCCGGGTCGCCGGTGGCCGGGGCTTCGGTCCCGGACGTCTGCAGTAGTTTCTCGACGAACTGCTCCGCGGCCGACGCCTCGACCGTGGTGCGGGTGACGGACGCGGACGGACGGGGCGACGGCGCCCGGGCGGGTTCACTGCCGATGACGGTCACGGCGCCGGACGCGTCCTCGGCGAGGGTGGAGTAGCCGATCTCGCGCAGGAGATTGAGAAGTCGAGCAGCCGGCAGCCGCGAGACCAGGACGGTCGGGGCAATTCGCAGCAGTTGCAACGGTTCTGCGGCCGAGTCGGCCACGAGCGCGTTCAGTAGTGACTCGTCATCACTACGCACGTACGACGATGCAGCCCCAACGCGAGTCACGCCGTGCCGTCGTGCGGCGTCGTCGATCAGGTACTCAAGCGACTGCGGCAACGGGGTGAGACTCGCGGAGCGCAACTGTTCGCGCAGGCCGGCAGCCGAATGCCCTGCATCGAGCGCTCGGTTCATCGAGCGGTCGGTGATCCGGAAAACAGTTGCCCCACCGCGAGATTCGACATCGGCCACGGTGTGCATGAGGCGTCGCAGATCGTCCGTCAGCGGGCCGGGCGCGATCGCCGTCAGATCAGCCTGCACGAGAACGTGATCGATCAGGGCGGGCAACAGCGGCGCGGCCACGGAGTCGTCCAGCCGGTCGGCGGCCAGGGCTCGTCCGACCGAACTCAGTCGTCCGTCGGCGACCAGTCCCAACCATTCCGCCTCTTGCACAACGACATCCGCGCGAGTCGGTACCCCGGGCGGCAGGCGCAGGGGGCGGTGCCAGCGCAACAGGACGTCAACGTCGTCCACCGACACCGCGACCTCAGCGGGCAGGTCGAGGAGCACCGACAGCACGTCGTGTCTGCGCTGGCGCATCATCGGCCACACGGAAGCATCCCCGAGCAGATTGACGACCGACCCGCCCGGGTCTCTGGACGCGACGAGGGACGGCGCGCGCAGCATTGTCCACCACGCCCGAGCGAGCGCGACCCAACGCGAGGCGGGCGGTTCCTGTAGCCAGTCGTCGTAGGCGGGGGTGGGCAACCAGGTCGGATCGATCTCTGCGTCGGGTGCGAGCAGCCCGGCAGCGTGGGCGAGTTCGGCGATGAATGCGCTGTGTTCGATCGTCGTGTCGAGATGCCCGGCGAGACTCTTGTGGTCGCGGACGGACACCCCGCCCTTGCTCATCACTCGTGGCGGCGCCGCTTCCCAGTGTTCGGCGAGCGCTTCGACCTGCCACACCAGGTCGAGCGCCGCATGTCCGGCGTGCGCGTCGGCGGCCTCCTGGCCGCCCCCGGGTGTCCCGACCACGGGGTGGTGGAACGGGGCCTGGTCCAGATCGACTTCGGCGAGGAGCTGGGCGACCTCGCGGGTTGCGGTCAACCGATCACCGTTGCGCCACACCAGTGCCCGGGTCCACAGGTCGTCCGCGAAGTCGGTGATGGCATCGACCTCGACAGCCAGGCGGGCCGCTGCGCCCGCAAGCTCACCCGACGAAGCAACCAGGGCGTCCAGGACGCGCAAGGCGTCAGCGGGCAGGGCGTCCACGGCACGTTGCACACTGCTTCGGGTTGCGGCTCGTGCCGCCAGCCCGGTCAGGTCGGACGTGCCGGGGTGAAGCAGATCGGGCCGGGCCACGACAAGATCGCGCAGTTCTTGCGGTGTCCGGGACCGGACGTCGTCGGCGAGGCTGCGGTGGGTGGGCACCAGACCACGTTAGTCATCCCGTGCGTACGACGGCGCGATGTGCTTGATTGGGCGTCATGAGTGATCGCGCACCCAGCGGGCAGCAGTGGACCCTGAAGGCCCACGACCAGGAACTCGTCGTCGTCCAGGCGGGTGGAGGAATCCGCGAATACCGCTCGGGTGGAAGGCCACTGCTGCACGGCTACCCGGTCGACGCAAAGGCCGATGCCGGACGGGGTCAGCACCTGATGCCGTGGCCCAACCGTATTCGCGACGGCAAGTACACCTACGCGGGCAAGGAGCAGCAGTTGGCGCTGTCCGAACCGGCACGATCGAACGCCTCCCACGGACTCACCCGTTGGGCGACCTGGCACCTGGTGGAGCAGAGTGATGATCGAGTGGTCGTCGGTTGCTCGCTGCTGCCGCAACAGGGTTGGGACGGGATCCTCGAGCTGACCGTCACGTACTCGATCGGCGAGGACGGCCTCACCGTCACGCCTGCTGCAACGAACGCCGGCCGTGCAGCGGTGCCCTTCGGTTACGGCGCACACCCCTACCTCACGGCCGGGGAGGAGACGGTCGACCAGCTGATCCTCGAACTGCCTGCCGGCACCGTGATCGACGTGGACGACCGCCTCATCCCGACGGGCACCGCGCCGGTGCCGGCCGAGCTCGACTTCTCGACCGCGCGGCCGATCGCCGATACGCAGCTCGATCACGCGTACACCGATCTGCGCGCGGAGGACGGTCACTGGCGCATCACGGTACGGACCGACGAACACGCGACGACGCTCTGGGCCGATGCGGACGCGTTCGGCTACGCGCAAGCCTTCACCGGTGACTCGCTGCCCGGTGGTAACGCCCGGCGCACCGGCGTCGCGGTCGAGCCGATGACCTGTCCGGCCAACGCTTTCAACACCGGCGAGGGCCTCATCGAGCTGCAACCCGGACAGACCTGGTCGGCGTCGTGGGGCGTTACGGGAGAATGACGCCGTGAACCCCTCCATGGCCTTCGCGACCGTGCTGATCGACGAGCTCGTCCGGCACGGCGTACGTGACATCGTCCTGGCTCCCGGCTCCCGATCGGCGCCGCTGGCGTACGCCGCGCTCGAGGCCGAGAAGGCCGGACGACTTCGGCTGCACGTGCGCATCGACGAACGGTCGGCGGGGTTCCTCGCCCTCGGCATGGCGAAGATCCGTCGGATCCCGGTGCCGATCATCACCACCAGCGGCACCGCGGTGGCCAACCTGCACCCGGCCGTTCTCGAGGCGCACCATGCCCATGTGCCGATGCTCGTCCTCTCGGCCGACCGGCCGCCGGAGATGCGCGCTGTCGGTGCCAACCAGACCACCGACCAGGTGAAGATCTTCGGCAACTCCACCCGCTGGTTCTACGAGTTCGGCGTACCCGAAAGGCGTGCGGGTCAACAGGATTGGTGGCGTTCGATGGTCGGACGTGCCCTCGCCGAAGCGACCGGCGTACCCACGGGCGACGCCGGCCCGGTGCACCTGAACATTCCGCTGCGCGCCCCACTGGTGCCGGACGTCGACAGTGAGGACTGGCCGGAGGACCTCAGCGGTCTGCCGCGCGGTGAGTCCTGGCTCAACATCCGCCAGGTCGACAGCCACCGCGCTGTGGCTGCCGGGCCCGGCATCGCCCCCGTGCCGCGCACGCTGGTCGTGCTGGGTGACCTGCCCGAGCCGTCGATGGCCGCCGAGGTCGCCGAGCTCGCGGACGCGGCGGGCTGGCCGGTCATCGCCGAACCGTTCGGTCAGTACCACCGTGGACGGGTCACCCCGCACGGGGCGCTGATCCTGCGTGCCACCGAATGGCTGGAGCGCAACCGGCCAGAACGCGTCCTTGTGGCCGGACGCACCACCCTCGATCGGGAGGTGGGCAAACTGCTGCGCCATCCGGACGTCTCGGTCGAGGTCGTCACCGCCGGCACCTCGTGGGCGGGCTCGAGTCACCACACCCGCCGCGTGCACGCGTGGGAGGACATCGAGCGCAGCCGGACGGCGGTCGCCAGTTGCGCGGACCGCGCGTGGAGCGCCCGGTGGCGTCGTGCCAGCACTGCGCTGTCCGAGGCCGCGACACCGCTCATCGAGGGCAGCTGGCCTTCCGGCATGACCGTCGCCCGGACGGTGGTGCACAACCTGCCCGACGGCTCTGCGATCGTGATCGGCCCGTCCAACATCGTCCGAGACCTCGATCTTGCGCGAAACCCCAATCGCATTGCGCGAGAGGTGGTTTCGGTAGCCAATCGCGGTTTGGCAGGCATCGACGGCATGGTGTCGACCGCCGCGGGCGTCGCGCTCTCGCGTCCGGAACGACCGACGTACGCACTGATGGGCGATCTCACGTTCCTGCACGACGGCAACGCGTTGCTGATCGGTCCGGACAACGACAAGCCGGACTTGACGATCGTCGTGCTGAACGACGACGGCGGTGGGATCTTCAGCACCTTGGAGCCGGGCCAGGACCACTTGACCGATTCCTTCGAGCGCATCTTCGGAACGCCGACCGGCGCCAACCTCGAGCTGGTGTGTCGGGCGCGCAGCACGCAGTACGAGCTCATCACCGACCGCGACACGCTCGCCGATCGAATCGCCAACCCCAGCAAGGGGGTTCGGGTGCTGGAGGTACGCATCGAGCGTTCTGCCGAGCGTCCTCTGCACGAACGTCTTGCGGAGGTCGCCCGACACGCGCTGGCCGAACTGGACTGATCGCGCTCAGTCGGCCGATGGCAGAGACGGGTGATCCGTCGGATACACGCCGATGGCGAATCCGTACACCGTGTCACCCGAGCGCGGCATCCGGTCGAACTCCTCGACGAGTTCAGCCATCCGGTGCCAGAACTGCGACGCCTGGTCCTGGGAAAGGCGGGCGTGCCGGATGAAGCCCCACAGCTTGCCGCGTTCGTAGGCGGGGCCGGATTCCTGCGCGGCGACCTCGAAGTCGTTGAAGTCCCGCGGCATTGCGCCGCGATCGGCGGCGGGTTCGGCCGGTCAGACTAGCATCGTCGAACGTTCCAAAAATGTGGATCATTGCCTCGAGAAAGCTGCTTCTCATGACCGACGTGCTGCTCTACCACCACATCCAGGGCCTGACCGACGGCGTCCGTGCTTTTGCCGACGAGCTACGCGAGGCCGGGCACACGGTGCACTCACCCGACCTGTTCGAGGGGCGGACATTCCCCAGCATCGAGGACGGCTTCGCCTATGCGAAGGAGGTGGGGTTCGAGGAGTTGGGCGAGCGAGGCGTCGCTGCTGCCCAGGAGTACGGAACCGATCTCGTGTATGCGGGCTTCTCGTTCGGTGTGGCGATCGCCCAGCAGCTGGCCCAGACCCGATCCGGCGCACGCGGCGCGCTGTTCATGTACTCCTGCCTGCCGGCCAGCGAGTTCGGAGCGTGGCCGGCCGGGCTGCCCGTGCAGATCCACGGCAAGGAAGGCGACGAGTACTTCGACGAGGACCTGCCCGCAGCACGTGAGCTCACCGAATCTGAGTCCAATGCAGAGCTGTTCGTCTACCCGGGCGGTCAGCACCTGTTCGCCGACAGCTCTCTCGACGCCTACGACCCGCAGGCGGCGGCCTTGCTCATGGAGCGGGCCAAGGCCTTCCTTGCCGGGCTTGGCTGAGCGCTCCGGCAACGAAAAGTCCGCAGAACCAGTAGACCAACTCGCCGATTCTGCGGACTTTGGGGTTGTTCAGACGTGCTCGTGGTGATCCGAACTCTCGCTCGGTGCAAGGCGGACGGTGCCGCTGCCGGTGCGAGCGCTGAGCTTTACGAAGTCTTGGCCGGGGGCCGGTTCGCCGGCGGAAGGCAGCGTCGACTCCACCGGACGTCCGGAGACCACGTCCGTCCAGACCGGAGTGCCTTCGGGGACGTGCACGCTGACCGAACCACTGCCGGTCTTGGCATCGATCTCGCCGTGCTGGAGGCGACCTACGGACACGTCGCCACTGCCGGTGCGTCCCCGCACCTTGCCCCGAGCCCGCTCGATCGACAGGCTTCCGGAGCCGGCCCTGAACGAGAGTTCGCCGAGCAAGTCGCTGATGCTGACGTCGCCGGAGCCGGTGGCGATGATCGCCTCGCCGTCGAGGCGTCCGGCTCGGACGCCACCGGACCCGGTGCGCAGTCGGGCGTCGCCCTGCAGATGAGCCACCGTGATCCGGCCCGAGCCGGTGTCGACGAGGGTCTCGCGTCCGACCCGGTCGAGCACCACGTGGCCTGATCCGGCCTTGCACTGCATCGAGCGCAGCTCACCCTGCTGGGTCACCGGCGCGCTACCTGACTGCACGATGACGTCACTGTCGCCCGGAACGCGGATGCGCAGGTCGACGGCCCATTCGCGTCCGCCGCCCAGGCCCCGCGGCCGCGGGGCGACCACGCGCAGCGAGCGACCGCGCTGCTCGACCAGCACCTCGTCCGCGTGAGTGCCTTCGATCTCGACCGAGACGTCGGTGGATCCCGTGGCGTCCAGGTGGACCGAGCCGCCCTGGATCTCCACGTACAGCTCGACAGGTTCGCGGGCCTCGAACTGTTCGTGTCGCATGATCAGTTCCAACCCTTCATGTGTCGGCTGCCCTTTCGTCCGGTGAACGGGTCCTGACCGAGGAAGTGGTTGATCAGTTCGCTGGGGTCCATCTGGAACCCGTCCTTGATCGTGGAGACGCGAATTGCGTTGACGATCCACGTGTTCAGCGACTGGTTGGCAGCCTCGGCGCGAGCCTCGGCTTTGGCCTTGACCGCCTCGGGCAGGCGTACCGTGACGCGGGCCAGGCCGCCTTCGTCCTCGGGCTCGGCGTCCTTGTCCAGGTGAGGGGGCGACGGGGGAGTGGGCGGACTCGGCAGCGGCGCGTTGATCGCGAAGTCGAGGTCGCGACCGACCAGTTTCACATCGACCGAACCCGACGGCATCTTGGCCGTGATCTCGGCGGCAGCGGCGCTGACCGCCTCCATGATGGCCAGTCGCGCGGATGCGTCGATGGCGTACGAGAGGCGTTCGGCGACGAACTTCTCGCCGTCCTCTCCGGCGGCACGGGCGGCAGCGAGCAGGTCCTGCCGGATTCCTTCGATGTACGGAGTGATGTCCATAGACATCACTGTGACGTCAACATGGCGTCAGCGTCAAGGGTTCGGGGCGGCAGAAAAATCCAAGCCTCCGACGATCTGCTGGACGCGGGTCATCACGAGGTCGGCAGTCGGGGTGCGTGAGGGTCATGGGGCCTCGACCAGGCCGGTGACGCGGGCGTCGTGTGCCGCGAGCGTGGGAGGCAGCGCCGTCTCCTCGTGCTCGAGCAGCCAGTGTCCCAGTCCGAGCAACTCAGCCGCCGGTCGGGGATCGCTGCGCGCGAGAGCGGCGGCCGTTCTCACGCAGCACTCGCCCATGGCCGGGGCGGACGCGTAGGAGCGGGGCCCGACCATCGCCTCGTGCGCTCCGCCATGGCTCCCTCGGCGTCACCGACGGCCGCGTCCTTGTCCGAGCCGCCCGGACGGTGCTCGTCCAGAAGGAAGCTCGCCGGCGTGGTCCGAACGCCACGGCGTAGCTCGTCCAGCCGTACCCGGCTCGGGGCCGACCAGGGTGGCAGACACGTTGTCGTAGGCGATGTCCCCGTGCCACAGGGCCAGGGCGCGGCGGCACAGATCGGGGTTCAGTGCGTACACCCAGGCCGAGGTGCGCCGCGCCGAGGAACGGGCCGAGTTGAATGCCCAGGACCAGGCGGCGGGACGGTCCGCGACTCGTCCGGTCGACCCGGATCGGGTGCACCTGCAGCGTGTGTTGCGCGGCACCGCGACCGGTTCCTCGGCCGAGGCGGAGTGGTTGCGGAACGCGGCGATGGTCGGCCTCGAGCTGGTGCCCCGGTGGGGTAAGGGTGGCCGCTACGTCGTCACCGGATACTTGGTGTCGTTGGCCGACACCGACTCGGTCGCGGTCGCCGCATCGAAGATCGCGCCGGACCTGACATTTAGATCGTTGCGGAAGCAGTGGGCACCCCACGAAACCCCCGAGACCCGGCGGGAAGCTCTCGCGCTGTGGCGGGAAGAAGAGGCGGTTGTCGACCACCCCACCACCGACATTGAGGAGCACCTGGCCGAGCCGAGCACCACGCAGAACGGTTCGCTGCCGAGGTCGAGGCGACCGACCCCGAAGACATTGAGCAGTGGCGATCGCACGCGGCCGCCGCCGGCTGGATGCTCGCCCTGGCCGCGGTGCATCACCCCGACCCGCACGAGGCGTCCCGGCTGGGAAGGTCGCCGACGACTACGCCCGAGTGTCGTTCGATCCCCGCCCGGAGGACTACACCACCGGGGCCGGGATGTAGCACGGCAGCATTCTGCCCCGCTCCCGCTCAGCAGGGCTCGCAGCACGACACCTGAACCTCGCGATCCGCGCCGGCGGCCGCGACCGCACTCGCGGCTGGTACGCGGTGATGAAGCAGATCCAGCGCACCGTGCGCGCTATGCAGGATGCGCAGGCCGCCCGCCAGGAGCTCGTCGACCTTGGTCGCGGCCAAACCGTCACCCAGCAGCAGCTCGTGCCTGTCCTGGTCGGCGCCGGGGATAACGCTGAGGCCGGCCGCGTCCCCTCGTCGATGCGCACCAATCCCGCGCCGGAGCTGCCGGCAGAGGCGATCGAGGTCCAACAGGCCGCAGCGCACGGCACCTCTGGGCGACCTCGGTTCCCGGCCGCCGGCACCGGTCCGGCGCGCGGCTGGGCCAATGAATGGCCGGCACCCCACGCCGTACCGGGCCGGCACCTGATCGAGGGCTCGGTCAGTGAACCTTCCACACACATCAGGATGAGGGGGCTACAACCAGCGTTATGGCCCCCTTGTGTCACCCAGAGATAGCCCTACCCAGCCCCGTCAGCTAGTCGGCGAGTCGGGAGGGCCTTGCGTGAGAGATAGCGTCCCAAGGCCTGGGATCGCATGTCCCGACGTGGTCGATCACCATTCGCCGCGATCCTTAGTATCGACGCCATCTTCGATGCTGTTGAATAACACGCGAAAGTAGCGGACAACCCCCCATAATGTGACGATCGCAAGCGGGAGCGATAATATTTGGAGGAGCGACCCCAAGCCCTCATTCGATTGCTTGAGTTGCGATCCTCCAAAGGTAAGGGCTCCTGTTGCAATCGCTGCTAGGTACAACCATGCAGGGAACTTACTTTTTCTAGCTTGATCACGTTTCACGTGGCTATCACTCACTACCATTCGAACTCATTGTGAAAAGGGCTGTTGGAAGCCCTGGATCCGATTGAAGCCGAGCGTTGCATTTGCGATTACTTCTGCTCCACGACCATACATGAAGCCGGCGACGCCACCGATGACGGTTCGTTCCGGCCCGAACAACGATCCGACGCCGGCGAAGTATCCTGATGCTACCGAGCCGCCACTTACGCACGCAGAAAGTCCTCCGATGGAATCGGTAACATCAGACCAGTACTTTCCGACAGGGTCCATGTAGTTGATCGGTTTGCCTCCTTCAAACACGTATGGGTTTGCACCGGCCGGGTCGTTGAGTCGCGTGATCGGGTCGAGACTGATCCATGTGCCGGCGTAGGTGCCGTTCCGGCGTTCGCCACGCTTTCAATGCTTAGAGATGACGCCCTGAATTCCGAAGTTGCCCCAGGGGCTTTGCTGTCCGGCGCCGGACGACGTCGATGTTCCGGAGGTGCCGTCGATGCCCGAGGTTTTGCCGTCGCATCGGTGGGTGCGGCTCAGGGCGGGTTGAGTCGTGCACAGCTGCACCGTGATGGCGTTGAAGCGACCGGCAAGGTGCACGTCTTTCACGCGTCGATGGCGCTGGGTCCCAAGCACCAGCATCTGACTGATGAGCAGTGGAACGTGTTGGCTCATGAGTACGTGAAGCGTGCCGGTTTCGTTGATGAGAACGGGCACGGCTCGTCGTGGATCGCGGTGCGCCATGGGCTGTCCTCGAAGGGCAACGACCACATCCCTCGCGGTCGACAGGCAGAGCCCCGAGCGCGGCCATGCCCAACTCGCGCAAGCGGTCCCTGCCGAGCGAGGTGTCGGTTGACGCGGCGCAGCATCGTCGGGTCGCTGGGGTCGGAGAGTGCGCCGAGACGGGTCGGCCAGGCCCGCATGCGGTGGTGCTCAGACAGTACTACCCGCCGACAGCTGGCGGAGTCGGCGATCATCACCGCGATCTCGGCCTCGTCGGTGTCCGATGACCGGACCCACATCGCGAGACCGATCGCCCGGCCGGTGCCGGACTCATGTGCCACGTGCGATCGCTGAACACCGTCCACCACCCGTGCGAGTGCGGTCGTCGAGCGGAGCGGAAGCTGCTGGATGCCGGTGTGAAGACGCAGGTACGCAGATTGCGCAGACATCCCACCCATGACCTCGTGGACGGTGAGGACGTCGCCGTCCGTGAGGGAGCGCACCGCGAAGGTGTCGGTGGGCGCCGGGAGGGTAGTGCCCCAGTGCTGGATCACAGGGATCGTGGTTGTCGTGGTCTGCATGACGCTCCTTGTGGTCTCGTGACACCAACCTGCGCGCCCGGTCTGTCACCGACCTGGCACGGTCGGAGAACCTCCGAGAACGCTGGGCTTGCTCGACCAGCGTCGGGGTTGTGATCGGGTTGGCGTTCGCGGTCACCGTGGTTTCGGCGCCTGCGGATTCCTTCGTCATCCGCAGGGCTCAACCAGCGGTAAGGGCTCGACCAGCGTCGGGGTGTGGTCGGGTTGGCGTTCGCGGTCACCGTGGTTTCGGCGCCTGCGGATTCACTTCGACACGTCGCTTGTGCCTCGCGACGGCTCAGTACAAGCCTTCGTCATCCGCAGGGCTCGACCAGCGGCGCGGGCTCGACCAGCGGTGGTCAGTCGTCGGCGAGGGCGCTGCGCATCGGCAGCAGCTTGGCGTCCGACTCGGCCAGTTCGGCCTCGGGGATGCTTCCGGCGACAATGCCGCAGCCGGCGAAAAGCCTTATTCGACAGGGGTCTTCGGGGTCGAGCATGCCGCTGCGAAGAGCGATGCCCCACTCGCCGTCACCATCGGCGTCGAGCCAACCGACCGGGCCGGCGTAGCGTCCGCGGTCCATCCGCTCGAGTTCGTGGATGACCTCGGCTGC
The DNA here is from genome assembly GCF_004146205.1 of Yimella sp. RIT 621. Lineage (NCBI taxonomy): Bacteria > Bacillati > Actinomycetota > Actinomycetes > Micrococcales > Dermacoccaceae > Yimella > Yimella sp. RIT 621. Next base: position 94,565 of record NZ_SEIP01000006.1, read on the forward strand.
CATGCCGGTCGGCGTGCCGCACACCGCCGCGGACGGGTGCAGCGCGGCAGCGAGCGCCAGTGACGGCGTGCCGTTGCGCAGCACGCCGGTGACGTCGGTGGCCAGGTGCATCACGTTGGGCAGGTGCAGCACGAACGGGGACTCGGGCACGTTCATCGACTTGCAGTGCGGACGCAGCGCCTCGGCGACCGAGCGCACGGCGTACTCGTGTTCTTCGAGGTCCTTGGAGGACCGGGCCAAACCGGCGGCCAGGCCGAGGTCGTGCTCGTCGTCGCCGCTGCGGCGGATGGTGCCAGCGAGAACACGCGAGGTGACCAGGCCCTTCTCGCGGCGCAGCAGCATCTCCGGGGTCGCCCCGAGCATGCCGTCGACGGCGAAAGTCCACGTGTTGGAGTAGGTCTGCGACAGGCGGTGCAGCAGCCGGCGCGGGTCGATCGGGGTTGCGCTGCGAGCCACGACGTCGCGCGCCATGACCACCTTGTCCAGGTCGCCGTGCTGGATGCGCTGCACGGACTCGGCGACCGCGTCCGCCCACTCGTCGCGGCTCAGGGATCCTGATTCGAAGGCCGTCTCGCCGGTCGTGCGCGGCTCGTGGCGCTCCACCCGGGCAGGGGTACCGGGCAAGCGGTCGGCCGTCGCGATCTGGGTGATCCAGCAGCGGCCCTCCCGTCGTCCGACGACCACCTCGGGCACGACCAGCGTGCTGGTCTGACCCGAGCGGCGACTGAACGCGAAGGTGCCGAATGCGATGGGTCCCGTGCCCGGGAGGTCGAGATCGGTGCGGACCACGGCGCTCGCGGTGACGTCCTGCCACCACTGTGTGGCGGCGTCGAACCGGTCGGCACCGCTGGTGGTGATCGAGGCGGCCCGGCCCCAGCCGATGAGTCCTTCGCCGCCCCGCAACCAGCAGACGATGTCCTGCGGCGCGACGTCGTCGGGCACCAGCAGCGACAGGTCGATCGGGTCGGGGATCTGCGTCGTCCGGGCCACCAGGGTCGGCGGGGTGGCGTCGGCGAGCGGGAAGGTCACGAGCAAGGAGCGTACGCCGACCGGCGAGTAATACGGTCACTGCGTGCGTCAAGATGGGTACATGAATCGCGCCAGCCTCGACAAGCGCCCCTCGGACGTCGCCCGGATGTTCGATGACGTGGCAGCCCGCTACGACATCACCAACGACGTCATGTCGATGGGGCAGGACCGCCGCTGGCGCAAGCAGGTGGTGGATGCCGTCGCACCCAAGCGTGGCGAACTCATCCTCGACATCGCTGCCGGCACCGGCACGTCGAGCGAGCCGTTCGAGGCGGCCGGTGCACAGGTCGTGCCCGCCGACTTCTCGCTCGGCATGCTGCGCGTCGGCAAGAAGCGTCGCGCCGACATGGCCTTCACCGCGGCGGACGCGATGAACCTGCCGTTCCCGGACAACACGTTCGACGCGGTCACGATGAGCTTCGGTCTGCGCAATGTCGAGAACGCGGTGAAGGCGCTCGCGGAGTTCCACCGCGTCACCAAGCCCGGCGGACGCGTCCTCATCTGTGAGTTCTCGACGCCGACGAACCCGGTTTTCCGCAAGGTGTACTCCGAGTACTTGATGGGTGCGCTGCCACGCATCGCCAAGCCGGTCGGCTCTAACGCCGAGTCGTACGTGTACCTGGCCGAGTCGATCCAGGCCTGGCCCGACCAGGCCGGGATGGGCGCGCAGTTGCAGCAGGCCGGCTGGAGCGACGTGGAGTGGAAGAACCTCACCGGCGGGATCGTCGCGCTGCACCGGGGCACCAAGGCCTGAGTTCTTCGCGGTCCGGAGCACGAGTGGCCGGGTTCTCGTCCCGTCGGCGCCTTGATTTCGGCGCGCACGCCTTCCTTCGTCAGGCGTGCGGCTCTACCAGCGGCGTTTTGGGTGCGGCTCTACCAGCGGCGTTCGCAGGGTGTGGCTCGACCAGCGGCGGTTGCGGAATGTAGCTCGACCGGCGGTGTTTAGGGTCGCCTTAGTAGGGACATTCGAGGGCTGCGACGTAGAGTGCACGGGTTAGTGAACGTCTTCACAAGCAGACCCAGAAGCACCGAGGAACCCCACTGTGAGCCAGGCTGCCCCGCGTCATGCGGCGGAGGGAACCGCTGACGTCATCGTCGTCGGCGCAGGCCCCGCAGGTTCGGCGACCGCAGCGCACCTGGCCCAGGCCGGCCTCGACGTGCTGGTGCTGGAGAAGGCCACTTTCCCCCACGACACCGACCGCGGCAACAACCGTGGCGAGGCTCTGTCTCCGCGCGCGGTTCGCGAACTGATCACCCTCGGCGTCCCCACCGACGGGTGGGTGCGCACCAAGGGTGTGCGGATCATCGGTGGCGGCATGCGACTGCAGGTCGCCTGGCCGGACGAGGCCGCCTTCCCGCCGTACGGTTTCGTGCGCAGCCGGCGCGAACTCGACCAAGCCCTCGCCGAGCACGCCGCGGCCAAGGGCGCCCGCGTGCTGCACGGGGTCGAGGTCACCGGGCCGATCAAGGACTCGAACGGCAGGATCGTCGGCGTCGAGGCTCGGCGCATCGACGACGAGGGCGCGAAGGTCGGCTTCGACACGCCGCTGGTCATTGCGGCCGACGGTGCCGGGTCGGTCCTGGCGCAAGTAGCCGATCACGAGTCGGAGCAACCGGAGATGTACGCGGTCTGCGCCACGTACTCCAGTCCGCGCAGCAACGACGACCACCTGGAATCCTGGGTCGAATTCCCGACGCCGGACGGCGGTGAGCCGATGCGTGGCCGCGGCTGGATCCATGGCCTGGGCGACGGCACGAGCACCGTCGGACTCACCGTTCGCGAGGACATTGCGCCGGCGGACGCCGCGAACGCCCTGAAGCGCTGGGTGGCGACGATGCCGTCCGAGTGGACCTTCGACGACTCCACGATGCAGGGCGAGATCGAGGGCACGCGCCTTCCGGCGGGTCTGATCCGAGGGCCGTTGTACGCCGACGGGCTGCTGCTCGTCGGCGACGCAGGAGCCTGCACCAACCCGTTCACCGGCGAGGGCATCGCTGCCGCGCTGGAGTCCGGCCGCCTCGCTGCGCAGGTTGTCGTCCAGGCCTTCGCGCGCTGCGATGCCGCCGGTCGCGAGCAGGTCCTGGCTTCCTACCCGGACGCCGTGAGCGGCGCGCTGGGCGGGTACTACACAATGGGTCGTTGGTTCGCCAAGATGATCGGCAACCCGCACCTCGAGCGCTGGGCCGTGAAGTACGCGGTACCCCGCGCAACGACGATGCGGTTTGCGGTGAAGTTGATGGCAAACCTCGGTGACACCCACGGCCGCAACGCCGACGACCGGCTGCTGGCAGCCCTGACACGGGTGACCCCGGCAGCATGAGCGTGAATACCATGGAGCGTCGCTCGATCATGAGCGCCTGGAAGGAGTCGGCCCGATGCAAGGGATGACGAACTACTCGTATGCACCGCTGTTGTTCTTCGCGGCCATCGGTCTGTTCTTCGCGGTGTTCTCGGTCGTCGCCGGTGCACTCGTCGGCCCGAAGCGATACAACCGCGCCAAGGCGGACGCGTACGAGTGCGGCATCCAGCCCACCCCGCACGCCGACGGCGGCGGACGCGTCCCGATCAAGTACTACCTGACCGCGATGCTCTTCATCATCTTCGACATCGAATCGGTGTTTCTCTACCCGTTCGCTGTCTCCTTCGACCGCATGGGCCTGTTCGCCCTGGTCGAAATGGTGCTGTTCATCCTGACCGTCTTCGTGGCCTACGCATACGTGTGGCGCCGCGGCGGCCTCGACTGGGACTGAGGTCCGAAACATGGGTATTGAAGAGAAGCTCCCCGCAGGCTTCCTGCTGTCGACCGTCGAGAACGTCGCCGGCTACATGCGCAAGAGTTCGATGTGGCCCGCCACGTTCGGTCTGGCTTGCTGCGCGATCGAGATGATGGCCGTCGGCACTCCCGACTACGACATCGCCCGCTTCGGTATGGAGCGCTTCTCAGCCACCCCGCGCCAGGCCGACCTGATGATCGTCGCCGGCCGCGTCAGCCAGAAGATGGCTCCCGTCGTGCGCCAGGTCTACGACCAGATGCCTGAGCCGAAGTGGGTCATCTCGATGGGCGTGTGCGCCAGCTCCGGCGGCATGTTCAACAACTACGCGATCGTGCAGGGTGTCGACCACATCGTCCCGGTCGACATCTATCTGCCCGGCTGCCCGCCGCGTCCGGAGATGCTGCTGAACGCGATCCTCGAACTGCACAAGCAGGTGCAGTCGAGCCCGCTCGGCGTCAACCGCGTCGAGGCCGCCCGTGCCGCCGAGCGCGCCGCCATGCAAGCCACCCCCACCCACCAGATGAAGGGCCTTCTCGCGTGAACGACAACGAGAAGAAGGACGTCCCCCAGGATCCGGTGAACGGTCCGGTCGTCCCGGCGCCCACCGAGCAGAAGCCCGAGACCGAGATCGCTCAGGAGGACGGCCGCGTACTCGACACCCGCGAGGGCGGCGGTCCCGTCGTCGTCGCGAAGCGCCAGGGCATGTTCGGTTCGTCGATGGGCAACGACACCACCGGTTACGGCGGTCTTGAGCGCAAGGTGCTCTTCCCCGGCGAGGCGCAGCGTCCGTACGGCGGCTGGTTCGACAAGCTCGCCGACGATCTGGCTGCAGCGGTCGACAAACGCGGGGGAGCCTCGTTCGCCGACGCGATCCAGCGAGTTGTGGTCGATCGCGGGGAACTGACCCTCTTCGTGACCCGTGAGCACCTGCCGATCGTGGCGCAGACGCTTCGCGACGAGCCCTCGCTGCGCTTCGAGATGTGCGCCGGTGTTTCCGGCGTGCACTACCCGCAGGAGGCGGGCGCGGAGTTGCACGCGGTCTACCACCTGCTGTCGATCACCAACGGCAGCAAGCGAATTCGCCTCGAGGTGACGGCCCCCGAGAGCAACCCGCACATCCCGAGTATCACCTCGGTGTGGCCCGGTGCCGACTGGCACGAGCGCGAGACCTGGGACATGTTCGGACTGATCTTCGACGGTCACCCCGCACTGACCCGCATCCTGATGCCGGACGACTGGCCCGGCCACCCGCAGCGCAAGGACTACCCGCTCGGCGGAATCCCGGTGGAGTACAAGGGCGCCACCATTCCGCCGGCCGACGAGCGCAGGAGCTACAACTGATGTCGACCGCCACGAACGAACGCGACCCCTTCGGCGCCTCGAACCACGACGTCGACGACGACACCCCGGTCATCAACGCGACCGGCGGCGATTGGGACTCCGTCGCCGAGGAGGCGTCCGCCCTCAACGAGGAGCGGATCGTCGTCAACATGGGTCCGCAGCACCCGTCGACGCACGGCGTCCTTCGCCTGATCCTCGAACTCGACGGCGAGACCGTCACCGAGGCTCGCGCTGGAATCGGCTACTTGCACACCGGCATCGAGAAGAACATGGAGTTCCGCACCTGGGTGCAGGGCGTCACGTTCTGCACGCGTATGGACTATGTGATGCCGCTGTTCAACGAGGCGGCATACTGCCTCGCGGTCGAGAAGGTGCTCGGCATCACCGACCAGATCCCGGAGCGTGCCAACACCATCCGCGTGATGATGATGGAGTTCAACCGGATCACCTCCCACCTGGTCGCCCTGGCGACCGGCGGGATGGAGCTCGGCGCGACCACCGTCATGACCATCGGCTTCCGTGAGCGTGAGCGCATCCTGCGTATCTTCGAGATGGTCAGCGGTCTGCGCATGAACCACGCTTACATCCGTCCCGGCGGTGTGGCTCAGGATCTCCCGGTCGGCACCATCGACGCAGTGCGCGAGATGCTGCCGAAGCTGCGCAGGGGCATCGGCGAACTCGAGGCGCTGCTGAACGAGAACCCGATCCTCAAGGGCCGCATGGTCGACGTCGGCTACCTCGACCTCACCGGCTGCATGGCCCTCGGCATTACCGGCCCGATCCTGCGCTCAGCGGGTCTGCCGCACGACCTGCGCAAGACCGAGCCGTACTGCGGTTACGAGACCTACGACTTCGAGGTCGCCGTGCGCGACACCTGCGACGCCTACGGACGACTGCGGGTGCGCATCGATGAGATGTACCAGTCGATCCGGATCGTCGAGCAGGCCATCGAGCGCTTGGAGAACAACCCGGGCCCGGTCATGGTCGCCGACAAGAAGATCGCCTGGCCGGCGCAGCTGGCCGTCGGCAGCGACGGTCAGGGCAACAGCCTCGACCACATCCGCGAGATCATGGGCGAGTCCATGGAGTCGCTGATCCACCACTTCAAGCTGGTCACCGAAGGATTCCGGGTGCCGGCAGGACAGGCCTACGTCGCGATCGAATCGCCCAAGGGCGAACTCGGCTGCCACGTCGTCTCCACCGGCGGCACGCGTCCGCACCGGGTGCACTTCCGTGACCCGTCGTTCAACAACCTGCAGGCCGCGGCCGCGATGAGTGAGGGCGGCGCCGTCGCCGACGTCATCGTCGCCGTTGCCTCGATCGACCCTGTGATGGGAGGCGTCGACCGCTGATGAGCGCCGAGAGCCCGCTCCACGAGAAGACCCCACTGCACGCCAGCGCCGAGCCGTACACCGACGAGCAGCTGGCTCGATTGCACGCCGACGCCGACGCGATCGTGGCCCGCTACCCGCAGAAGCGGTCCGCGCTGCTGCCGATGCTGCACCTGATCCAGTCGGTCGACGGTTACATCACCGGCCGCGGCGTCACCTTCTGCGCCGAGAAGCTCGACCTCACCGACGCCGAGGTGTCAGGTGTGGCCACCTTCTACACCCAGTACAAGCGCCACCCCAACGGCGACTACACGATCGGCGTCTGCACCAACACGCTGTGCGCGATCATGGGCGGCGACCAGATCTTCGACGAACTGTCCGAGCACCTCGGCATCGGCCACGACGAGACGACGCCCGACGGCAGGATCACCCTCGAACGCGTCGAGTGCAATGCCGCGTGCGACTACGCCCCGGTGGTCATGGCCAACTGGGAGTTCTTCGATTACATGACCCCCGAGGCCACCAAGCAGGTCGCCGACGACCTGCGGGCCGGCAAGGACGTGCGTCCGAGCCGTGGCCCGAACAAGGTCTGCACCTTCAAGCAGGTCTCGCGTACGCTCGCCGGGTTCTCCGACGGCCTTGCCGACGAGGGGGTCGGCGCGGGCCCCGCGTCCCTGGAGGGTCTGAAGGTCGCCAAGCAGCACAACTGGACCGCACCCGGCAGCGCGCAGGACGTCGATTCCGACGACCAGGCCACTGCCGAGGCCGGCGGTCGCCAGCCGCAGCCGGGGGAGGCCCACTCGGGCGCCGAAGGTCATGGCACCGCAGAGTCCGCGAAGGGTGACAACTGATGGCCACGACGCTGACCCCGATCCTCACCAAGTTCTGGGACGCACCGCAGTCCTGGACCCTGGCGACCTACGAGGACAACGAGGGCTACCAGGCGCTGAAGAAGGCGTTCGGCATGAGCCAGGAAGAACTCGTCAACATGACGAAGGACTCCGGCCTGCGCGGACGCGGCGGCGCCGGCTTCCCGACCGGTATGAAGTGGGGCTTCCTGCCCAAGCCGGACGGCGGCCCCCGCTACCTCGTGGTCAACGCCGACGAGTCCGAGCCGGGCACCTGCAAGGACATCCCGTTGATGATGGCCGCGCCGCACTTCCTCATCGAGGGTGTGGCGATCACGTCGTTCGCCATCGGTTGCAACCATGCGTTCATCTACCTGCGCGGTGAGGTCGTCCACGTCTACCGTCGCCTGCTGCGCGCGGTGGAGGAGGCGTACGCCGCCGGACACCTCGGCAAGAACATCCACGGCTCGGGGTTCGATCTCGATGTCACCGTGCACGCCGGCGCCGGTGCCTACATCTGTGGTGAGGAGACCGCGCTGCTCGACTCGCTCGAGGGCCGTCGTGGCCAGCCGCGCCTGAAGCCGCCGTTCCCGGCCGTCGCCGGTCTGTACGCGCGTCCGACCGTCGTCAACAACGTCGAGTCGATCGCGTCCGTGCCGCCGATCCTGTTGCACGGCAGTGACTGGTTCAAGGCAATGGGCACCGAGAAGTCGACCGGTTTCGGCATCTTCTCGCTGTCGGGTCACGTCACGCGTCCGGGTCAGTACGAGGCGCCGATGGGCATCACCCTGCGCGAACTCGTCGACATGGCCGGTGGTATCCGGGGCGGTCACAAGCTGAAGTTCTGGACGCCGGGTGGCTCGTCCACGCCGATCTTCACCGACAAGCACTGGGACGTCCCGCTCGACTTCGAGTCGGTGGCCGCCGAGGGTTCGATGCTCGGTACCCGCGCCCTGCAGATCTTCGACGAGACCGTCTCGGTCGTCCGTGCCGTCAGCCGCTGGATCGACTTCTACGCGCACGAGTCCTGCGGCAAGTGCACCCCGTGCCGCGAGGGCACGTTCTGGCTCAAGCAGATCATGACTCGCCTCGAGAACGGTCGTGGTACCCAGGACGACATCGAGAAGCTCGTCGACATCTGCGACAACATCCTCGGCCGGAGCTTCTGTGCTCTGGGCGACGGAGCCACCAGCCCGGTCACCTCCGCGGTGAAGTACTTCCGCGACGAGTTCGAGGCCGGTATGCACACGCCGTGGTGGGAGATGTTCCCGCCCGAGCGCTCGGTGCTGTTCAACACGAAGGAGACCGTGTCCGCATGACGACCGTCACCTCTCCCTCGGCCGGCGGCAACGCCGTCGACAAGGGCGGCAACGCTGCGCCCCCGATCGCGGCCGACGAGATCACCCTGACCATCGACGGCGTGGACGTCAGCGTGCCCAAGGGCACCCTGGTCATCCGCGCCGCGGAGAAGCTCGGCATCCAGATCCCGCGCTTCTGCGACCACCCGCTGCTCGACCCGGTCGGCGCCTGCCGCCAGTGCCTGGTCGACGTCTCGACCAAGGGTCCGGACGGCTCGCTGAAGCCGATGCCGAAGCCGCAGGCGTCCTGCACCCTCGAGGTCAGCGACGGCATGGAGGTCAAGACGCAGCAGACCAGCCCGGTCGCCGACAAGGCGCAGCAGGGCGTCATGGAGCTGCTGCTGATCAACCACCCGCTCGACTGCCCGGTGTGTGACAAGGGCGGCGAGTGCCCCCTGCAGAACCAGGCGATGAGCAACGGCCGCGCCCGGTCGCGCTTCGAGGACATCAAGCGCACCTACCCCAAGCCGATCAACATCTCCAGCCAGGTGCTGCTCGACCGTGAGCGTTGCGTGCTGTGCGCCCGCTGCACCCGCTTCTCCGACCAGGTCGCCGGTGACCCGTTCATCGCCCTGATCGAGCGTGGTGCGCTGCAGCAGGTCGGCATCTACGAGGAGCAGCCCTTCGAGAGCTACTTCTCCGGCAACACCGTGCAGATCTGCCCGGTGGGTGCACTGACCAGCGCGATGTACCGCTTCCGCGCGCGTCCGTTCGACCTGGTCTCGACGCCGAGCGTGTGTGAGCACTGCGCCAGCGGTTGCTCGCTGCGTACCGACCAGCGCCGCGGTGTGGTGCTGCGCCGCATGGCGATGGACGACGTCCTGGTCAACGAGGAATGGAACTGCGACAAGGGTCGCTGGGCCTTCCAGTACGCCACCAAGAACCGCCTCGAGACGCCGATGGTGCGCGACGAGAATGGTGAACTGCGCGTCGCCGGCTGGCCCGAGGCCATCGCCGCCGCCGCGGACGGTCTCGCCAGGGCCCGTGCCGCCCAGGGCGTCGGTGTGCTGACGGGTGGCCGCCTGTCGGCCGAGGACGCGTACGCGTACGGCAAGTTCGCCCGTCTGGTGCTCAACACCAACGACGTCGACTTCCGCGCCCGCCCGCACTCGGCCGAGGAGGCCGAGTTCCTGGCACACGCCGTGGTCGCGACCGGTCCCGCCGGTGGCGCGGTCACGCACGCCGACCTGGAGAACGCGAAGAACGTCGTGCTCGTGGGCTTCGAGCCCGAGGACGAGTCGCCGATCGTGTTCCTGCGCCTGCGCAAGGGCTTCCGCAAGAACAACGTCAACGTGCTCTCGCTGGCCTCCTACGCCAGCCGCGGTCTGGAGAAGATGGGTGGCACGTTGGTGCCGACCGCTCCGGGCACCGAGGCGGAGGTGCTGGACGCCCTGGGCGACCTCAACACCGAACTGGCCAAGTCGAACCCGATCGAGGGTGACGTGATCGTGCTCGTGGGTGAGCGCATGGCCGCTTCGCCGGGTGCGCTGTCCGCGGCCGCCGCATTCGCCGCGTCCAAGAAGGGCCGCCTGGCCTGGGTCCCGCGTCGCGCGGGGGAGCGCGGTGCGCTCGAAGTCGGTGCGTTCCCGACCCTGCTGCCCGGTGGCCGCGATGTCACCGACGCCGCTGCCCGCGATCAGGTCGCGACCGTCTGGGGCGAGGGCGACCTGCCCTCGACGCCGGGCCGTGACACCGGCTCGATGCTGGACGCTGCCGCGTCCGGCGACCTGTCCGCGCTCGTCGTGGCCGGCGTCGACCCGCGCGACCTCACCGGTCAGGGAACCGTTCGCCAGGGTCTGACCAACGCGTTCGTGGTCTCTTTGGAGATCCGCGACAACGAGGTCGCGCAGTACGCCGACGTGATCCTGCCGGTCGCCCCGCAGCAGGAGAAGTCCGGCGCCTATGTCAACTGGGAAGGCCGCGTCCGCCCGTTCCAGCGTGCGATCGACACCCAGTCGATGAGCGACTACCGCGTGCTCGACCTGCTCGCCGCCGAGATGGGCGAGTTCCTCGGCACCCGCACGATCGACCAGATCCGCGCGGAGATGGACGAACTCGGTCCGTGGACCGGCACCCGCGCGGTGCGTCCGCGTGCCAAGGCCGGCGGCGCCCCGCGTCCGCTGGTCGGCGAGGCGATCCTGGCCACCTGGGCGCAGCTGCTCGACAACGGAGTGCTCCAGGACGGCGAACCGTTCCTGGCCGGCACCCGCCGTCCGGCGGTGGCTCGCATGTCGCAGGCCACCGCGTCCGGCGCGGGCGTGGTCGACGGCGATCTGGTGCAGGTCTCCACCAAGTCCGGTGCCATCACCCTCCCGGTGTTGATCACCGCCATGCCCGACCACGTGGTCTGGGTGCCGACCAACTCCGACGAAAGCACGGTGCGTTCGACGCTCGACGTCGACGCCGGTGCGGCCGTCGCACTGCGCAAGGCAGGTGCCTGAGTGAACTCCGTGGCTCACCTCCTGACGGCCGTCCCGGCCGCCACCGACAACCCGGTGGCCGACTTCAGCGACACCCCGTGGTGGCTGTCGCTGGTCAAGGCGGTCCTGCTGTTCGTGTTCCTGCTGGTGAACACGCTGATCGTCATCTGGTTCGAGCGTCGCGTCATCGGCCGGATGCAGCAGCGTCCGGGCCCGAACCGTGCCGGCCCCTTCGGTTTGCTGCAGACGCTGGCCGACGGTGTGAAACTGGCGCTGAAGGAAGACGTCACCCCCAAGAACGCCGACAAGCTGATGTTCATGCTGGCTCCGATGATCGCCGGTGCGATGGCGTTCGTCGCGTTCGCGATCATCCCGCTGTCGAACGAGGTGTGGATGTTCGGTCACCGCACCCCGCTGCAGCTGACCGACACTCCGGTGGCGGTGCTGCTGGTGCTCGCGGTGGCGGGTGTGGGTGTGTACGGCATCCTGCTCGCCGGTTGGTCCTCCGGTTCGACCTACCCGCTGCTGGGTGGCCTGCGTTCCTCGGCCCAGGTCATCTCCTACGAGATCGCGATGGGCCTCGCGCTGGTCGCGGTGTTCCTGTACGCCGGCTCGATGTCGACCAGTCAGATCGTCTACGCGCAGAAGAGCCTGTGGTACATCATCCCGGCGTTCTTCTCTTTCTTCGTCTACCTGATCACCATGGTCGGTGAGACCAACCGTCTGCCGTTCGACCTCGCCGAGGGTGAGGGCGAGCTCACCGGTGGTTTCCACACCGAGTACTCCTCACTGAAGTTCGCGATGTTCTTCCTGGGTGAGTACGTCAACATGTTCACCGTCTCCGCGTTGGCGACCACGCTGTTCCTCGGCGGCTGGCAGGCGCCCCCGTTCATCGCGATGATCGGTGACGGCATGCTCAACGGCGGCTGGTGGGGCCTGTTGTGGTTCAGCCTGAAACTGTGGACGTTCATGTTCTTCTTCGTCTGGCTGCGTGGTTCGTTGCCGCGTGTCCGGTACGACCAGTTCATGAAGCTCGGCTGGAAGGTGCTCATCCCGGTCACCCTGCTCTGGGTCGTCGCGGTCGCGTTCATCCGCGCCTCCCAGCTCGGCTTCCTCGGTGACAACCGGATCTCCTTCGCCGGCTTCGACATCCCGCGGGCAACGCTGTTGGTAACCAGCCTGATCGCGCTCGCCGTCCTCGGTGCCGCATGGGCTTGGGATGCCAAGCAGGCACGCAAGGAGACCGAGGTCCGGCAGGTGCCGGACGAGATCGATCCGTTCGCCGGCGGCCACCCCGTACCGCCTCTGCCGGGCCAGCGCCTGGTCGAACCCGCGCCCAGCCTGACCTCCTCGAGCGTCCGGTCGAGCGCCCACAGCACCGACACCACCCTCCAGGAGGAGTCCCGTGGCTGACCAGAAAAAGCCTGACGACGGCGAGAAGGGCGGATTCCTCTCCGACCTGTTCGCGCCCATCGCGGGCTTCGGCGTCACCTTCGCAACCATGTTCCGCAAGATCGAGACGCAGGAGTACCCGGAGGAGAAGCGGCCGACCCAGCTGCGCTTCCACGGGCGTCACCAGCTCAACCGTCACCCGGACGGGCTGGAGAAGTGCGTCGGCTGCGAGCTGTGTGCGTGGGCCTGCCCGGCCGACGCGATCTTCGTGGAAGGCGCGGACAACAATGACGCCGAAGGTGAGCGCTTCAGCCCCGGCGAACGGTACGGCCGCGTCTACCAGATCAACTACCTGCGCTGTATCTTCTGCGGCCTGTGCATCGAGGCCTGCCCGACGCGCGCGCTGACGATGACCAACGAGTACGAACTGGCCGACAACAACCGCGCCGACCTCATCTTCACCAAGGAGCAGCTGCTGGCTCCGGTGCTGTCGGGCATGCTGCCCGCGCCGCACCCGATGGTCGAGGGCATGGAGGAGCGCGACTACTACCAGGGCAAGGTGCAGGGCGCCACGGACGAACAGCGCGAGTGGGTCGAGCAGCGCGGCGGCGACACCGTCGTCGACGAGCCGGACGAAACCCCGGTCGAGCACCACGAGGCCGGCCGCTACGCAGGGGAGGGACGCCCGTGAGCAACCTCGGTGGAGCCGAGTCGACGCTCTTCTTCTTCCTCGCACCGCTGACCGTCTTCGGTGCGCTCGCTTTGTTGTTCGCCCGCAAGGCGGTGCACGCCGCGATGGGGATGGCCCTGACGATGGTCGGGATGGGTGTCTTCTACATCGCCCAGAACGCCGAGTTCCTGGGTGTCATCCAGATCTTCGTGTACTCCGGCGCCGTGATGATGCTGTTCCTGTTCGTCGTCATGCTGGTCGGTGTCGACAGTTCCGACTCCCTGGTCGAGACGATCAAGGGTCAGCGGGTCGCCGGTCTGCTGCTGGGCCTCGCGCTGGCCGCACTCGGCGTCGCCGCGGTCGCCAAGGCGAACTTCGGTCCGTTCACCGGCCTGGACAAGGTCAACGAGCAGGGCAACGTCAGCAGCATGGCCAACCTGATCTTCGGCCAGTACGTGTGGACCTTCGAGGTCACCTCGGCGCTGCTGATCACCGCCGCCCTCGGCTCGATGGTGCTCGCGCACCGTGAGCGCCTGACCGCCAAGCCGACCCAGGCCGACTGGTCGCGAGCTCGCATCAAGGGCGGCAAGGACGTCGCGGGTCTGCCGGTGCCGGGTGTCTACGCCCGCCACAACGCGGTCGACACCCCGGCCCTGCTGCCCGACGGATCGATCGCCGAGAAGTCGGTGTCGCGCGTCCTCAAGGCCCGTGGCCAGGTGGCCTCCACCGGTGAGCTGGTCGCCGCGAGCAAGGAGCTCGAGGGCGAGACCGGCGACATGACTCGTTACGACGGAGGTACGGACCGATGAGCCCCATGGTCTACATCTACCTGTCGGTGATCCTGTTCGCGATCGGCGCGACGACGGTCCTGCTGCGGCGCAACGCGATCATCGTCTTCATGGGCGTCGAGCTGATGCTCAACGCGGCGAACCTGGCGTTCGTCACCTTCGCGCGCATGCACGGCACGGTCGACGGGCAGGCCATCGCACTGTTCGTGATGGTGGTCGCGGCCGCCGAGGTCGTGGTCGGCCTAGCGATCATCATGGCGATCTTCCGGGCGCGCCGCTCGGCCTCCGTCGACGACGCGAACTTGCTGAAGTTCTAAGGGAACGGTGACTTGAGTTGAACTTCCTCACGACCTCTGTCCAGGGCGCCGTCCTGGCGTCCGGCGAGGCGCAGACCGCACACGCCGCCGAGGGCATCGCGTCCCTGGGCTGGCTGATGATCGCGTTGCCGTTGCTGGGTGCTGCCGTGCTGCTGCTCGGCGGACGCAAGCTGGACAAGATCGGTCCGCTGCTGGCGACCGTGCTGTCCTGGGCCTCCTTCGGCGTCGGCCTCGCCGTCCTGCTCGGCATGCTCGGCAAGGACAGGCACGACCGCGCAGCGCACCTGAAGCTGTTCTCGTGGATCGACGCCGGCGCGCTGAACGTCGACTTCGGCCTGCTGATGGACCAGCTGTCGATGACCTTCGTCATGCTGATCACCTTCGTCGGCTCGCTGATCCACGTGTACTCCCTGGGCTACATGGAGCACGACCCGGACAAGCGCCGGTTCTTCGCCTACCTGAACCTCTTCATCGCCGCGATGCTGACGCTGGTGCTCGCCGACTCCTACGTCGGTCTGTTCCTCGGCTGGGAAGGCGTGGGTCTGGCCTCCTACCTGCTGATCGGTTTCTGGAACTGGAACCCGGCGTACGCGACCGCCGCCAACAAGGCGTTCATCATGAACCGTGTCGGTGACTTCGGTCTGCTGCTGGCGATGTTCACGATGTTCGCCACCTTCGGCCGCGTCGACTTCGCCGGAGTCAACGAGCAGGTCGCGGGAGCCGGCAAGGGCGCGCTCACCGCGATGGGAATCTTCCTGCTGATCGCCGCCTGCGGTAAGTCGGCGCAGTTCCCGCTGCAGGCCTGGCTGGGCGATGCGATGGCCGGCCCGACGCCGGTCTCGGCGCTGATCCACGCGGCCACCATGGTTACCGCGGGTGTGTACCTCATCGTCCGCAGCAATGTCATCTACGACGCCACGCCGGACGCCCGTCTCGCGGTCTGCATCGTGGGTGCGATCACGTTGATGTTCGGTGCGATCGTGGGATGTGCCAAGGACGACATCAAGAAGGCGCTGGCCGCCTCGACGATGTCGCAGATCGGTTACATGATCCTGGCCGCCGGTCTCGGCCCGGTCGGGTACGCGTTCGCGATCTTCCACCTGGTCACGCACGGCTTCTTCAAGGCGGGCATGTTCCTCGGTGCCGGTTCGGTCATGCACGGAATGAACGATCAGGTCGACATGCGCCGCTTCGGCGGGCTGTCCTCGGTCATGAAGATCACCTGGATCACCTTCGGCCTCGGCTGGCTGGCGATCATCGGTGTGCCGGGTCTGTCCGGTTTCTGGTCCAAGGACAAGATCATCGAGGCCGCGTTCATCGGTGAGGGCTGGCGTCCGTGGGTCTTCGGTGGGGCGACGCTGCTGTGCGCGGGTATCACCGCGTTCTACATGTCGCGTCTGTTCTTCATGACCTTCCACGGCAAGCGCCGCTGGACCGACGACGTCCACCCGCATGAGTCGCCGCTGTCGATGACGGTGCCGATGATGATCCTCGCGGTCGGTTCGGCCTTCCTCGGTCTGGCCCTCACGCTGCTGGACTTCCCGCACTGGCTGGAGCCGGTGGTCGGCGCCCACCCTGAGGGTGAGCACCCGGTCATCGCGATCCCGGTGATCATGGCGCTGACGATCCTGTTCGTCGCCGTGGGTGTGGCCCTGGCGTGGATGCGCTACTGGCGCGACGACGTCCCCGTGACGCCGCCGGTCGGTTCGTTCGCCACGCGTGCCGCGCGTCGCGACCTGTTCCAGGACGACCTCAACGAGGCCGCGTTCGCTCGTCCCGGCCTGCACCTGACCCGCTCGCTGGTCTTCGCCGACAACAAGGGCATCGACGGCGCCGTCGGCGGCACGGCCGCGATGATCGGCGGCAGCTCCTCGCGCCTGGCGAAGCTGCAGAACGGTTTTGTCCGCTCCTACGCGACAACGATGCTCGTGGGCATCGTCGCGATCCTCGGTCTGCTGTGGGTGATCAACTGATGTCCAACTTCCCCTGGTTGACGACGATCGGCGTCGTGCCGTTGGTCGGCGCCATCGTCATCGGCTGCCTGCCGAAGGCAGCCGCGGCCTCGGCGCGCCTGGTCGCGCTGGTGTTCTCGCTGATCACCCTCGGTCTGGGCATCGCCGCGGCGACCCAGTTCAAGACCGGCGGCAGCGGTCAGCAGTTCCAGCTGACGGAGACGCACACCTGGATCAAGCAGTTCGGTGTCTCCTACGCGCTCGGTGTCGACGGCATTGCGCTCGCGCTCATCCTGATGAGCCTGGTGCTGGTGCCGATCGCGATCCTGGCCGCCTGGCGCGATGTCGAGGACGACACCCCCGGCCGGCAGAAGGCGTACTACGCGCTGCTTCTGGTGCTGGCCACCTTCATGGTCGGTGTCTTCGCCGCCACGGACGTCTTCCTGTTCTACGTCTTCTTCGAGGCGATGCTGATCCCGGTCTACTTCCTGATCGGCCAGTTCGGCGGCCCGCGCCGCCAGTACGCCGCAGTGAAATTCCTGATCTTCTCCCTCGCCAGTGGACTCGTCATGCTCGTCGCGGTCATCGGCCTGTTCCAGGCCGGTCCCGGTGGGGAACACGGCTTCCTGGTCAGCCGCCTGACCGGGATCGACATCCCGCTCGATACCCAGAAGTGGTTGTTCGTCGGCTTCTTCATCGCGTTCGCGGTGAAGGCCCCGATGGCGCCGGTGCACACCTGGTTGCCGGACGCCGCCGCCGAGTCCAAGCCGGCCGTCGCCGTCCTGCTCGTCGGTGTGCTTGACAAGGTCGGCACCTACGGAATGATCCGGTTCTGCCTGCAGCTGTTCCCGGACGCGTCCAAGTGGGCGACGCCCGTGGTCATCACGCTGGCGGTCTTCTCGATCATCTACGCGGCGATCGTGGCGATCGGCCAGACCGACATGATGCGCCTGATCGCCTACACCTCGGTGAGCCACTTCGGCTTCATCGTGCTCGGCATCTTCGCGATGACCAGCACCTCGCACGTCGGCGCGAACCTCTACATGATCAACCACGGTTTCACCACCGGTGCGTTGTTCCTGTTCGCCGGCTTCCTCGTGGTGCGCGGTCGCAGCCAGAACATCCCCGACTACGGCGGTTGGCAGCGGGTCACCCCGGTACTCGCCGGTGTATTCCTGATCGCCGGTCTGTCCGGTCTGGCGTTGCCGGGTCTGAACTCCTTCGTCTCGGAGTTCCTGGTCATGGTGGGCACCTTCGGCAAGTACTGGCTGGCTGCGGCGATCGCCGCGGTGGGCGTCATCCTGGCCGCGATCTACATCCTGCTGATGTACAAGCACCTGATGACCGGTCCGAAGCCGGAGGGGGAGCGGTTCGCCGCCGTGCGCGACCTCGACGTCCGCGAGAAGGTCGTCGCCGCAGTCCTGATCGCCTTCCTGATCGGTCTGGGTGTGTACCCCAAGCCGGCCCTTGACATGTTGAAGCCCGCCGTGACGCAGACGCTGCAGCACGTCGGGGTGACCGACCCCGCTCCGAAGACCGGTGCGGCCGTTGACGGGAGCGCCAAGTAATGGATCCCAATACCTTCACGCAGGCGCAGATCGAGTACTCGGCGCTGCTGCCGATGTTCGTGATCTTCGGTGCGGCGATGGTGGGTGTGCTGATCGAGGCGTTCGCGCCCCGCAAGGCCAGGTACGCGGCGCAGCTCGCCGTGACCCTCATCGGCCTGGTGGCCGCGTTCGTCCTGCTGGTGACCGTCGCGCGTGACCACCAGGGTGTGACCGCCGGTCGCGCCCTGGTGATCGACGGCCCGGCGCTCATGATGCAGGGCACGATCCTGGTGCTGTCGTTCCTGGCCGTCCTGGTCATGGCCGAGCGCTTCACCTCCGACGGTGCGGACGCGTTCACCCAGTCCGGTGCATCGGTGCCCGGTTCGCCGCAGGAGGCTCAGGCCGAGCGCCTGGGCGCCACCACCACCGAGGTCTTCCCGCTGACGCTGTTCGCGGTCGCCGGAATGATGATGTTCCCCTCGACCAACAACCTGCTGACGATGTTCGTCGCGCTCGAGGTGCTCTCGCTGCCGCTGTACATCATCACCGGTCTGGCTCGTCGCCGTCGCCTGCTGTCGCAGGAGGCCGCCCTGAAGTACTTCCTGCTGGGAGCCTTCTCCTCGGCGTTCTTCCTGTTCGGTTCGGCGATGATCTACGGCTTCGCGGGCACGCTCGACCTGGCGTCGATCTCCAACGCCGTCGGCACCCAGAGCGGCCAGGACTCCGTCCTCGTCCTCGGCATCATCCTGATCGCGGTGGGCCTGCTGTTCAAGGTCAGTGCGGTGCCGTTCCACTCCTGGACGCCGGACGTCTACCAGGGTGCCCCGACCCCTGTCTCGGGCTTCATGGCTGCGTGTACGAAGGCCGCCGCCTTCGGTGCGTTGCTGCGCGTCTTCTATGTCGCGTTCGACACGATGCGGTGGACCTGGCAGCCGGTCATGGTGATCGTCGCGCTGCTGACGATGGTCGTCGGTGCGGTGCTGTCGATCACCCAGACCGACATGAAGCGTCTGTTGGCCTACAGCTCGATCTCGCACGCAGGCTTCCTGCTGCTCGCGCTGACCGCGCTCGACAAGGATTCGGTCGCCGGTGTGCAGTTCTACGTCGCCACCTACGGCGCTGCGACCATCACCGCCTTCGCGGTCGTGGCGCTGGTGCGTAAATCGGGCGTCGAGGCGACGCACCTGTCGGAGTGGGCGGGCCTCGGCCGTCGCAGCCCGATCCTGGCCGGTGTGTTCGGTTTCCTGATGCTCTCGTTCGCGGGTATCCCGCTGACGTCGGGCTTCACCAGCAAGTTCGCGTTGTTCGCGCCGGCCGTCAAGCACGGCTCGGTGTGGTTGGTCGTCGTGGCCGTGATCGTCTCCGCGATCACCGCGTTCGTCTACGTCCGCGTCATCGTGCTGATGTTCTTCTCCGAGCCGGCCGAGGGTGTCCAGGTGGCGATGCCGTCGCCGCTGACCGCCGTAGCGGTGGCCGCCGGTACCGCGATCACGCTGGCGCTCGGTGTGCTGCCGGGACCGTTGCTGGACATCGCGGGCCACGCCTCGCAGTTCCTGCGCTGATCCGGTCATGAGCATGTCCACGAGCCCTACCGACACGTCCACCATCGGTGTGCCGGGCGCGAGCGAAGAGCTCGCGACCCGGCTCGCCGAGGGACTCACACAGGTCGACGCGCGGCTGCGGGAGGTCGTCCAGCATGACGACCCGTTCATCGCCGGGGCTTCCAAGCACCTGGTCGAGGCGGGCGGCAAGCGGTTCCGCCCGTTGCTGACGCTGCTGGCCTGCGAACTCGGTGACGGACGCAATGAGCAGGTGGTCGACGCGGCGGTGGGTGTCGAACTAACCCACCTCGCCTCGCTGTACCACGACGACGTGATGGATGAGGCCGACCTGCGTCGCGGTGTCCCCAGCGCGAACGCCGAGTACGACAACTCGACCGCGATCTTGATCGGCGACCTGCTGTTCGGCAAGGCGTCGGCGATCATGGCCGGGCTCGGACCGGATGCGGTCCGCATTCAGGCCGAGACGTTCGTCCGGCTGTGCACCGGTCAGATCGAGGACGACCGTCAGGCCCCGGCCGATGCCGATCCGATGGCGCACTACCTCGACGTGCTCGCCGACAAGACGGGCTCGTTGATCGCGACCGCGGCTCGCTACGGTGCGATGTTCAGCGGCGCTGCGGACGACGTCGTCGAGACGCTCACCAAGTACGGCGAGCTGGTCGGCATGGTCTTCCAACTGGCCGACGACGTGCTCGACGTGAGTTCGGACGTCTCGGGTAAACCCGCGGGCACCGACCTGCGCGAGGGCGTGCGCACGTTGCCGGTGCTGTACGCGTTGGCGTCGACCGACCCTGCCGATGATCGGCTCAAGGAGTTGGTATCCCGGCCGCTCACCGATCCCGCGGAGCACGCCGAGGCGCTGGCGTTGCTGCGTGCCCACCCGGCGCTGCAACAGGCGCGTGAGCACACCGTCGCCGTGGCGGCATCGGCTCGGGCGCTCTTGGACGGGCTGGGGGACAGCGATGCAGTGCAGACGCTGCGGGCGCTGCCCGAGGGAGTTGCCGAACGCTCTGCCTGAGCCGAGCGGACTCGGCCCGGTGGTCGAGCGGATAGTGCTACGCGCCGGTTCGGAGCCGGTTGACACCCGTCAAGATCAAGAGTGCTGAAATATCCGGGAATCACCGGGTATTGTCTTGAACGGCCGTTCAAGACCGGGAGAAGGAGAACCCCATGTCACGCACTCCCGCGGCCATTCGTCGTACCGAACTGGTCGAGGCGGCCATTCGGGTCTCGCTCAACGAAGGCCTGGAAGCGGCGACGGTCCGCCGCATCGCCGCCGAAGCAGGGGTCTCCCTGGGCACGGTCCACTACTGCTTCGGATCCAAGCGCGCTCTGCTGGAGGCCGTGGTCGAGTCGATCGCGCAGCCGACCCTCGAGGTCGACCTCAGCGCAATCGCGCCCGACGACTACACCGGGATCATCCGCGCGGCCTTCCGGGCGTACTGGGTCGAGGCCGGCGGCAACCGTGACCGCCAGCGGCTGATCTACGAGCTCGCAACCCACCTGGTGCGCCAGGAGGAGCCTGGCCCCGAGCTGGCGAAGATGATGTTCCAGCGTTCCTTCGCGACCGTCGCCCGGTTCATCGAGCAGCGCCTGCTGGATTCCGTGCCGGAGTTGCCGCTGCCGAGCCAGACGCTGGCCCGCATGATCATTGCCGTCACCGACGGTGTCGCCCTTGCTTGGATCGCCGACGGCGACGACGAGGCGGCCCTCGAGGTGCTCGACGGCTACGCCGTCATCTTCGGAATGACGATCGACACCTTGCTCGCGGGGTCCGATTGACCGAGCCCTGGAGAGCGCTGACGAAGGCCGGTGTCCCGACCGCTGTCGTCGATCTGGATCGTTTCGACGCCAACGCCGCGGGCATGCTTCGCCGTTCCGGTGGAATGCCGATCCGGGTCGCATCCAAGTCGATCCGGGTGCGATCGCTGATCGAACGCGCGCTGTCCTTCAAGTGCTACCAGGGAGTGCTGGGCTACTCAGTGGCCGAGGCGATCTGGTTGGTACGCAACGGAATCGACGATGTCGTGGTCGCGTACCCGACCGTGGACGAGGAATCGGTGCGGACCGTTGCAGCCGACCCCACGCTGGCCGCAGCGATCACGTTCATGGTCGATCTGCCCGAGCACATCGACTGGCTGGCCCGGTTCGCTCAGGACGTGCCGCTGCGGGTTTCGATCGACGTCGACTGCTCGCTGCGGCTGGTGGCGCTGTCGATCGGTGCGCACCGATCCAGCGTGCACACCGCGGACGAGGCGGGCCGCCTCGCAGCGCACGCGGCCGCAACTCCCGGTCTCGCGCTGGTCGGAATGATGTTCTACGAGGCGCAGGTCGCCGGAGTGCCCGACAACAAGGCCGGCATGCGGATCGTGAAGAAGCTGTCGCTCGATCAGCTCACCCGTGACCGCGGCGCGATCCGATCAGCGGTCGAGGAGCACGCGTCCCTGGAGTTCGTGAACGGCGGCGGCACCGGCAGCCTGCACACCACCCATCTCGACCCGGCGATCACCGAACTCGCAGCAGGCTCAGGCCTTTTCTCGCCCGCCAGTTTCGACGGCTTCGACGACCTACGGGTGGAACCCGCGGCATGGTTCGTCTCGCCGGTGACGCGCAAGCCGCGCGCCGACGTCGTCGTCACCTTCAGTGGCGGCTACCTCGCCTCCGGTGCGGCCGACCGCTCGCGCCTGCCCACCCCGACCCACCCGTCCGGACTGTCCTACTTCCTGCAGGAGGGCGCCGGCGAGGTGCAGAGTCCGTTGCGCGGCAAGGCTGCCCGCGATCTCGAACTCGGTGACCTGGTGTGGTTCCGGCACGCGAAGGCGGGTGAGATGTGTGAGCGTTTCGACGAGATCGTGCTGATCAGCGACGGGCAGGTGACAGGTCGCGTCCCGACCTATCGCGGCGAAGGGAAGAACTTTGGCTGAGTGGAGCAACTGGAGCGGTACCGCCACGGCCGACGTCGAGATCGTCGAGGTCTGCGACGTCGAGCACGTCCAGCAGATCTGCGCGCAGGCGCTCGCCTCGGGTCGCAAGGTCAAGCCGATCGGCGCGAGCCACTCCTTCACCGCGATCGGCCAACCGGTCGACATTCAGTTGCGGATGGACCGCATCAGTGGGCTCATCAGCGCGGACGCTTCCACCGGACGGGCGTGGGTGCGTGCGGGCACACGCCTCAAGGACGCCGTGGTCGCGCTGCACGAAGCAGGCCTCGGTCTGCCGAACCAAGGCGACTACGACCGGCAGACGCTCTCGGGCGCGACCTCGACGGGTACGCACGGCACCGGTGTCGGTTTCACCGGGTTCTCCGGCATGGTGCGCGGCGTGGAGTTGGTGCTCGCCGACGGCACGTTGCTGCGCGTCTGCGACTGCGAGAATTCGCAGCTCCTGCCGGCCGTCGCGCTGACCCTCGGCTCGCTCGGTGTGATCACCGCGATCGAGTACCAGTGCGAGCCCCGCTACCTGCTGACCGCGCAGGAAGGACCGGCTTCCTTCCGGACGGTGCTGGCAGAGGTCGACGAGCGCATCGCCGCCCACGACCACTTCGAGTTCTTCTGGTTTCCCGACACCGATCGCGTTCTGACAAAGACGAATTCGCGCCACCGCGAGGAGTCCAGGCGTGCACCGATGCCCGCGTGGAAGGACCGACTGGAGAACGATCTGCTGTCGAACAAGGTGTTCGAGGCGGTCAACCGTTTCGCCGGACGTGTTCCGCGGGCGACGTCGTTGATCAACCAGGTTTCCGCTCGTGCACTCTCGGCCAAGACCTACACCGACTGGTCGCACATCGTGTACCCGACCGAGCGCGACGTGGTCTTCCGCGAGACCGAGTTCTCCGTGCCCCGAGCCGACGCCGTCGAGGTGTTGCAGCGGCTGGACGAGTGGCACCGCGCGCACCCGTCCGCCACCTGCTTCCCGGTCGAAGTGCGCTTCACGGGGCCGGACGACGTCTGGCTGTCGACCTCCTACGACCGCGAGTCGGCGTACATCGCCGTGCACCAGTTCCGCACGCGTCCGCACGAGGAGTACTTCGCGGCGTTCTGGGACATCCTTCGCGACTACGAGGCGCGCCCGCACTGGGGCAAGATGCACGAGCTCGGCGCCGACGATCTGCGCAAGGTGTACCCGAAGTTCGACGACTTCGTGGCCGTGCGTGACCGACTCGACCCGCAGCGGGTGTTCACCAACCCCTACCTCGACCGCGTCCTCGGCCCCTGATCATCTCTGCTGGTTGAGCCGTACGCCTGAGCGACGAAGGCGGACGCGCCGAAACCTCTGCAGCGAACGAAGCGACTGGAACATCGAACCGCTTCGGACGTGCAGGTCTCTCAGACGGCTGCGTTTCGCGCCGACCTCGCCGACCGTCGGGAGCGGCCGGCGTTGGCGAGCGAGTCGGCGCTGAGGACGGCGAGGGCCAGCCAGACGATCGCGAAGCCGATCCAGCGTGCGGTTGACAGGTGTTCGCCGAGGAACAGCACCGCACAGAGCAGTTGCAGCACCGGCGTGACGAACTGCAGTAGCCCGATGGTGACCAGCGGGACGCGTGACGCGGCGGCAGCGAACAGCAGCAACGGGATGGCGGTCACGATCCCGGACGACGCGAGCCACAGCGTGTGACCGGCGCCCTCGGAGCCGAACGTGGTGTCGCCCCGCCCGGCGAGCAGGAAGAGTGCGACCAGCGCGATCGGGGACAGGATGACCGTCTCGGCCGCCAGGCTCTCGAACGCCGACAGTGATCCGCCGATGCGCTTCTTCGCCAGACCGTAGGAGGCGAAGCTGCACGCGAGCACCAGTGAGATCCACGGGAACGTGCCGCCCTCGACGGTGAGGTACAGGCAGGCCACCGCGCCGATCGCCACGGCGATCCACTGCAACGGGCGCAGCTTCTCGCGCAACACGACCACGCCGAGTGCGATCGTCACCAACGGGTTGAGGAAGTAGCCGAGGGACGCTTGGCTGGTGCGTCCGGTGTTGACCGCGTAGACGTAGACCAGCCAGTTGGTCGCGATGAGCAGGCTGGCGATCGTCACCAGTGCCATTCGCCGCTTGTCGCGAATCAGCTTGCGGATGAACGCGGTTCGTCGCAACACCACGACGCCGATCGCGCAGACGACGAGCGTCCATAGGATGCGATGGACCAGGATCTCCCAGGCGCCCGCCGGCAGCAGCTGGTGAAAGTAGAGCGGAAACGCGCCCCAGAGCAGGTAAGCCGCGAACCCGTAGACCGTGCCCTTGCTGACCTCGTCCCGTTCGCGCCTCACCAGTGAACGGTAGGGCATCGATCGGCTGTCATCGAACCGGTTTCAGCCGCTGATCCGCGACCGGAAGGATGGGTGTCATGAGTGTGAACCTCACCATCGACGACCACGTCGCGTTGATCGAGTGGAAGCGTCCGCCGGCCAACCATTTCGATCGCGAATTACTCGACTCGATCGCAGACGCGGGGGAGCACGCTCAGGACGCGGGTGTACGGGCCATCGTGCTGGCGTCGGCGGGCAAGCACTTCTGCGCCGGCGCCGACTTCGCCGCCGGACAGATCCGGGCCGACCCGTACGGCGCGATCTCGGCGTTGTACGAAGCGGGCAAACGAATCTTCGCGCTCGAGATTCCGGTGGTGGCGGCGGTGCAAGGTGCCGCGGTCGGCGGTGGACTCGGGCTGGCCTGCGCAGCGGATTTCCGGGTGGCGTCGGCGCAGACCCGCTTCCAGGCCAACTTCGCCCGTCTCGGCATCCACCAGGGCTTCGCGACATCGCTGACTGTCCCACGCATCGTCGGCCCGCAGCACGCCGCGTACATGCTCTACGCAGGTCACTCGGTGCGCGGCACGCAGGCGCTTCGGATCGGGTTGATCGACCGGCTCGCCGACGACGGACATGAGCGGGAGGAGGCATTCGCGCTCGCCCGTGAGATCGCGGCGTCCGCACCGCTGGCGGTTCGCTCGATCCGTTCGACGCTGCGTGCGGAACTGCTCGCCGGCCTCGACGCCGCCTTGCAGCGCGAGGTGGACGAGCAGGCGCGACTCATGCAGACCGCCGATGCGGCCGCGGGTATCGAGGCCTCGCTCGCGCGCGAGACGCCGATGTTCGAGGGCCGCTGAACGCGCCGCGGCCCCTGGTTGAACGTCCCGAGAGTTTGCGCAGGGCACGTGCAAGCGCCCAGGCTGCGTCCGGATGCGCACGTCATAACGTGCGCATTCCGGACACGGCGTGAGCATGTGGACGCAACCTGCGCACCTGTCCATGAGGTGCGCATCGTTGACGACCTGAGGACGCAACGAGCCCGCAAGCCCGGGTCCTTCGAGGCCCGCCTGAAACCTGGACGCCTCGAAAAGCCGGCCGCCCGAAGGCGATACGGAATCCGCCTGGGCACAGACCGACAGAACAGACTCAGCGGGCGTTGACGTCCCAGGTGTCGGCACCGGACAGCAGTTGCTGCAGGTCGGCGTCGGCCACCTGTTCGCCGCCGGTGGCCTGGTCGATCTGGGCGCGTACACCGTCGTCGTACGTCGGCACCTCGACCTGGCGGAAGATGCCCATCGGTACATGTGCGAACGACGGGTCGTCCAGGCGGGACAGCGCGAACGCCAGTCCGAGGTCGGTGGGGTCGTGGTGCGCGATGCGATTCGGATCGGCGTCCGCCTCGGGAACGACGGCGAGAGAACCGTTCTCGGCGCTGACGACCACGCGCACGTCGTCGCCGGTGCCGGCACGGACGGGTTCGCCGGGCACGAGGTGCAGCAGGCGCGCGGTCGCCTCGTCACGGTCCTTCAGCAGTTCGAAGGCTCCGTCGTTGAAGATCGGGCAGTTCTGGTAGATCTCCACCAGCGACGTACCGCGGTGTGCCGCAGCTGCTTTCAGCGTCTCGGTGAGGTGCTTGCGGTCGGAGTCCATGGTGCGGGCGACGAACGTGCCCTCGGCTCCGAGCGCCAGCGAGACCGGGTTGAACGGCCGGTCCACCGAACCGGCGGGCGACGACTTCGTCACGGCACCGACGTCCGAGGTGGGGGAGTACTGACCCTTGGTGAGGCCGTAGATCTTGTTGTTGAACAACAGGATCGTCATGTTCACGTTGCGGCGCAGCGCGTGGATCAGGTGGTTGCCACCGATCGACAGCGCGTCGCCGTCACCGGTCACGACCCACACCGACAGGTCACCGCGCGAGGTGGCGAGCCCGGTCGCGATGGCCGGGGCGCGACCGTGGATCGAGTGCATGCCGTAGGTGTCGAGGTAGTACGGGAAACGGCTGGAGCAACCGATGCCGGAGACGAACACGATGTTCTCGCGCTTGAGGCCGAGTTCGGGAAGGAAGCCCTGGACGGCGGCGAGGATCGCGTAATCGCCGCAGCCAGGGCACCAGCGCACTTCCTGATCGGAGGTGAAGTCCTTCTTGGTCTGCTTCGCGTCGGTGGTCGGGACGCCGGCGGTGCCGCCGCCGATGGTGGCGGGCATGCCCAGGTCGATGCTCACTGCGAGACCTCCTCGAGGTGTTCGGTGATGACGGTGGCGAGTTCGGTTGCGGTGAAAGGCAATCCGCGGACGGCGGTGTGCGACTTGATGTCGACGAGGTACTTGCTGCGCAGCAGCATCGCGAGCTGGCCGAGGTTCATCTCCGGCACGATCACCCGGTCGTATGCCTTGAGCACGGCTTCGAGGTTCGCCGGGAACGGGTTGAGGTGGCGGACGTGTGCGGTGGCCAGTTCGGCGCCGCCGGCACGCACCAGCCGTGCCGCGGCCTGGATCGGTCCGTAGGTCGAACCCCAGCCGAGCACCAGCACCTTGGCTTTGCCGCTCGGGTCGTCGACCTCGATGTCGGGCACCTCGATGCCGGCGATCTTGGCGGCGCGGGTGCGCACCATGTGGTCGTGGTTGGCCGGGTCGTAGCTGATGTTGCCGGTGATGTCGGCCTTCTCGATACCGCCGACGCGGTGCTCGAGACCGGGGGTGCCGGGCACGGCCCACGGCCGAGCGAGCGTCTCCGGATCGCGCTTGTAGCCGTGGAAGACCGGTTTGCCGTCGGCGTCCACGTCGTTGGGCTCGGTGGTGAATTCGACTGTCAGATCGGGCAGTTCGTCCACGGATGGCACCAGCCACGGCTCGGAACCATTCGCCAGGTAACCATCGGACAGCACGATGACCGGGGTGCGGTACTTCGTGGCCATGCGAACGGCGTCCAGCGCGGCGTCGAAGCAGTCGATCGGGGTGCACGGCGCGATGACGGCCACGGGGGACTCGCCGTTGCGGCCGAACATCGCCTGCAGCAGGTCTGATTGTTCGGTCTTGGTCGGCAGGCCGGTGGACGGGCCACCGCGCTGCACGTCGACGATCACCAGGGGCAGTTCGAGGGAGACCGCGAGGCCGATGGTCTCGGCCTTGAGCGCGAGGCCGGGTCCGCTGGTCGTGGTGACACCGAGCGACCCACCGAACGACGCGCCGAGTGCGGCACCGACAGCGGCGATCTCGTCCTCGGCCTGCAGCGTCATGACGTTGAAGCGCTTGAGCCCCGACAGAGTGTGCAGCAGATCGGACGCCGGCGTGATCGGGTAGCTGCCGAGTGTCAGCGGGATGCCCGCACGGTGCGACGCAGCCACCAATCCGTAGGCGAGAGCTACGTTTCCGGTGATGTTGCGGTAGGTGCCCTGCGGCATCGGGGCCGGCGCGATCTCGTACTGGACTCCGAACGCCTCGGTCGTCTCGCCGTACGCGTGACCGGCGTGCAGTGCCTTGATGTTGGCGGCGAGGATGTCGGGCAACTTGGCGAACTTGGTGGACAGGAACTTCTCGGTGCCCTCCAGCGGACGCGAGTACATCCACGACAGCAGGCCGAGCGCGAACATGTTCTTCGCGCGTTCCTTGTCCTTGCGGCTCAGGCTCTCGAACTCCTGCAGCGCCTCGACGGTGATCGAGGTCAGCGGGACAGGGTGCACCTGCCACGAGGCGAGGGATTCATCGTCCAACGGGCTGGTGGTGTAACCGACCTTGGCCAGGTTGCGCTTGGTGAACTCGTCGGTGTTGACGATGACCGTCGCGCCGCGTGGCAGATCACCCAGATTCGCTTTGAGTGCAGCGGGATTCATCGCCACGAGCACGTCGGGTGCGTCACCCGGGGTGAGCACGTCGTGGTCGGCGAAGTGCAGCTGGAAGCTGGAGACACCCGGCAGCGTGCCCTGGGGCGCGCGGATCTCGGCGGGGAAGTTGGGCAACGTCGACAGGTCGTTGCCGAGCGAGGCCGTCTCGGCGGTGAATCGGTCACCGGTCAACTGCATGCCGTCGCCGGAGTCGCCGGCGAAACGAATGACCACACGGTCGAGTGCTTGGGACTGCTTGCTGCTCACTGGACCCGTCTTCTTCGAGGTTCGCGTTCGCGGAGGTTGGTTCGCGAGTTAGGACGTGCTAACTCCCACAACGGTACGCCTGTGTCCGAGAAACACCGGAATCCGTCCGCGTTATGGAATTCTTAACGTCACGTTATACATACGTCGAGGGTGAGTGCGCGCACAGGGTCAACGTGTGGGTTGGTGGGACACGTACGTCCAGGACGCGGGCAAGCAGCCGCTCGCGCTCTAGTCCCGTGAACTCGACAGCACGATCTCGGGTGTGCGATCGGCGGTGATCGTCTCGCTGGTGATCTCGGCGATCTGGTGGCCGGCAGTCCGAGTGCCGACACCAAGGCGCCGGACGTCGACTGGTCACTGCCAGCGCGAGAAAATGCCTCGTTGCCGAGGCGATTCGTATGTGCGATGGATCGCTCCGGGGGAAGCGAGTTCGAAGATGTCGGTCGCCGGGGATGGGCGTCGGCCGACGATCGTGACCGTGTCGATCGTGCGGTGCTCGCCCAGATACCCGGGCAGGTCGCGATGGGAATCGTCGAGAACGAGGTGTTCCACAACGGCAGGCCGGGCGGCGTGCTCGATGAGGGTCTCGCAGTGCAGTTCGCCGCCGTGCTCACCGTGCCTGCCCAGACGGACGGCGTCGCGCATGAGTAGTTCGCCTCCTTCGGCCACGGCTGCATGCAATGAGCGGTGCACGATTGCACCGTCGCACACCACGAGCGGCTCGCCCCACCAGTGCAGGCTCGCGCCGGATGCGACGGTGAGGCGCGTCGTCCAACGAGCGCTGTGTCCCTGGCCGTCGTACGCCACGGTGGCGGCGACGTCGGTGAGGTCGAGTCGTACACCCTCACCCACCACGACCTCGAGCACGACGTGGTCACCGCCGAGAAGTAGGGCCTCGGTCGCGACCAGGGTGATGCTCAGCCGGTGACCTTGCTGGTGGGTGATGCGCGGCGACAGGACACCGGTGCGCATCCTCGTCCGGACGGTGTCTCCTGCGGGGTGTACCTCGATGCGGGTGGTGCGCGGTTCAGTGACTGTGGGCACCGGCGCCCGCGTGTTCGTGGGTGGTGCCGTCGGCGTGCGAATGCGGAGCCATCGGACCCGGGTCGATCGCCTGGTGGTCGCCCGCCCGGTAGGCGGCGAGGGTGGTGAGTACCCAGTCGGTGAGGGACTGCACGGACGCCGGATCGTTGCGCGACAGGGCGATCACCGGTCGGCCGTCGCGGGCTACCTCGCCCTCGTGCCGCATCAGTTGCGCATCGACGCCGACGAACGGCGCGAGATCGGTCTTGTTGACGATCAACATGTCGGCACGGGCGATGCCAGGGCCGCCCTTGCGGACGACGTCGCCGCCTCCCGCGACGTCGAGCACGAAGATCTGCGCATCGACGAGGGCCGGGCTGAAGGTTGCGGTGAGGTTGTCGCCGCCGGACTCGATCAACACGAGTTCCATTCCGGGGTAATCGGATTCGAGATCCTCGACGGCGGTCGCATTGGCCGTGATGTCGTCCCGGATCGCGGTGTGCGGGCACGCCCCCGTCTCCACGGCACGGATCCGGTCGGCGTCCAGGACTCCTGCGCTTCGGAGCATCCGGGCGTCCTCGTCGGTGTAGATGTCGTTGGTGATCACACCGAGGTCGAGCTGGGTGCCGAGTTCGCGGCAGAGCAGTCCGATGAGTGACGACTTGCCGGTGCCGACCGGTCCGGCGACGCCGAGTCGCATTGCGCGAGTGGGGTTTTCGAGCATGATGTCAGGCACGGAAGAGTCTCCTGGTGTGAGTGGGATGGGCGTGCTGCCACAGCTCCAACAGCGGGGCGGTTGCAGCCGGGATGTGGTCGGGCGAGGTCAGTTCGCGTACCGCGTCGACCACTTCGTCGATCTCGTCGGCAACGCCGAGCGACCAGCCGACGGTGTCGATCGGGTCGAGTGGCGCGAGTTTCAGGGCGGCGGACGCAACCGCCTGCACCTCGTCATGGCACACGACGCGGGCGGTCTCCTCGGCGTCCAGTCTCCAATGTGCGGCGAGCAGACCGACGGCGACCGGACGAGGGACGTCCGTGCGGCGATTCCAGCGAGCGTCCAGCCCGCCGCGTACGCCGAGCCGAAGGTAGCCGCGGGCAGCCTGGCAGGACGCCTCGCGCACCACGTGGCTGGGCGTGCGAGCGTTCCAGGCGCTGATGACGTCCTCGACACGTTCAGGGTCGGTGCGGGTCACCACCGCCGTCGCCGCGTCCACCCGAATGCTGGTGCGCAGGCGAGTGACGAGGAATTGTTCGATCTCGGCCTCGGGCATTCCTGCCAGAAGGGCCGGCTCGAGGGCGCCGGATTGGGTATGGCCGCCGGTGGGCAGACGCGCATCGGCGAGCAGCAGTGCATGACTGGACATCAGAAGAGTGAATAACGCTGTGCGAGTGGGAGTTCGGTAGCCGGTGACGGCTGCACAACCGCGCCGTCGATCGCGATCGTGAAGGTCTCCGGATCGATGTCGATGCGTGGACAGGCGTCGTTGAGCACCATGTCGGCCTTGGTCACCTCGCGGGTGTTGCGTACGGGCTGGATCTCGTGGCGAAGCCCGTAGCGATGACCGATGTCCGTGGCCAGGGGGCCCACGAACGTGATGCCGTGGGCGGCCTCGGCGGTCAGTGCGGGCCGCATGAGAACGGGCTGCGGGGTCGGGATGGACGCGTTCGGGTCGCCGAGTGCGGCGCGCACGATGGCGCCGCTCTTGACGACCACAGCAGGGCGGATGCCGAAGAAAGCCGGGTCCCACAGCACGAGGTCGGCGAGCTTGCCGGCCTCGACCGAGCCGACAAGGTGGTCGATGCCGTGCGCGATCGCCGGGTTGATCGTGTACTTCGCCACGTACCTGCGCGCTCGCAGATTGTCTGCCGCGCCGCCGAGGGATCCGACGCGGTGCTTCATCACGTGCGCGACCTGCCAGGTGCGGGTGATCACCTCGCCGATGCGTCCCATCGCCTGGGCGTCCGAGGAGGTCATCGACAGGGCGCCGAGGTCGTGCAGCAGGTCCTCGGCGGCGATCGTCGTGGCCCGGATCCGCGACTCGGCGAACGCCAGGTCCTCCGGTACGGACGGGTTGAGGTGATGGCAGACCATCAGCATGTCGAGGTGCTCGGCGACGGTGTTGACGGTGTGCGGAAGCGTCGGATTCGTCGATCCCGGAAGGACATTCGGGTGTGAGGCGATCGACATGATGTCGGGCGCGTGACCGCCGCCGGCGCCCTCGGTGTGGAAGGCGTGGATGGTGCGTCCGCCGATCGCGCGCAGCGTCGAGTCGACGTACCCGGCTTCGTTCAACGAGTCGCTGTGGAGTGCGACCTGCAGACCGAACTCGTCGGCTGCTCGCAGGGCGGCGTCGATCGCGGCGGGGGTCGAACCCCAGTCCTCGTGCACCTTGTAGGCAGCAGCTCCGGCCTCGGCCTGTTCGCGTAAACCGTTGTGGCTCACGGTATTTCCCTTACCCATGAGCAGCACGTTGATGGGCAGGTGGTCCAGGCCCTGCAGCACATTGCGCAGGTGCCAGGGTCCGGGTGTGACCGTGGTGGCCTTGGAACCCTCCGACGGCCCGGTGCCGCCGCCGCCCAGCGTGGTGAGTCCCGCGGCGAGGGCCTCGTGCACCTGGCTGGTCGACAAGAAGTGCACGTGCAGGTCGATGCCGCCGGCGGTCAAGATCTTGTGTTCGCCGCTGATGATGTCGGTCGAGGGGCCGATGCGCAGCGCCGGGTGGACGCCGTCCGTCACGTCCGGGTTGCCGGCCCGTCCGAGAGCGACGATCCGTCCGTCCTTGATGCCGACGTCCGCGCGGACGATGCCGGCGTGGTCGAGCACGGTGACGCCGGTGATGACGGTGTCGGGCGCGCCGTCGGCGCTGGTGGTCGACCCCTGCGCCATCGATTCCCGGATCGACTTGCCACCCCCGAAGACCGCTTCGTCGCCGTAGCTGATCGAGCCGTCGGGTCGTTCGGCGGTGAGGTCGCGTTCGATCTCGATCCACAGGTCGGTGTCGCCGAGCCGCACCTGATCGCCGGTGGTCGGTCCGTAGAGGTCGACGTACTTGCCGGCGCTGATGCGCGTCATCGTGGGTTCTCCTTCACCTGCAGGCCGGCCACCACGCGTTCGCCGCGCAGGCTGACGGCGCTCACCTCGCGGGAAACGCCCGGTTCGAATCGGACGGACGTGCCGCTCGGCACATCGAGCCGGAACCCCTGCGCCGCAGCGCGATCGAACTCGAGTGCCGGATTGGTGTCGGGCAGGTGGAAGTGCGAGCCGACTTGGATCGGACGGTCACCGGTGTTCGAGAGGGTGAGCGAGATGCGCTCGTCGGCCGGACGCGGATTGATTTCTCGCTCGGTCTGCGCCGGTCTGGTTGCGCCGGGCGCTTCGGCCGGCCCGCCTTGCACGGGATGGTGCAAGGTGACCAGCTTGCGTCCGTCCGGGAAAGTCGCCTCGACCTGGACGTCGTGAATCATCTCGGCGACGCCGTTCATCACCTGGTCGGCCGTGAGCACCTCGCGTCCTTCCTCCATCAATTGCGTCACCGACGCTCCGTCACGAGCGTGTTCGATCACCCAGGTCGACAGCAGTGCTACGGACTCGGGGTGGTTGAGCTTCACCCCGCGCGCGAGCCGGTCGCGGGCCACCATGCCGGCCACGGCCAGCAGCAGCTTCTCGGTGTCGGAGGGCATCAGGTGCATGACGGGTGACTCTGGCAAGCGGATGTGTCAGGGATGTTTCGTGGTTATTCCGGCGGTGGAAAGACTCGGCCGAGAGGTGGCGTGCGTGGTCAGGCGCGTTTGTCAACGGCATGAGTCGCGCTGTGGACAACTGCGTGCTCGGACGGGGGCTGTGGATACCAGCGGGTAGCGAATTTCGTTGTCAGCGAACGAAATTGGGGTATGGAAGGCCTTCCGTGCGGGTTCGAACACCTGTACGATAAGGACATGCTCGAGACCACCTCATACCCCGGCGAAGCAGCCGAATGCGCCTCGGCGGTGTCGGACGTGCTCGCCTCCGTGGAACGGTTGGCGTCGGTTTCCTCGAACCTCACCGATGTCGAACTCACAGCGACCGCGCAGTCGTTGGTGGTGATGATGCAGCAGGCCGAGGCCTCGCTGGTCGCCTTGACGGCGGACGCGATCGGTCGGGGTGTGATCGACCGGTCCACCGCCGCGGACACGTCCCAGTGGGTGCAACGCTTGTCGACCGGTGAACCCGTACACGGGTTGTTGGGCGCGCAGACCCTGTCGGTGGCAGGCCCTCTGGTGCCCGTGGCCTCGGCGAGCAGCGAACCCACCAGTGACCCGGCCGGCGTCGCCGGGGAAGCGGTCGTCTCGACCGTGTTGCGGTCGGGGATCGAGCCGGCGCACGCGGCCCGGATCAGCAAACTCGCCGATGCGTGCCGGTCGCCGTTGAATCAGGTGTTGGCGGACGCGGTGTGCACCGCAAGCGTGAACACCACCATCGCCAAGACCGCGCTCGACAACATCGACAAGGTCAAATCGGTGCTGCCCACGGCGGACCGGGGTGAGGTGTTCTCCTGGTTCCTCGGCCTGGAACCCGGGTCCGGCGCCAAAGCAGTCCACGAACTGACCAAACGAATCATGGCGGCATTCGGTGATGAAGTCCTGGACGACACGGAAGACGCCGTCCGGCCACACGAATCATTGACCTGGATGAACCTGCCCGAGGGCATGGTCCGGTTGATCGCGGACCTGTCACCCGACCACGCAGAAATCGTGAAGCACGCCATCGGTGCGTTGTCCGCCCCGGCGCCGGTCACCGATTGCTGTGACGAGCCGAACCACCGCCACAACGAGGGTGCTGCGAAGACGGGTGAACCGGACACTCGGTCCCCGGGTAAACGACGCGCGGACGCGCTACTCACGCTGATCGCCATGGGCGCCCAAGGGATCGACGGCGACGGCAGCATCAAGACGTTCGGTTCGGCCCGGCTGGTCGTGACCATCGACTACGAGGTGCTCGCCAAAGCCCTCGCCGGACTCGGGGTCACCGACACCGGGGTAGGTGTCACCCCCGACACGATCCGACAACTCGCCTGCGATGCGGAGATCATCCCGATGGTCCTCGGCTCCAAGAGTCAGCCCCTGGATGTCGGACGCAAAGTCCGGTTGGTCGACAAAGAACTCCGAAGAACCGTGATCCAACGCGACAAACACTGCACCTACGACGGATGCACCCGACCACCCGTCATGTGCGAAGTCCACCACGTCGTGGCCTGGTGGGCAGGCGGCGAAACCTCCCTCAACAACTCCGCCCTGCTGTGCACCACCCACCACCGCATCGTCCACCGCGACCACCTCACCGCCACCGTCACCGACAACGCCGTCACCTGGCACCACCACAAGAACGCCTCGGCAGCCTGATCAGGCTCGGCGGCGTCACCACGAGCAGCGTTCGGGTGGTCTCGATCCCTTCGACGCTCGTCCCTCGCGTCGGCTCAGGACGGGGGTCCGCTGTCGCTTCGCGCCTGCTCGACCAGCGTTCGGGTGGTCTCGAGCGTGATCCAAGGAGAACGCGCCGGTGCGCGATTGTCCGTCATCCGTGGCGTTCATGGGGATTTCGGGCAACTTGGTTAGTCTGCTCGGGTGCGTTCCGGACTCAGTGGCTACCTCGTGCTCGGTGGGGTCGGTGTCGCCGGAATCCTGCTGTTCGTGGCCGCGATGATCGCGCGCCGTCTGCTTGCGCCGGTCGATCCGAACCCCGCGAAGCTGGCGACCTATGAATCGGGCGTCGACCCGGTCGGCACGGGCTGGGCGCAGACCAAGGTCCGCTACTTGGCGTACGCCTTCCTCTACCTGGTGTTCGCGATCGACACCGTCTATCTGTTCCCTTGGGCTCTCGTGCTGCGCGACAGCCGCCTGGGAATGACCAGCCTGGTCGAGATGGGCATCTTCATCAGCGTCCTGCTGGTCGGGCTCGCGCACGCGGCCCGCCGCGGCGTGCTCAGTTGGGTGAGCGATGTCGACTGACCTGCCCATGCCCACGGTCGGACCCATGCAGTCGGCCGCGCCCAAGCCGATGCGCATCGTCCTCAACTGGGGACGCCGCTACTCGCTCTGGGTCTTCAACTTCGGATTGGCCTGCTGCGCCATCGAATTCATCGCTGCGTCCATGTCACGGCACGACTTCATCCGGTTCGGTGTCATCCCGTTCGCACCCGGACCGAGGCAGGCCGACCTCATGGTGGTCAGCGGCACCGTCACCGACAAGATGGCGCCCGCGATCCGCCGGCTGTACGACCAGATGCCGGAACCCAAGTACGTCATCTCGTTCGGTGCATGCTCCAACTCCGGTGGCCCGTACTGGGATTCGTACTGCGTCACCAAGGGTGTCGACCAGCTGATTCCGGTCGACGTCTACGTACCCGGGTGCCCGCCGCGACCGGAAGCCCTCCTGCAGGGAATCCTGGTGTTGCAGGAGAAGATCGCGAGTGAGCGGGTGAGCACGAAAGCGTTGCGTGCCAAGGCTGCCCGGTACGCCGACAACCGCACCGCGGCGAGCGCGCTGCAGCGCCCGGTCGTCAAACCGCCGACGGGCGGCGCTGATGACTGACGAATTGACCACCATCTGCGAACGCTCGACATGGGTGGAGCAAGCCGGCAAGCTCTGGGCCGAAGGCTTCGACTTCTTCGACTTCCTCACCGCGGTCGACCACCTCGACGACGTCGAGGAGCCGGGCTTCGACGTCGTGCTGCACGTGTACGACATCACCCCCGGCGCCCTGCGTGAAGCCTTCCTGCGCACCCGCGTCCCCGACGGCACGTCGCTGTCGAGCCTGACCTGGGTATGGCCGGGTGCGGCCTGGCACGAGCGCGAGACCCACGAGATGTTCGGCATCGACTTCACCGGCTTCACCGACGCCTCCGGACGCGGGATGCGTCCGCTGCTGCTGCCGGAAGGTTTCGAGGGCACCCCGCTGCGCAAGTCGTTCGTGCTGGCCAGCCGTGTTTCCAAGCCGTGGCCCGGCGCGAAGGAGCCCGGCGAGGGCGCGACCGCCCACGCCGCGAAAGCCGGTCGCGCGCCGCGTCGCAAGCTGCAACCGCCCGGCGTCCCGGACGAGAGCTGGGGACCCCGCTGATGGACGTCGCGATCGAGGTGATGCTGCGCAGCGCCGCCGTGCTGGCGGCGTTCCTCGTGCTGCCGCTGGTCGTCGGTCAGACCGAGCACAAGACGATGGGCCACATGCAGGGCCGGGTCGGTCCGATGTACGCCGGTGGTTTTCACGGCTGGGCCCAACTGGTCGCCGACGGGGTGAAGTTCGTCCAGAAGGAGGACATCACCCCGTACGCCGCCGACCGTGGAGTGTTCCGAACCGCGCCTGCGCTCGGGCTGGTCAGCTACATGATGGCGCTCGCGGTGATTCCGCTCGGGCCCGGCACGATCGCCGCCAACGTTCCGGCATCCCTGCTCGTGGTGCTCGCGGTCAGTGCGATCGGCACGGTCGGCACGCTGATGGCCGGGTGGGCGTCCGGCAACAAGTACTCCCTGCTCGGCGGGCTGCGCTCGGCCGCCCAACTGGTCTCCTACGAGTTGCCGCTCCTGCTCGCCTGCGCCTCCTTCGCGATGGCCGCCGGCTCGCTGTCCCTGGTGGAGATCGCCCACGCGTGGACCCCCTGGTGGCTGCTGTGGCAGCTGCCCGGAGCGATCGTCTTCCTCATCGCCGCCACGGCCGAGCTGCAGCGTCCCCCGTTCGACATGCCGGTCGCCGACTCCGAACTCGTGCTCGGTCCGTACACCGAGTACACCGGGTTGCGGTTCGCCCTCTTCCTGCTCGCCGAGTACGCCGGCATCGTCGTGATGTCGCTGCTGTTCGCGGTGCTCTACCTCGGCGGCTGGACCGGACCGTTCGACGGCGTCCTCGCCTGGGTCTGGACGCTGCTCAAGGGTTTCGTGATCGCGGTGTTGATCATCTGGATCCGTGTCTCGTGGCCGCGCCTGCGGGAGGACCAGCTGCAGCGGTTCGCCTGGCTCGGCCTCGTGCCGCTCGCCCTGTTCCAGGTCGCGATCACCGCGGTCGGTGTCGTTCTGATCGGAGACAAACTGTGACCGAGAAGAAGAAGTCCGGTTTCATCCCTGGACTCATCTCCGGGATGGCCACCACCGCCAAGACCGCCATGCGGCCGGCCGACACCCAGCACTATCCGGACGAGAAGCCGGCCCTGCCGCCCCGCTCGCGCGGAGTGATCGCGCTGCAGGCCGACAATTGCACCTCGTGCATGCTCTGCGCCCGCGAATGCCCCGACTGGTGCATCTACATCGACTCGCACAAGGAGACGATCCCGCCGGCCACCGAGGGAGGTCGCGCGCGTCAACAGAACGTGCTCGACCGGTTCGCTATCGACTTCAGCCTGTGCATGTACTGCGGCATCTGCATCGAGGTGTGCCCGTTCGACGCGCTGTTCTGGAGCCCGGAGTTCGAGTACGCCGAGACCGACATCCGCGACCTGCTGCACGAGAAGGACCGGCTGGGGGAGTGGATGGCCACCGTCCCGCCACCGGCAGCGATCGACCCCGGTGCCGACCTGACGAAGACCGATGGACCAGAGGCGGATTCGTGACCACACACGACGTCTTCTTCACCATCGTCGGAGTGCTCTGCCTGGCCAGTGCGGTCCTCGCCGTGACGACCAAGCACATCCTGCACTCGGCCTTGTGGCTCGTGGTCAGCCTCGGCACCCTCGCCGGTTGCTACCTCGTGCTCGGTGCCGAGTTCGTCGCACTGGTGCAGTTGGTGGTCTACGTCGGCGCGGTCGTCGTGCTGATCCTGTTCGCACTCATGCTGACCCGCGCACCCATCGGTCGCTCGAAGGCGCACGACACCCCACGCGTCCAACGCGCCGCTGCGCTCGTGCTCAGTGCCGCCACCGCGACCCTCATCGGTGCCGCGCTGATCACCGGGTTCGGCACCGGCAAGGTCAGCCTGCGACCGAACACCACCGAGCAACTGGCCACCCAGATCTTCGCCACCTGGTCGTGGCCGTTCGAACTCTTGTCGTTGTTGCTGCTGATCGCGCTGGTCACCGCAATCATGCTGTCCCGCGTACAACTCGACGAGGTGTACGACGACGAAGAGGTGGACGCGTGATCCACCTGTGGTTGCCGCTCGCGCTGTCGGCGGCACTCTTCGGCGTCGGTCTGTACGGCGTGCTCGCCCGGCGCAACGCCGTGCTGGTGCTGATCGGGGTCGAGCTCATGCTCGGTGCCGCGGGTCTTCTGCTGATCACCGCCGGGGTGAAGTTCTCCGACACCGTCCTGGCCGGTCAGACGCTCACCGTCTTCCTCATCACGATCGCCGCCGCCGAGATCGCCGTGGCGCTCGGGCTCGTCGTGCTCGCCTACCGCGCACGCGGCAACATCGATGTCACCGCTGCTCGAGGTGACGACGAGTGAAGACACCCCACGAAGTTCTCCACTCGTCCATCGCTGCGATAGTTCGCGAGGACCCCGTACTCGACACCACCACGGGTGCGCTCGACCTGATGCTCCAACCCAGTCACCTGGCGATCCTGCTGCCCACCCTCGGCGCCTTGTTGGTGCTGCTGTTCCGCAGCCCGAACGCGGTCGCCGCGTGGATCGTCCGGATCACCGGTTTCCTCGGTCTGCTGGCGCCGGCCTGGCTGGTCTGGCAGTCGATGCGCGGTGGGCTGCGGTCGAGCGTGCCGACCGTCGGCGTCCCGATCAGTTCAGCCGAACTCACGCTGCCGCTCCAACTGCACGTCACCCGACTCGGCATTCTCATGGCCTGCGCGGTGGCGCTGGTGTCGCTGGTCGTGCAGATGTTCGGGCGTTGGTACCTCTACAACGACCCGCGGTACCGCTCGTTCGCTGCGACCGTCGCGCTCTTCACCGCCGCCATGCAATTGGTTGTGCTCAGCGGTGACGTGGTGCTGACCCTCATCGGCTGGGAGCTGATGGGCTGGTGCTCCTACGTCCTCATCGGCCACGAATCCGAGCGGGCGAAGGCCCGTCGCGCGTCCTACAAGGCGTTCCTGGTGACTCGTCTGGCCGATGCGCCGTTCTACATCGGGCTCGTCGCGCTCGCGAGTTGGGCGAAGACGACCTCCATCCCGGGCATCATCGAGTTCTGGAGCGCCCACCCGCAGCGCTCGCTCACGGTGGCGTTGCTGTGCATCGTGTGCGGCGTCGCCGGAAAGTCCGCGCTGGTGCCCTTCCAGGACTGGCTGGCCGACGCGATGGAAGGCCCGACGCCTGCGTCCGCCCTCATCCATGCGGCCACGATGGTCGCGGCCGGCACCTACCTGGTCAGCGTCCTGCACCCGCTCTTCCTGGTCGCCCCGAGGGCCACGCTCGCACTCGCGATCCTCGCCGGGATCACGACCGTCGTCGGTGCGCTGCTGGCCTTCTTGCAGCACGACCTGAAGAAGCTGCTCGCCTGGTCGACCGTCTCGCAGATGGGGCTCATGCTCACCGGCCTCGCCGGTCTTCCGGACGCGGTCAGGCCGGACGTCGTCGTGCTGCACCTGCTCGCGCACGCCGGCTTCAAGGCGTTGCTCTTCCTGATGGTCGGCTGGCTCGCGGTGCTGGTCGGCGGCACGATCGTCGAGCGCATGTCCGGCGCAGTCACCACCCACCACAAGACCCGTTGGCTCGTCGGCAGCGGCCTGCTGGCGCTCGCCGGCATCCCGCCGCTGTTCGGCTTCGTGTCCAAGGACCTCATCGTCGACGAGGTCTTCAAGGGCGTTGCCGACGGACGGCAGTCCTCCTACGTGGCCGCCGTCGCGCTCGTGCTGGTCATCCCGCTCACCGCCGCGTACGCGATGCGTGCCTGGCTGGTCCTGACCCACCAGACGGTGCTGCAGCGCCACTTCGTCATGGACGTGCTCGACGACTCGCACTCGGTGCAGGAAGTCGGCCTGATGGACCTGCTGGTCGAGGGTGAGCCGGTGGACGAGTTCGGTCGCCCGCTGCGCCGCGAACCCGAGCCTGAGCCCGAACCGGAAGTCGTCCTGCCGCGTCCGCCGTGGCCGACCCGCATGGGTCTGGGCCTGCTGGCGTTGATCAGCATCGGCGGCGGCGCGCTCATCCTGAGCCCCTGGCTCGACATCGACTACATGCACCCGCAGTGGCTGATCGTGGCCGCAGGGCTGCTCGCGATCGCCGCCGCCGGTTTGCTGGTGCGGGCGCTGTCGGTACGCACCACCTTCGGGGACGCCGCGTCCCGCCTGCCGTTGTACCTGCGCACGTTCGCCTCCCGCGGCGCCGACGTCGACCGGCTCTACCTCGCGCTGGTCGCCCGGCCGGTCGAGATGCTCGCCGGTGTGGTCGCCCGCGCGGACGCGATGCTGGAGCGCGGGGTTCGCGCCCTGGGTACCGGTGCGCTCACCCTCGCCACCCGCAGCGGACGCGTGCACACCGGCGCCCCGTCGGTCGGTCTGGTCGCCCTCGCCTGCGGCGTCGTGCTGGCCGGAGTGCTGGGGGTGACGCTGTGGTGATCATCCTGCTGGCTCTCGTGCTGGTGCCACTCGTCACCGGATTCGCGCTCGTGGGCGGCGGACGCTGGCCACGCGCCGTCGGCGAGACCTCTGCCTTCGCAGCCGCGGCGCTCGCCGCGGCTGCGACCACCGCCCTCGCCGTCGTGGTGTCGATCCAGCGGCCGGACTTCGACCGGCAATGGGTGCCCTCGCTCGGCCTGCGCTTCCACCTCGGTGTCGACGGCATCAGCATTCCGCTGATCGTCCTCACCGCCGCGATCGGTCTGCTCGCGGTGCTGCACCGCCGGGTCGATGACCGATCCGGTTCGGACGCAACGTATTTCGGTTGTCTGCTGATCGTGGTCGGTGGCGCGCTGCTCGGCTTCCTGGCCCGCGACGCGATCCTGTTCTTCATCGCCTTCGAGATGGTCCTCGTGCCGATGTGGGTGCTGATCGCGGTCTTCGGCGACCAGCGGGACCGCGAGAACACCCGCCGTGCCGCACTGATGTTCGTGCTCTACACGGTGCTCGGATCGACGCTGATGCTCGCCGGCATCCTGGCGCTCGTCCTCGCCGCCGGTACCGCCGACCTCACCGAGCTCGCTCGTGGCGTCTCCCTCAGCGCGCCCCAGCAGACCGCCATTGCCGCGATGCTGCTGGCTGGGTTCGCGGTGAAGGTGCCGCTGTGGCCGCTGCATTCCTGGCTTCCGGCCGCACACACCGCGGCACCCACCGGTGGCTCGATGCTGCTGGCCGCCGTGCTGCTGAAGCTCGGCACCTACGGCGTCGTCCGGCTGCTCGTCGCACCGTTGCGCGAAGGCTGGCAGACGCTCGCACCCCTCGTCGGCGTGCTGGCGGTCATCGGCATCGTCTGGGCCGGTCTGGTCTGCCTCGTCGAACCGTCACTCAAACGCCTGATCGCCTACTCCTCGGTGGCCCACATGGGTGTCGTGATGCTGGCGCTCGCGACCGGCACCGAACTCGGTCTCAAGGCGGCTCTCTTCGGCAACATCAGCCACGGACTCATCTCGGCGCTGTTGTTCGCAGTGGTCGGCGGACTCAAGCAGCGCTGGCACGACGACCGCCTGGACGTGCCTCGCGAGGCCGTCCGCGACGTCAGCCCCCGCCTGGGTTTCGCGCTGCTCTTCGGCCTCGCCGCCTCCCTCGGTCTGCCGCCGCTGGCCGGCTTCTGGTCCGAGTTGCTCACCCTCCTCGCTGCGTGGCAACCGGCATCCGATCGGACGCTGTTCAAGGTGCTGGCCGCCGTGGCCGCGATCGGTGCCGTGCTCGGCGCCGCGTACGCACTGCGCGTCGCGCGCACCGTCTGGGGCGGCTCGTCCGACCGCAGCGAACGCGTGGTGCCCGAGCCCGCGCCCTGGCGTGACGTGTCCGCGCTGGAGTGGCTGGTGATCGCGACATTGATCCTCGCGATCGCGATGCTCGGTGTCTGGCCGACCGGGCTGCTCGATCTGATGGCCCCTGCCGTCGATCAGTCGGGAGCAATCCGATGAACATCAACGTGCACTGGCTGCCGCTGCTCCCGGTGATCATCCCGGCGGTCACAGCCGTCTTCGTCCTGGTGATCGACGCAGTCGTGCCCCGCCGACGCACCGTCCACTTCCTCGTGGCGGCCCTCGCCCTGGCCGCGGCCACCGCGAGCACCGTCCCCTCGCTGACGCGGGTGTTCGACGATCCGGCCACCTCGTTGTGTCAACCGGAGGGCAACTGCTTCTACGTCGTCGACAACGTCTCTGCGGGTCTGCAGGCGACCGCGCTGCTCTCGGCACTCGTCGTCACGTTGCTCGCGGCGCCGATCCGGATCGCGAAGTCGCACAGTGTGATTCAGGTGTCGGCCCTGCTGTCCGTGACCGCGGGCGCCACGGGCGTCGTCGCCGCCCGCGACCTCCCCGCGTGGCTGGTGATGCTCGAACTCGCGACCGTCCCCACCATCGCGCTGGTCGCCGTCCGCGCCCGCCGCACGGCGGTGGACGGCGCGCTCAACCTGCTGACGACGTCGCTGGTCTCCTTCGCGGTGACGGCGATGGG
Organism: Yimella sp. RIT 621; assembly: GCF_004146205.1. Taxonomy (NCBI): domain Bacteria; kingdom Bacillati; phylum Actinomycetota; class Actinomycetes; order Micrococcales; family Dermacoccaceae; genus Yimella; species Yimella sp. RIT 621. Next base: position 137,740 of record NZ_SEIP01000006.1, read on the forward strand.
TGTGGCGATGTGGTTCGCCGCCACCGGTTCGGCCACCTTCGACGCCGACACCGTGCAGGTCGCGATCGACAACCCCGACACCCGCCCGATGCTCGCCGTCGCGCTGATGCTGATCGTCGCCGGTGTCGGGTTCAAGCTGTCGCTCGTGCCCTTTCACGTGTGGACTCCCGAGGGGTACGCGGGTGCGTCCGTCCCGATGACCGCGCTGCTTGCGACGGTGTCCAAGATCGCTGCACTGGGGGCGTTGCTGGTGGTCGCCCGCCCGATCGCCGCGGTCGGGGGAGCGGCCATGGTCGCGCTGGCGGTCATCGCGGTGCTGTCGATGACGCTCGGCAACGTCATGGCGCTGCGTGAGAACGACACGCTGCGCTTCCTGGCGTGGTCCTCGGTCTCCCAGGCCGGCTGGATCGTGCTGCCGCTGGCCACCTCGTCCAGCCGTGCGGTGCACGCCGCGGCCGCGTACGTCGTCATCTACGCCGTCGCCACGCTCGGCATCTTCATCGCGCTCACCGCGGTCGCCCACCAGCAGGGACGCTGCGCAGTCACCGCGTTCGATGCTCTGCGCGGACTCGGACGACGACAGCCGTGGACCGGCGTCCTGCTCTCGCTCGGTCTGTTGACTCTCGCCGGTCTGCCTCCCGCGATCGGCGGTGTGCTGGCGAAGGTCGCGGTGCTGCACCCCGTCGCGGACGAGCGGCAGTGGGTCCTGCTGGTACTCGCCGCGATCAACGCGATGATCGGCGTCGCGGTGTACCTGCGATGGGTGTGGCAGATCTTCAGCTCCGGCGGTGACACCGTCGACCGTGGTCTGCGTGCCCACCCGCTGCACCTGATCCTGCTCGTTGCCGGGGTGCCCGCGCTGGTCGTCGTGAACCTCGCGCCCCAGCTGTTGTTCTGGCTGGTCGACTGAACGGACGCCCGCAATCCCGCGGTCGTTCGGCGTTCCGAGCGCGCGCACCTAGACTGCTCGCTCGTGCACCAGTTCGACGAGAAGACCCAGCAATTGAGCGACGCCATCGCGGCGTACGCCGACAACCGACTCAAGCTGAACCCGGTTCCGCTGGACGGGGTCGCGACCCCTCAGGAGCTTCAGGAGCTCGTGGGCCAGACGATCACCCGCGAGGGCATGGGCGGACTGCCCGCGCTGGAACTTTTCACCGAGCAGCTCGCGCCGAAGTGCCTGTCGATCGACCACCCACGCTATCTGTCGTTCATTCCTTCGGCGCCGACGCGCGAGGCGGCCATGTTCGACCTCGTCGTCGGTGCGTCCGCGCTCTACGCCGGTTCGTGGCTCGAGGGCTCGGGTGCGGTGTACGCCGAGAACCAAGCGCTGCGCTGGATCGCCGATCTCGTGGGCCTGCCCCCGACCGCCGGCGGTCAGTTCGTCCAGGGCGGCACGATCGGCAACCTCTCCGCCCTCGTCGCGGCGCGGGACACCGCCCGCGCGCTCACCGACAAGCGTCCGTACCGTGTTGCAGCCACCTTCGGCTCACACTCCTCGATCGAGACCGCGTGCAAGGTGATGGACGCCGAACTGGTCAAGGTGCCGGTCGACGACTGGCAGCTGACCGGCGACAAGTTGCGAGAAGTGTTGGAGGAGAACGGTCCTGACACCTTCTTCGCCGTCGTCGCCACGGCTGGCACGACGAACTTCGGCATCATCGACGACATCGACTCCGTCGCGGACGTGTGCGATGAGTACGGCATCTGGCTGCACGTCGACGGTGCCTACGGCGGCGCCGGGTTGGCGGCGCCGAGCGTCCGGGAGAAGTACGACGGCATCGAACGCTGCAACTCCTTCATCGTCGACCCGCACAAGTGGTTCTTCGCGCCGTTCGACTGCTGTGCGCTGATCTACCGCGAACCCATGCTCGGACGAGCCGCGCACACCCAACACGCCTCCTACCTGGACGTGCTCACCGGCTCCACCGATTGGAACCCCTCCGACTTCTCCATCGGCCTCACTCGTCGCGCTCGCGGCCTGCCGTTCTGGTTCTCGCTCGTGGTCAACGGCACGGACGCCTACACCGAGGCCATCGAGCGCACTCTCGAGGTGGCGCGGTTCGCCAACGAGGAGATCAAGAAGCGGCCGTACGTCGAACTCGTGCGCGAGGGTTCGCTCACCGTCGTGGTGTTCCGCCGGCTCGGCTGGTCGGCCGCCGACTACCAGCGCTGGTCGGACGACCTGCTGGAGCGCGAGGAGGCGTTCGTGGTGCCGACCTCGCACGAGGGCGAGACCCTTGCCCGGTTCGCGATCGTCAACCCCCTCACCAGTGAGGACGACATCACCGCGATCCTCGACACCATGGCCTGACTGCCCCGCGTATCCGCGCGGATTGTGTTGCTACCGGGCGGCGTGTACCTGCACCAGTTGGCCGTCGGGGTCGGTGATCTCGAGCATCGTGCCGAACGAGGTGTCGACCCGGACGTCGTGACCGGGGCCTAAGTCGCATCTTCTTTCGCAGGTGACGCGGTTGGTGTCGAAGAACGAAACCGCTGGGCTACTGGCGAGTCCGTGATTGAGTCGCCCTCATGAACACCAGCACAGGCGTCGTCTTCCCGGTCAGCAACACCGCCAAGATGGCGCAGGGGCAGGAGGAGCGCAGTTCGTCGGCCTTCGGTCGAGGGGTCGTCTCCGACGCGCTCGCCTCCGTGGACGAGCCGGGAGCTCTCGCTGTCCGTCGCGACACCGGGTGGCGCCGCGGCTATCCCCGACACTTCCGGCGCCTGGTCGAGGTGGGCGCGCGCGACCACCAGGCGGCGATGGCGATCGCCCGCGACGGACTGTCGGCGGTGCACGAGCGGATGTGCTGGCTTCCTGTGACCGGCGGGCACGACCGGCGCGTGGCCGAGGCCTTCGCGACTCCCAGTCCGCAGCCTGCCCTGGAGTCGGTGACGGTGCGCGGTGACGGCGATCCGGAGCGCGAATTCACCCTGCCCTACAAGGGAGATCGGCTCTCGGGGGCCAACCTGCGTCGCCGGTTGGACGACTGGGTCGAATCCGGCGTCATCGAACCGGGGGTGCGGGACGCGGTGGGTCAGGTGCTCGACCATCCGGAGTGGCTGGACGTCCGTGACCGCACGTTCGTCGTGTTGGGCGCCGGTGCCGAGATGGGTCCGTTGCGGTCGCTGCTTCGCTGGGGAGGACATGTCGTCGCGATCGACCTTGCCCGCCCGGGCATCTGGTCGCCGCTGTTCGACCTGGCCAGGTCGGGTGCGGGATCGCTCACCGCACCGGTCGGTCCGGCCGGGGTGGATGCGTCCGACCCGAGTCAGCATGCCGGTGCCGACCTGCTGCACGACACCGGCCGCATCGGCGACTACCTGATGGGCGTCGAAGGCCCGATGGTGCTCGGCAACTACGTGTACGCCGACGGTGGGGTGAACCTTCGTCTCTCGGCCGCCACGGACGCCCTTGCCGTGCACCTTTCGCAACGTCCGGACGTCGCGCTCGCCTACCTGGCCACACCCACCGACGTCTTCGTCGCGCCGGACGATGCTGTGTCGCAAGCCAATTCAGGACTCGACTCGGCGTTCCTGAAGTCGGTGCGTCGTCCGCTGCGTGCGCTGTCGGGAGGCCGGTTGCTGCAGCGGCAGTACCCGCCGATCGTCGACGGCCCCGCGATCAGCGACACGATCGTGCCGCAGCAAGGGCCGAACTACTTGCTGGCCAAGCGAATTCACCGCTGGCGCGCGACGGCCGCCGCGGCCGACGGGCAGCTGGTCTCGATGAACATCGCGCCGCCCACCCGCACCAAGAGCGTCACCAAGAACCGCGCCCTGGCTGCCGCGTACGCAGGCGCCCACCGGTTCGGCGTCGAGGTGTTCGATCCGTCCACCGCCAACACCCTCATGGCGGCGATGCTCGTCCACGATCTGCGCACCGGTGGCTACGCGGCCAAGGGCGACGTGTGGGCCGCCGAGGCGGCCGGCGCGGCCCATGGCGGGCTGTGGCGTTCGCCGTACGACCCGCGGTCCGCCCTCGGAATCGCGGCTGTACTCGGCATCGGAGGGGCCCGCTGAGGCCCTTTTTCGACTCATTCGTCACATCCGTCACAGGCTCACCGCCACAAATGACAACGGTGTCATTAGGCTCCTAGAATCGGCGACGGCTCGGCTTGCCCCAGCGGGCGAGCTGAGCACCAGACGTCCACGAGGAAAGGTCACCGATGAGCGCGGCGGAGCAGACGAGTGCACCCCAGGGTGCAGTGCTGACCGACCGTGACCGGCGGATCCTCGAGCTCGAGCGAGACTGGTTCCGCGCCCAGGGCTCCAAGGAGGACGCGATCCGCGACCGCCTCGGCATGGGCTCGACCGCGTACTACCAGGCGCTCAACGCATTGCTCGACAACCCGGAGGCGATGAAGGCCGACCCGCTGTTGGTCAAGCGCCTGCGCCGACTGCGTTCCAGCCGAATGAAGCAACGCAACGCGCGCCGGTTCGGTTTCGACGCACCCTGAGCCTGCCCAGCCCCCACAAATCGGCGTGAGTTTCTGCCCTTCGCCGGACGTGGCGAAGGGCAGAAACTCACGCCGATTCTCGGGTGGGGTCGAAGTCAGACGCCGCCGTTGAGCAGCACGCCACCGTCGACGGTGAGGGTCTGGCCGGTCATCCAGCCGGAGTCGTCCGAGGCGAGGAAAGCAACCACGCTGCCGATGTCCTCGGGCTCGCCAAGGCGCTTGAGCGGGTAGGGCTTGGCCACCTGCTCCTCGCGTCCGGAGTAGAGCGCCTCGGCGAACTTCGTCTTCACGACGGCCGGTGCGACAGCGTTGACCCGGATGTCCGGGCCGAGCTCGATCGCGAGTTCCTCGGTGAGGTGGATGACGGCGGCCTTGCTGACGCCGTACATCGCGATGCCCGGGGCGGGTCGCAGGCCGGCGACGGACGCGACATTGACGATCGAGCCGCCGTGCTCCTGCATCCACGCCTTGTGCACCAGCTTGACCCACTCCAGTGCGGACAGGACGTTGACCTCGAGGATCTTGCGCGACACCTCTGGCTCGACGTCGAGCAGCTTGCCGAAGACCGGGTTGATGCCGGTGTTGTTGATCAGCACGTCGATGCTGCCGTGCTTGTCGATCGCGGTGCGCACGACCTCTTCGCGGTGCGCGGCGTCGTCCGCCTTGCCGGCGACGTAGGACGCGCGCTCACCGAGTCCGGCGACGGCTTCCTTGAGGGCGTCCTCGCCACGCGCGGTGATGATGACTTTCGCGCCTTCGTCGACCAGGCGCTCGGCTATGGCCAGGCCGATGCCTCGGCTGGCTCCGGTGACGATCGCGGTCTTGCCCTCGAGACGGTTCATGGAGACCTCTTCTGTTCGTTTCGGTGGTTGTGTTGTCATCTTGTCGCAACCCGTACGTCCGACGAAGGAGTGGTCCATGTCCAGCGCTCGCGGAAACCTCGACTGGCAGCCCCTGGAGGAGCACCCCGGCCTCGTGGCGCCGACGGTCGCGGACGCGAACGCGCCCGGTCTGCTGGTCGCGCCGGTCGACGACTCGCTCTCCGACACCGCCGCGTTCTGCCAGGCGTACGACGTGACCCTCGAAGCGGCCGCGAACTGTGTTGTCGTGCAAGCGCGCCGGGGTGAGAACACCACGTACGCCGCCGTCATCGTTCGCGGCACCGACCGCGCCGACGTGAACAAGACCGTCCGCAAGCACCTGGACGCTCGCAAGATCACCTTCGCCGACCAGGAGCACACCGAAGCGGCGACCGGCATGAAATCCGGCGGGATCACGCCGGTCGGTCTGCCGGTGGACTGGCCGATCCTCATCGACCGGGCGGTCGCCGAGGGCGGGGAGTGCGTGATCGGCGGGGGAGTGCGCACGTCGAAGCTGTTGATCACCGGCGAAGCCTTGGCAGCGCTGCCGAACGCCGAGGTTCTCGACCTGACGATCGCCGGTTGAGCCGTCCGGTTCGCGTGTCCGGGAGTCCGCCGAAAATTCCCTGGCGTCCCGTTTGCACTCGCCCCGCGCGAGTGCCAATAATGGCGTTAGCACTCTCGGCATGAGAGTGACAGAACAAGTGGCAGTACGGCGAGGGTCACATCGCGCGGACGACGTAGGTCCGCAGCCGGTGCGGCTCGTCCGTCGCGGGCGTCGTGCCGCCAACTCGATACGCAATATGTGGGAGGAACCACCACATGGCCAAGACAATTGCCTTCGACGAGGAGGCCCGTCGCGGACTCGAGCGGGGTATGAACACCCTCGCCGACGCCGTCCGTGTCACCCTCGGCCCTAAGGGCCGCAACGTCGTCCTGGAGAAGAAGTGGGGCGCCCCCACGATCACCAACGACGGTGTGTCCATCGCCAAGGAGATCGAGCTCGAGGACCCCTACGAGAAGATCGGCGCCGAGCTGGTCAAGGAGGTCGCCAAGAAGACCGACGACGTCGCGGGTGACGGCACCACCACCGCCACCGTGCTGGCCCAGGCCATGGTGCGCGAGGGTCTGCGCAACGTCGCCGCCGGCGCGAACCCGATGGCGCTCAAGCGCGGCATCGAAGCGGCTGTCGCGGCTGTGTCCGAGCAGCTGCTGTCGCACGCCAAGGAGATCGAGACCAAGGAGCAGATCGCTGCCACCGCGTCCATCTCCGCTGCGGACCCCCAGATCGGTGAGCTCATCGCCGAGGCCATGGACAAGGTCGGCAAGGAAGGCGTCATCACCGTCGAGGAGAGCAACACCTTCGGCCTCGAGCTCGAGCTCACCGAGGGCATGCGCTTCGACAAGGGTTACATCTCCGGCTACTTCGTCACCGACACCGAGCGTATGGAGGCCGTCCTCGACGACCCGTACATCCTCGTCGTCAACTCCAAGATCTCCTCGATCAAGGACCTCCTGCCGCTGCTGGAGAAGGTCATGCAGTCGGGCAAGCCGCTGATGATCATCGCCGAGGACGTCGAGGGCGAAGCACTGTCGACCCTGGTCGTCAACAAGATCCGCGGCACCTTCAAGTCCGTTGCCGTCAAGGCCCCGGGCTTCGGTGACCGTCGCAAGGCCATGCTCGGTGACATCGCCATCCTCACCGGTGGCCAGGTCATCTCCGAGGAGGTCGGCCTCAAGCTCGAGACCGCCGAACTCGACCTGCTCGGCCGCGCTCGCAAGGTCGTCGTCACCAAGGACGAGACGACCATCGTCGAGGGTGCCGGCGACGCCGACCAGATCGCCGGTCGCGTCAAGCAGATCCGCGCCGAGATCGAAAACAGCGACTCCGACTACGACCGCGAGAAGTTGCAGGAACGCCTGGCCAAGCTCGCCGGTGGCGTCGCCGTCATCAAGGCGGGTGCCGCGACCGAGGTCGAGCTCAAGGAGCGCAAGCACCGCATCGAGGACGCCGTCCGCAACGCGAAGGCTGCCGTCGAGGAGGGCATCGTCGCCGGTGGTGGCGTGGCGCTGATCCAGGCGTCCAAGGACGCTTTCGGTTCGCTGTCGCTCGAGGGTGACGAGGCCACCGGTGCGAACATCGTTCGCGTCGCGGCCGAGGCTCCGCTGAAGCAGATCGCCCTCAACGCCGGCCTCGAGCCGGGCGTCGTGGTCGAGAAGGTCCGCAACCTCACCCCGGGTGAGGGCCTCAACGCGGCCACCGGCGAGTACGTCGACATGGTGAAGGCCGGCATCATCGACCCGGCCAAGGTGACCCGTTCGGCGCTGCAGAACGCAGCCTCGATCGCGGCCCTGTTCCTCACCACCGAGGCCGTCATCGCCGACAAGCCCGAGAAGGCTGCCCCGGCGATGCCGGGTGGCGACGACATGGGCGGAATGGGCTTCTGACCCAGGTCTGACCGACGCACGAAAGAAGGGGCGTAACCACGAACGTGGTTGCGCCCCTTCTGTTACATATCGCGTCTGGTGCCGCCGGCGCTGCCGGACGCGACCTGGAAAGCCGGAAACGCTCCGGATGGCACGTGCGCGTGTCGCAGGCGTGCCGTTCCCGGGCACGGCAGCCTCCGACGAAGCGGACGCCGGCGGGTCAGCGCGGCATGAACGCAGCCTTCACGTCGGACTCGGTCGTGGAGTACGCCCTGCTGGCCGTGCCGAGCGTGCGTCCGATGTCGGCGAGCGAGTCCTTCATCTTGATCTGTGCGCGCTGCCACTCGCCGTGCAGCACGGCGTACTGCGTGGCCGCCGAACCCGTCCACGTGCCCTGAAGGGCCGTCAGCTTGCGGTCCATCAGGTTCATCGCCGTCTGGATCTGCCCGGCGATCGTGCCGACGTCCAATCCGTGCTGGGCCACGAGGTCGCTGTCGACCGCGTACTTGCTGGGGTGCATGGGATTCCTCCTGGCTCGGTCCACCCGACCGGTGGACGATGCGCAGGACGGTACGTCGAATCGCCCGAACGTGTTCGAGTTATCCCCAACGGATCAGTTCGACGCCTTGCCGAGCGCGACCGTGACCTTCTGACGGTCGCCGTCGCGGACGATCGTCAGCTCGACCTTGTCACCCACGGTCTTGGCGCGGACGTAGCCCACGAGCGCGTTCGAGGAGACGATCGGACGTCCGTCGGCGGCGATGATCGCGTCGCCGACCTTGATCCCCGCCTTGTCCGCGGCGGAGCCGGACACCACCTCGGCGATCTTCGCGGCACTCTCGGTCGCGTCGCCGACCTTCACCGAGCCGGTACTGGCCTTCACCCCGAGCTGGGCATGCTGGACCGAGCCCTTGCTGATCAGCTGCTGGGTGATGGAGTCGACGACGGAGACCGGGATCGCGAAGCCGATGCCGATGTTGCCCGACTGCGAACCGGCCGAGGAACTGCCGAGCGTCGCGATCGAGGAGTTGATGCCGATCAGCTGACCGCTCGCATTCACCAGTGCGCCACCGGAATTGCCCGGGTTGATCGCGGCACTGGTCTGGATTGCGTTGGTGGTGCTCTCGCTCTCACCGTCGCTGCCGCCTGCCGTGACGGGCCGGTTGAGCGCGCTGACGATTCCGGTCGTGACCGTGCTGGACAGCCCGAGCGGGTTGCCGATCGCCATGACCGGCTGGCCGACGGCGAGCGTCGCGTCGTCACCGAGAGAGATGGGCTTGAGGTTCGACGGCGGCTTGCTCAGCTTGATGACGGCGAGGTCGGTGCTCGGGTCCTTGCCGACGACCTTCGCCTCGTAGGTCAGGTTGTCGGTGAAGGTGACGGTGATCTTGGGGTCGCTGTCGCCGCCTGCGGACACGACGTGGTTGTTGGTGACGATGTGGCCCTTCGTGTCGAGCACGACCCCCGAGCCCTCGCCGCCGCTACCGCCGCCCTCGACCGTGATCGACACGACGCTGTCGGTGACCTTGGTGGCGGTTGACGACCAGTTCACTCCGCTCGCGTCCTTGTAGTCGGCGGGGTTGGCCTGCACGACCTTCGTCGTGGTGCTGGACGTGCCGGCGATGTCGTCGTCGGTCAACGCGTAGGTCGTGCCGCTGGCCAGGCCGGCAGCCAGCACGGCCGCGATCGGGACCGCGAGCCACGGAGCGCCGCGGCGACGGCGCGGTGCGGTCGCGGTCGATGCCTGCTGGTGCCCGTACGCGGGCATGCCGGGACCGCCGGCGGGGTTTGCCCAGGGGGAGCCGAAGGTGCCGGACGCCTGGGGTGCGGGCTGCTGGTGCGGGGAGTTGCCGTACGGACGGTGCTGACCTGGCATCTGGAAGGAACGGGTGTCACCGGCGGAAGGGCGGACATCCTGCCGGTCCACGCGAGGCAGCGGGCCGGTGGTGTCGTCGTCCTGCTGCGCGGGTCGGGGTGCGTTGCGTCCTGCGTCGGAAGGGTGCTCGTCGTGCGACATGGTCGCTCCTTGCTCGTTCGGTGCTCGTTCGGTTGTTCGTCTTCGTGCAGTCAACCGGCTGCTCTTGAGCAGTTGCTGGCCCGAGCCTGTGTGAAGCCTGTGCGTCCTGCCTGGCCCGGGGCCCGAGTCTGTCAGGCCCGTCGAGGGTTGAACGCCCTGCCTGCCACGCCGATTCCGGCAGGCCACATTGCACTGTCGTCACGGATCGCCACGGGATCGCCACGGGATCGACGTACGGCAAATCATTAGCTAAACTATTGAACTGAGCTAACTACCTTGCCTGGAGGCGAAACCCACCGAATGACCCCGGATGAACGTCGGGCGATGTCCGACGAACTGCGCATGACCTGCATGAAGATCAGTCGACGCACCCGCTTCGAGAACGTCGAAAGCGTTGCGCCGCACCAGTTCTCGGTGCTCTGCAAACTGATGGACGCCCCGCTGCCGATCGGCGGTCTGGCTGAAGCCGAATGTGTGAGCCGACCCTCGATGACCCGCACGGTCGACGGTCTTGTCGAGGGCGGATACGTGGTCCGTGTCGCCGATGGCGGCGACAAGCGCCGTACGTGGGTGCACATCACCGATGCCGGGCGAGAGTCGGTGCTGCAGACCAAGCGGTCGCGCGACGTCTGGATGAACGAACGCATCGCCCAACTCAGCGACGACGAGTGCGAACTGCTGGCGCAGGCCACTGCGATCCTCGCGCGGGTGGTCGCTCGATGAGCCCCACCTTCGCATCGCTCTCGATCTACAACTACCGCGTCTACGCGCTCGGCGCGATCGTCTCCAATGTCGGCACCTGGATGGGACGCGTCGCACAGGACTGGCTCGTCCTCACCGAACTCACCGATCACGACTCCACCGCGCTCGGCATCGTCACCGGCCTGCAGTTCGCACCCGTCGTGTTGCTCGCGCCGCTGGCCGGCTCGTTCGCCGACCGGTTCGACAAGCGCAAGCTGTTGGCACTGTCGCAGACCTCCCTGGCGATCACCGCCGCGCTGCTCGCGGTGCTCGTGCTCACCGATGTCGCCCAGTTGTGGCACGTGTACGTGTTGGCCGGCCTGCAGGGAGTCGCGACCGCGCTGGACAACCCCACGCGTCAGGCGTTCGTCTCCGAGATGGTCCCGCCGGACAAACTCTCCAATGCCGTCGGACTCAACAGTGCCTCGTTCAACGGGGCCCGTCTCGTCGGTCCCGCGATCGCCGGTCTGTTGATCGCCGCGGTCGGCACCGGCTTCACTCTGGTGATCAATGCCTTCAGCTTCATTGCCGTCCTCGGGGCGCTCGCGATGATGCACGGCGCCGAACTCACCCGGCCGCCGCGCGGCAAGGGGCGCGGGGGAGTGCGCGAGGGCCTCGCCTACGTCAGGCAACGCAGCGACATCAAGCTGCTGCTGTTCGTGGTCTTCATGCTCGGCACCTTCGGCATGAACTTCCAGATCACCATCGCGTTGATGTCGACGTCGATCTTCGGCCGCGGCGCGAGCGAGTACGGACTGCTCAGTTCGGTCATGGCGATCGGGTCGTTGGCCGCGGCGCTCATGTCGGCGAGACGTCCGAAGCCGCGGCTGCGGGTGCTGTTCACCGCGTTGATCGGTTTCACCGTTTTCTCCGCGGCTGCCGGTCTGGCACCCACGTTCTGGTTCTTCGGGCTGATGCTCATCCCGACCGGGCTGTGCGCGCTGACAGTCGTCACCACCGCCAATGCCGCTGTGCAGCTGTCCGTCTCACCGCAGATGCGCGGACGTGTGATGGCGCTCTACATGGCGATCTTCCTCGGCGGTACACCGCTGGGCGCACCGATGATCGGCTGGATCGGGGACGCCTGGGGACCCCGCTGGACCATCCTGGTCGGCAGCCTGGCGGTCGGCCTTGCCGCCGTTGCTGCCATCCTCTACGTCATGCGCACCGACCGGCTCACCGTCACTCTCGAGCGCCACCCCTGGCACCTGAACGTGGTCTCGGCCCGTCAGGCCGCCGCCGGGATCCACCCCGAGCAGGTGCGATGACCCCGCACAGCCGCCGGCTGCTGGTGGTCGGCGTCCTGCTCGGGATGCTGATCGTCGCGGGCATCGCCGCGCTCACCGGCTGACGTCAGTCCTGCGTCACCTGCTGAGCCCGCAGCGCGCGCTCGGCGTGGTCGATCTGCTCCAGGACGATGCGGCGCAGCGCCGCGGGTGAACCCGGGTTGTCGTCGTACCAACTCCTGATCGCTCCCAGTGCGGCGCGACCCTCGTCGTCCGCGTCCACGTCCGGGAACAGGCCGATCACCAAGCGCTGCGCCATCGACTGCACACGGTCTCCCCACACGGAGTCGAGCAACTCGACGTACGGCTGCGCGTACTTCGTCCCCGGATCACTGATTCCCCAACCGCTGAGCAGCGCTCGCTGCGCGTCGTTCGTGAGTTCGTCCTCGACCAGGCGTCGCCAGGTCTCGTCCTGAGCCTGCGGCGCAGCGGCCAGGGCGGTCAGCGAACTGGTGCGACCGATCAGCGTGTTGTCCTGCTCGAGCAATTGCTGCACCTGGGCCTCGTCCCAGGCGCCCTGCCGGACGAGCGACGCGGCGAGTTTCCAGCGCAGTTCGTCGGTCAGCGTCAGACCGTCCGGCACCTTTCCGTCGGCGAGCGCGGCCGCGTCGCCGGCGAGAGTATCGGTCTGTGACGCGAATTCCGCGAGCAGGTCGGCCCAGGTGCGCTGCAGATCCGACTCGGGTTCGGCGCCGGCGAGGGCCACGCGTGCCACACCGCCCAACGCGTCCCACGCTGCCGCCCGGGTGCCGGCCGGCAGGAAGTGGCCGACCGCGGTCTGCACCTGACCGGCGACGATGCGCAGGATCATTGCGTTGGACTCGGCGGGTGCCTGCGTGCAGAAGGTGTCGACGAAGCGGGACGCGGGGATGCGGGCGTCACGAGTGAGGTTCCACAACGCGGTCCAGACGGCGCCGCGGTCGAGATCGTCGGTGATGGACGACAGGTGCGTGCTCGCAACGCGCTGCGACTGCTCGTCGAGGCGGCCGATCCCGTAGGTCAGGTCGCCGGCGTTGACCAGTACCAGGTCGGCTCGGTTGCCGACGGCTTCGGGCACCTCCACCGATTCGTCCGTCAACGTGACCGGGGCGAGGAAGGTGCGCTCCAGCCCGGCCTCGCCCAGCGCGTACCCGGCGACCTGCAGTTGGTGCGGTCGGACGACGTCGTCGCCGGTGATCCGGTCGGTGCACCGTTGCCGGACGACGAGTTCGGTCACGGCGCCGCCGTGACCGCGCGACGTGTCGGCGGTGAGTTCGGACGGGGACGTGGTGCGCAGCCAGGCGTCCGCCCAGCGCCACAGGTCGTGCTCGGTGTGCGGTTGCAGGGCGGTCAGCAGATCGTTGAAGGTCGCCGAACCGAACGCGTGCGCGGCGAAGTAGTCACGTGCGCCGGCGAAGAAGGACTCCGGCCCGATGATTGCCTGCAGTTGGCGCAGGACGGCGGCGCCCTTGGAGTAGGTGATGCCGTCGAAGTTCTGCGCCGCGGCCTCGAGATCGTCGATTCGGGCGATGACCGGGTGGGTGCTGGGCAACTGGTCGTAGGTGTACGCCCAGAGCTTGCGTCCGCTGGCGAACTGCAACCACGCCTGGTCGAACCGGGTCGCCTCCTGAGTGACCTGGTAGCCCATCAGGTCGGCGAACGATTCCTTCAGCCACAGGTCGTCCCACCACTTCGGGGTGACCAGGTCGCCGAACCACATGTGCGCCATTTCGTGCAGGATCACTCCCGCACGGGAGGTGCGCTGCATGGTGGTGGCGCCGCCACGGAAGAGATAGTCCTCGGTGAAGGTCACCAGGCCGGGGTTCTCCATCGCGCCGATGTTGTACTCCGGCACGAACACTTGGTCGTACTTACACCCCACGAAGTTCTCCGCTCGTCCCTCGCTCCGATACTTCACAGGGGCCCCGTAAGAAGAGCCGCCCCAGGGGTAAGGGAATCCGTACGCGCGGTCGTAGAAGTCGAGCCCGGCCTTGGTGGTGTAGAAGATCTCGTCGGACTCCAGGTGCTCCAGCATTCCCCGCCGGCACATCGCGGTGAGTTCGATCGTCTGCGAACTGCCGTCGGCGCGCTCGACGCTCCAGGTGTCCTGGACCACGGCGTACGGCCCCGCGATGAGGGCCACGATGTAGCTCGACAGCGGCGGAGTCGGCGCGAATGTGTGGGTCGTGCACTGGCCCGCGGGCTCGGTCGACACCTCCGGCTGGTTCGAACGCACCAGCCACTGCGACGGCGCGGTCACCACGAAGGTGAACTCGCCCTTGAGGTCGGGCTGCTCGAAGCAGGCGAACATGCGGCGCGCATCGGTCGGCTCGCAGTGGGTGTAAAGGTAGGTGTTGCCGTCTTCGGGATCGGTGAACCGGTGCAGCCCCTCACCGGTGCGACTGTACTTGCAGAGGGCGTCGACGACGACTGTGTTCTCGCCGATCTCCAAGTCGCGCAGGAGGATTCGCGCGCCGTCGTAGTCCTCCAGGTACACCTGACGACCGTTGACCGTGACCGAATCAATGACGTCGGTGACCAGGTCGATCCAGGTTGAGGTGCCGGTGGAGTCGAACACCACCGTCGAACGCGAGCGGTAGGTCTCCGCGTCCGTCGCAGCCTCGGAGAGGTCGAGTTCGACGCGGTAGGTGCGCACCTTCAGCTGGTCGCCCCGTGCGTCACATTCTTGGCGGGTGAGATTCAGATCGCTGGTCACGGAACCCGAGTCAAACATGTTGCGGCGCCGGCTGCGCCATCAGGCCGAGTGAACGACTCAGCCCAGCACGAAGTCGATGCACCTGGTCAGCGCGGTGACGTCGTCGGGTTCGACGGCGGGGTACATGCCGATGCGCAACTGGTTGCGGCCGAGCTTTCGGTACGGCTCGGTGTCGACGATCCCGTTGCCGCGCAACGTCTTCGCGAGTGCCGCCGCGTCGACGGACTCGTCGAAGTCGATCGTGCCGACGACCTGGGAACGGTGCTTCGGATCGGTGATGAACGGCGACGCGTACGAGGACGCGTCCGCCCAGGAGTACAAACGCGAACTGCTGTCGAAAGTGCGGCTCGCACATCCCGCGAGCCCACCGTGCTCGAGCATCCAGGCCAACTGTTCGTCGAGCATGATCAACGTCGCCAGGGCCGGAGTGTTGAGCGTCTGGTGTTTGCGCGAGTTCTCGATCGCGAGTTGCAGGTTGAGGGAGTCGGGGATCCACCGGTCGCCCCGCGCGGTGATCTCGGCGGCGCGTTCGAGAGCAGCCGGCGACATCAGCGCGAGCCAGAGTCCACCGTCCGAGGCGAAGGACTTCTGCGGAGCGAAGTAGTAGGCATCGCAGGCGGATGCGTCGAGTTCGAGGCCGCCCGCGGCCGAGGTGCCGTCGACGACGGTGATTGCGTCGGCGTCCACCCGCTCGACCTCGATCATCGCGCCGGTCGACGTCTCGTTGTGCGCGGTCGCGTACAGGTCGACGCCGTCGACCGGGGACAGGTCGGCCACGCCGCCGGGCTCCACCGAACGCACATCGGGGTCGGCGAGGAACGGAGCCTTCGTGGTGACGGTCGCGAACTTCGAGCTGAACTCACCGAACACCGCGTGCTGCGACCGCTCGCGCACCAGGCTGCAGGCGGCGACGTCCCAGAAGGTGGTCGAGCCACCCAGCCCGAGCACGACCTCGTACCCGTCGGGGAGGTCGTAGAGCGAGGCGAGACGTTCCTGGACGCGGGCCACGAGCTCCAGCACCGGCGCCTGGCGGTGGCTGGTGCCCATCACCGAGCGTGCCTGTGCGGCAAGTGAATCGAGCTGCTCAGGGCGTACCTTGCTGGGCCCGCTGCCGAAGCGCCCGTCGCTGGGCAGGAGTTCGCTGGGGATCTTCACCACATCGGTCACGCTGCACAGTCTGGCAGCGCGTAGCTTTGGGCCATGGAACCGATCGCCCGATGGGACTACGCCGGCGAAGGCCTCGACGAACAACAGATTCCCGCTGCGCCGTGGGAGTTGGTCCGCGGCTGGGTCGAGCAGGCCCGCGCCCGAAGCCAGCAGGAACCCGACCTTCGCGAGCCCGAACAGATCTCGATCGCCACCGTTGACGCTGACGGCGGGCCGAGCGTCCGCACCGTGCTGATGCGCTACCTCGAGCCTGCCGGGCCCGGCTTCTACACCAATCTCGACTCGCGCAAAGCCGTTGCCCTGCAGGAGAATCCGAAGATCGCCGGCACGGTGACGTGGGCACCTATGTTCCGTGCCATCCGCTTCGAGGGCACCGCACGACTGCTCGACCGCGACACCGTCCGCACGTACTTCGAGTCCCGTCCATGGGGCAGTCGGATCGGTGCGTGGGCGTCGGCGCAGTCCCAGCCGATCCATGACCGCACGGTGCTGGAGGATCGCGTCCGCGAACTCGAACTCAAGTTCCCCGACACCGGTCACGCCGACGACGTCCCGCTGCCCGACAACTGGGGCGGGTACCTCATCGACTGTCACGCTGTGGAGTTCTGGGCCGGACGCTCCTCGCGGCTGCACGACCGATTGGTCTACCTGCGCGAGGGTGACGGCGATCTCGCGGACGACTGCTGGCGCGTCGAGCGTCGCCAGCCCTGAACCGGCCCCGAAGGCCGGCAGGAAAAAACCCATTGATCGAGGGCGATCACCGACCTACGCTCGCAGGTACACGAGAAAGGAGGTGGTCCGACTCATGATTTCTTATCGGACGCGTGAGGTGGTTGCGCGCTAGCGCACCCTTCGGTCCGCCGTAGTGGCAGACCGTGGACGTGCGGGAGCGAATCCATCGCCGCCGCCGCAGCCCGTGGGAGCGTGCATCGTCCAGCACGCACCGGCCATCAGGCCGGAACCCATGGGCTGTTCCATGCCCGGGTGACGATCAGCCATCCATCGTCCCGAAACCGATGAGCAGCATGGAAGCGGCCGGCACGCCAAGGGGTGCGCACCGGCCGCGATGTCCAACGAGGGACATCCAAGACAGAAGAACCAAGGGGTAGTTCTTCGTCCGACGACATTTCTACCCCATCTGGGGTCGGTTTCAAATAAAGATGACCAAACCTTTCGCCGAGCGGTCCGGTCAGGCCATGGCGCCCGGTCAGTTTCGGGACCAACGGCCCTCGCGTCGGTGGTAGGTGGCAGGCTGGGCACCGTGAGTGACCTGATCGATACCACCGAGATGTACCTGCGCACGATCTTCGACCTCGAGGAAGAAGGCATCGTGCCGCTGCGGGCCCGGATCGCCGAGCGTCTCGCGCACTCCGGCCCCACCGTTTCCCAGACGGTCGCCCGCATGGAGCGGGACGGTCTGCTCACGCTCGCCGGTGACCGGCACCTCGAACTCACGCCGCAGGGGCGGCTGCTCGCGACCCGCGTCATGCGCAAGCACCGCATCGCCGAGCGACTTTTGGTCGACGTCCTCGGGATGGAACTCGAGTACGTCCACGACGAGGCGTGCCGGTGGGAGCACGTGATGAGCGACCGCGTCGAACTGAAGATTTTGGAGCTGCTTCAGGAGAAGGAGCTGTCGCCGTTCGGCAACCCGATCCCGGGGCTGGAGGAGCTCGGGCAGACGGCCACCTCGACGAAGTTCCGCGACGGCGTCGTGCCGCTCACCTCGGCCGTCACCGACACCGAGGCCGACCACGTCGTGCGTCGCATCGGCGAACCGGCACAGGCCGACCACGACACCCTCGCCGTGTTGACCAGCGGGGGAGTCGTTCCGGGCGCTCGCGTCAGTTCACGCCGCGACGGCGACCGCGTCCTGGTGCAGGCGGTCGGCGCGGAGCCGATCTCGCTGCCGCTCGACGTGGCCAGTCACGTTTTCGTCGACGCCTGACGAACGGCCGCGACCCGTGGCTCGGATCACGAAGGTGATGCTGACCTGCGCCCAGGTTCGTAGGCCTGCACAATGGTCCGAGTGACTGCACCTCACTCCGGCGCCGCCGGTAAGAAGGCCGGCTTCGGTCTCGTTGTCTCGGCCCTCGGTGTCGCCTTCGGCGACATCGGCACCAGCCCGCTGTATGCGATGCAAACGGTGTTCAACATCGACCACGGCGACGTGAAGGCGACGATCCCGCACGTCCTGGGCATCATCTCGCTGATCTTCTGGTCGATCACCGGCATCGTCAGCGTGAAGTACATCGTGTTCATCCTGCGCGCCGACAACGACGGTGAGGGCGGCATCATGGCGCTCTCGCACCTGACCCGGCGCAGCGTGAAGCCGGGCGGCAGGAGATTCCGGACGATCGTCGTCCTGGGCGTGATCGGGGCGGCGCTCTTCTACGGCGACAGCATCATCACGCCGGCGATCTCGGTGCTGTCCTCGGTCGAGGGCCTGGAGGTCGCGGCACCGGAGGTCCACGACTGGATCCTTCCGCTGGCGTTGGTGATCATCGTCTTCCTCTTCGCCGTCCAGCGTTTCGGATCGGAGAAGATCGGACGCGCGTTCGGCCCGGTGATGGTCATCTGGTTCCTCACGCTCGCCCTGCTCGGGATCCCGCACATCGCCGCCCAGCCGAGCGTCCTGAAGGGTCTGTCCCCGACGTACGCGCTCGACTTCCTGGTCGGCGAACCCTTCGTCGCGTTTGTCGCGATGGGCGCCGTCGTGCTGGCCGTGACCGGAGCGGAATCGCTCTACGCCGACATGGGGCATTTCGGGCGTCCGCCCTTGTCGCGCGCGTGGTTCTTCATGGTGATGCCGTGCCTGCTGATCAACTACCTCGGTCAGGCCGCCATGATCATCGAGGACCCGACGAAGATCGACAGCCCGTTCTTCCATCTCGCGCCGACCTGGGCCACCCTGCCGCTGGTCGCGCTCGCGACCCTGGCAACCGTGATCGCATCCCAGGCGGTCATCTCCGGTGCCTATTCGATGTCACGTCAGGCCGAGCGCCTCGGTTACCTGCCGCGCCTGACCGTGCGGCAGACGTCCGAGCACGAGGGCGGTCAGATCTACGTTCCCGCCATCAACTGGATGTTGTTCGGTGGCGTGATCGTGCTCATGCTGATGTTCCGGTCGTCCGAGCGCCTCGCTGCCGCCTACGGCGTCGCGGTGACGAGCATGTTCATCATTACGACCCTGATGTTCCTGGTGCTGGCTCGCGCTCGGTGGAAGTGGCCGACGTGGCGAATCGCCTTGGTGCTCATACTTTTCGCCCCGCTGGAGATCATCTTCGTCTCTGCCAACCTCACCAAGGTGACGCACGGTGGCTGGCTGCCGCTGCTCGTCGCAGCCTGTGTGGCGACCGTGATGTTCACGTGGCGCCGAGGGCAGACCATCATCACCGAACGGCGCGCCAAGCTTGAGGGCCCGCTGCTGCCGTTCCTGGACGACCTGCACGCCGATCCATTGATGCGGGTGCCCGGCACCGCAGTCTTCATGCACCCCAACAAGGAGACCGCACCGTTGGCGCTGCGTGAGAACGCGAGCTTCAACCACGTGATCCACGAGAACGTCCTCATCGTCACGACCGTCTCGGCCAACATCCCGCATGTGCCCCTCGACGAACGGGTAACGATCGACGACCTCGGCGACCCGTTCGACCACATCACCCACCTCACGGTGCGCTTCGGCTTCATGGACGACCAGGACGTGCCGGCCGCGTTGGAGACCGCTCGCGACATGGGCGTCGACTTCGACGCCGACGAGGTCTACTACTTCCTGTCCCGGATCAGCGTGCAGATGTCGCAGGACAGTTCGATGCCCAAGTGGCGCAAGCGTGTCGTCATCGGCCTCGCACACAATGCGGCCACTCCGGTGCAGTACTTCCGGCTACCCGAGGAGCGCACGGTGATCATGGGCGCGAACGTCGCGCTCTGAGCCGCTCTGAGCCGCTCTGAGCCGCCCGAGCCGCCCGAGACGGCTCGGCGCTGCCCGGATCAGCGCGTGGGAATCGGGTAGGACTTGTGGCTCACGATCCGCTTGCTGCTGAACGCACCGGCCGGCTGGTCGGGTGAGGTGTCGAACCGACCGGTCATGTCGACGATGAAGTCGCAGGAGGCGTACCGGTTGTACACCGAGTAACGCAGCCGGGTGTTGTCGTCGTTGCGCGGTGTCACGACCACAGCCCCGTTGGCGCGCTCGCGGTTCGGCGCGACGTTCGTGGTGCTGCTGTCCGTCGGTGCCGTGCCGGACCACATCGTCAGGTGCGTGCCGGTGGTGGCTCTCGTGCCGGTGAGGTTGCCGACGAAGGCCTGGGTACGAGTGTTGACCAGGTGGCCGGGGACCAGCAGGTTCGTTGTGCTGTTGGTGCCGCGCGCAGCCTTGGTCGTGCCGAGGCCGAACCGGGAGTCGGCCAGCCGCGTGGGCGTCACCGGCACGAAGACGGAGCCCACGCCGTCCGCAGCGGTCGTGTAGAAGCCGGCGATGTCGACGACGACATCGACGGACCCCGCGCCGATCGCGGTGATGCCGAAGGAGTAGCGGGAGTTGCCCAGTGCGTCGACGCCTCGGTAGGTGACCGGCACGTTCGTGGTGTTGGGCGAGACTTCGTTGCGGGCGTACTGCAGGGTGGACGTCGCCGGGCGGGTACCCGTGCCGCTCCACGTCGTCAGATATCCGCTGGAGGTCGACCCGGCGACCGCCGTGATGTTGGCGACGACCGCCTTGAGTCGCGACCCCGCGCTGTCGTAGAAGCCGAACTCCTCCACGCGGGTACTGCCGGAGCTCAACGCTCCCTTGTTGTAGCGGGTGTCGTCGAGACGGTAGGGATCCTGCGGGCTCAGCAGCGTCCCACCGGTCTGCGTGGAGCCCGTCCCGGCGTACCAGCCCACGACATCGACCAGCAGATCGGCGCCGCCTGCGCCGGCACGCACGATGATCGTGCCGTCAGCACCTACGGGCACGGTCGCGGTGACGGACCCGGTCCACCCGGCGCGGAAGTTGAGTGTCGACGTCGCAGGCAGCGAGGTGCCGGACGGGAAGGCGGTGAACCACCCTCTCGAATGCGCCTTCACAGCAGTCAGGTTGACGACGATCGCGCGGACTCCGGTCGCGGGAATACCCGCGACGCCCGCTGCACGAACGGTCACCGATTCGCCCGTGTCGACCGAACCGATCGGAGCACCCTGTCCGATGCGCGTGTCGACGAGCCGAGTCGGGGCGGCCGGCAGGTAGTTGCCTGCAGCAGTGCGCGTCACGGCGGTCGGCAGCGCAACGGAAGCCGAAGCGGGGCCGGCGTGGACGGCGCCGAGGCCGGACACGAGCAGGGTGGTGGTCGCGGCGACGGCGCGCTTCATCGGGATGCCTTCCGGGCGGGGGAGTTTCGCCGTCAGAGTACCCAGCCCGAACCCCTCAGCCGCGCATGCTGCGCCACGGCCGGTGCATGTGCAACCGCCGTCCGGTCACCTCGTTCGGGTCGATCGCGACGACATTGAACTTCGGGGTGTTGATCCAGGGACGCAGGCGGACCCGTTCTGCGACGTATGCGGAGTCTGCCTCCAAGAGGTGTGCGCGCCCGCGCACGATCACGCTGATGGCTTCGTCCCCCAGAAGTTGGTCGACCTCGAACGCGACGTCGTCGTTCATCGTGATGCCGAACAGCTTGCTTCCCTCCGCGGTGCGGAAGATCAACCGGTTGTCGTCGTCGACCGCGTAGTTGACGGGGACGATGTGCACTTCACCGAGCAGGTGGTAGGCCAGGCGCCCGAGTTCCTGGCTGCGCAGGAAGTCGTAGCACTCGAGATCGCTGAGTTCGGTCGGTCGGAACGTGTCGTCGGTCATCGTGGTTCGCCTCTCTCGCTGAGTACTACTCATGGTAGTACTGGTCGCGGGCGATGGCACGGGGTACGTTTCCGACGTGCTGAAGCAAACGCAGGTCGGGCGTCGTCGAGTTCTCCTCGGGGCGATGGGTGTGGCCGCGGCCCCCACGCTGAGCTTGGCGATCGCGCCGCCCGCGAGCGCTGTCACGAAGACGCGCTTGGACTCGACGATCGGTTCCTATGTACGCGCTCGCGGAGGGACGGTCGGAATCTCGTTGTGGGACAACCGGACCGGGGTGCACTACACCTACAACTCGTTCTCCAACGAGACGCTCAGCACGGTCAAGATCCTCATCCTGTGCACGGTTCTACGGGTGTCCCGCGAGCAGGGGCGTCCGTTGACCTCCTCCCAGCGCACCCTCGTCGGACGGATGATGGGCTCGAGCGACAATGCCGCGACCGACACCTTGCTGGCGCAGGTGGGAGTCTCGAACGTCCAGCGGGTGACCCGGCTCCTCGGTCTGACGTACACGACGATCCGGGGTGGCGGCGCTGCCGGCAGTTCCACCTGGTGGGGCTATTCGACGACCGTGCCGTGGGACTTCCTGAAGCTGGAGACCTACCTGGTCAACGGGACGCCGGTGCTCACCCCTGCCGAGCGCACCTACGTCCGCTCCTGGATGTCGAACGTGACCTCCAGTCAGATCTGGGGCGTGGTCAACCCCTCCTTCGCCTCCATGGTGAACGCCGAGGTCAAGAACGGCTGGGGGCCGCGGACGGGGGGCTACCGGCTCAACTCGGTCGGCCGGATCAAGGGGTACGGCCGCGACTATCAGATGGCGATGTTGTCGCGCTCGCCGAACGGCTTCTACTACGGGCGCGACACGCTCAACGGGGTCAGCTCGATCGTCTTCCGCGAACTGGCAACGCCGCTGACCTGATCGCCCGTAGTTCCGATGCACTCGTGCTCGCGCCCTAGGAGCACAATGGATCTCGGGACGTGTTGCACCGTCCCGAGTGTGAAGAGGTGAGCAGTCATGGGGTCCCTCGAGAAGTTCGAGGCGTCGGTGGCCGATCGGGTCGCCCGACCGCCGGGCGCGTTCTGGCTCGCCACCGAGATTCCGCGCGTCGCCCTCGGTGTGCACCTGATGGCGTCGGCGGTGCCGCTGCTTGCCACCACGGCCTCCGGAGACGGCCACCCGGTCCTCTTCCTGCCCGGGTTGGGCGCGAACGACCTGTCCACCCTCGCCTTGCGCAACTTCCTGCGGTTGCGCGGCTGGCGCCCGTACGGCTGGCACCTGGGCCGTAATGTCGGTCCCACGGCCGCCGTTCGTGCCGAGCTTCCGGTCGCGATCCAGCGCATCGCTCGCCGCAACCGCGCCAAGGTCTCGGTGATCGGGTGGAGCCTGGGCGGTATCTACGCTCGCGAACTGGCTCACCAGCACCCCGAGTGCATCCGTCAGGTCATTACGCTCGCTTCGCCCTACCGGCTGCAGCACCCGCGCCAATCCCGCGCCGAATCCATGTTCACCCGGTTCGCTCATCTGCACGCACAGGATGCCGAGCAACCCACCGCGACCGGTCGAAGCGCGTACCCGCTGTCGGTGCCCTCCACGTCGTTCTGTTCCAAGGAGGACGGCATCGTGGCGTGGCAGCACTGTCTCGGGCCTGCGACCGAACACTCCGAGAGCGTTCGCGTGCGCTCGAGTCACCTGTCGATCGGCTTCGATCCGCACATGTTCTACGCGATCGCCGACCGTCTCGCCCAACCGGAGGACGACTGGCGTCCGTTCGTGCCGCCGGGTGCCCTGCGTTGCTTCTTCCCCGAGTCCGAAAACCCACACGGAGATGCCGATGTCGCCTGAGAGCCCGTTCACCGCACCGCTGGCCGAGCGTGGAGCCGAGTACCGCACGGTCGATCTCGACGGTGAGGTTCACTACCTCGACTTCGGTGGCGACGGCACGCCGTTCGTGCTGGTCCACGGACTCGGCGGACATTCGTTGAACTACATGCTGATCGGACCTCTGCTGCGCGACGCGGGGTACCACGTCTACGCGCCGGATCTCGGCGGATTCGGTCTGACCCGTGCCGCGGATCGCTCGCCGACCGTGCGCAGCAATGCCAAATTGGTGCGGCAGTTCATCGAGACTGTCGTCGGTGCGCCCGCCCTGGTCGCCGGCAACTCGATGGGTGGGCTCATCTGCGCGATGGTCGCGTCCGCGCACCCCGACCTGGTGCGCGGCGTGGTGCTGCTCAACCCGGCGATGCCCGCCCCGCGCCGTCATCCCGGACGCCAGATCTCCTCTCTGCGAACGCTTTTCACTCCGGCCGCCGTCGGTATGTACAGCCGCGCACGTAAGCGTCCGATCACGCCGGAGGCGGAGGTCGACAATGCGATGCGGATCTGTTTCGCCGACTACGGCTCGCGGGACAACGACATGTTCGACGTGCATGTCGACATGGCCAAGGCTCGCCGCCGGTTCCCGGACGCGATGCAGGCACTCGGTATCGCCGCCCGGTCGATGTTCCAGGAAACCATCTCGCACGGTGCCGTGCTCGGCCGTTACCGGGCGATCAGGGTGCCCGTCCTGCTGATCCACGGCGTGCAGGACCGGTTGGTGCCGGTCGAGGCGGCGCGGTGGGCCAAGCGGGCCAACCCTCGCTGGATGTACGAGGAGTGGGACGCCACCGGTCACGTGCCGATGATCGAGCACCCCGATCGCACCGCGAAAACCATTGTCGGATGGGTGGATTCGCATATCCGACCCGCCGCATGAAGCAACTCTCCGCCCTCGACGCGGCGTTCCTCGGGCTCGAGAACTCCACCATGACGGGCAACATCAGCAGCATCATGTTGCTGGATCCGTCCGGTCTCGACGATGAGTTCGACCTGGCACATATCACCCAGTTCGTCGCCGAGCGCCTCGACCGGGTCATCTTCTTCCGCAAGCGCCTGACCGAGGTGCCGTTCGGCCTCGACCGGTCCTACTGGGTCGACGACGACCACTTCGACCTGAGTTACCACGTGCGAGAGAGTGCGCTGCCGCGTCCGGGCACGGTCGAGCAACTCATGGAGTTGGCGACGCGCATCCACGAGCGACCGCTCGACACCAGCCGTCCACTGTGGGAGTTGTACCTGGTGACCGGACTTGCCGATGGGCGCGTCGCGTTGATCACCAAAACGCACCACGTGGTGATCGACGGGGTGTCCGGCATGGAGGTGCTCAGTGCGCTCGTCGACCTGGAGCCACTACAGCTGGCCGGGAAACCGTTCAAGTTCGTTCCGGAGCCGGCGCCGTCCTCGGTGGGTCTGCTGGCCCGCTCGGCGATCGGGATGTTGCAGCGTCCGGGCGATGCATGGACGGTCGTGACCGGCCTGGCGAAGTGGACCCCGGCGATGTTCTCGCTCAGCGCACTCAAGCCGCGTAATCCGTTGCGGCAAAAGGACGCCGATCCGGAGATCGTCACCGACTCCCTGCCGGTTCGACCACCGGTCACCACCTTCAACGGACGTATTTCGCGCCGTCGGCGGCTCGGCGTGATCGACCTGCCGTTGCACGACATCAAGACGGTCAAGAACGCGTTCGGCACGTCTGTGAACGACGTGGTGATGGCGGCGATGGCGGGCGCCGTCCGGCGATGGTTGCTGCAGGACGGGGGAGTCACCGGGACGCCGCTCGTGGCGATGGTGCCGGTGGCGGTCCGCTCGGCGGATCGGTCCGAGCAGGGCAACTTCGTCACCGCGATGCTGGCCACGCTGCCCACTCACCTCGAGGACCCGAAGGACCGCCTGCGGCGCAGTTCGAAGTTCACGAAGTCGGCACGCAAGAAGGGTGGAGCGGTCCCACCGACGGTGCTGACGTCGGCGATGCAGTTCGCGCCGCCGGTGATCTTCGGCCGTGCTGCTCGCGCGATGTGGGAGACCGGCATCTTCCGCACCATCAGGCCGTTCAACCTCATCATCTCCAACGTGCCCGGTGGCAGCCGGCAGGCATACGTCGCTGGCGCTGAACTGCAGGCGATGTACCCGCTGTCGGTGTTGGCCGACGGGATCGGGCTCAACATCACCCTGCTGGGCTACCGCGATCTGCTGCATGTGGGCATCACCACCGATCCGGAACTGGTGCCTGACCCGCAGCAGATCTGCGAGTGGGCGATCGAGGAACTGGCCTTGTTGGTGCAGGAGGCCGAACGGCCCGCCTCACAGGCTGACTGACCGGTCTCAGGCTGCTCGTCGTGCGGCCAAGGCGACCGCTGCGCTCGCCACGGCTGCGATCCACAGCCCGGCCATGACCTGTTGGGTCTGCCAGCGTGAGGCGAGCGCGGCGATGATCATCGGCAGGAAGAAGCCGAGATAGGTGAGGCAGTAGAAGACCGCGTTGGTCATCGCCAGGTGAGTTGCGTCGGCGGCGTGCTCGACGCGGGTGAGCCCGCCGACGAGGTTGAGTCCGTATCCGCACCCCAGCACCGCTCCGGCGGCAACTGCTAGCAGCGGATTCGGTTGCCACGCAACGAGAGCCACCATCGGGATGCCGACCAGCACGGCCACCATGCCGAGCAGGCTGACCACGCCCGGACGCTGCGCTTCCAGGTCACGGGCGGGCTGCTGCACCAGCACGCCGATGCCGAGCGTCACACCCGACATCGCGCCGCTGAAGGCGATGGACCAGCCGCTGATGTGCTGACCGACGAGGGCGGGGATGGTGACGAGGCCCAGCGACGGGCAGGCGAACACCCACGGCGCCATCGGCGCGATGCGTCCCCAGAAATGCGTCGACAGGGCCGCGTGCGACGGGCGAGTCGCCGGGACGTCCGGCTCGCCGATCGCGACGAGATGGTCGGGGGCATGCTGGGAGCGCATCGGAGCGTTCCACACGACGGCCGCGGCAACAGCCGTCAGGGCGATGTGGACGAGGTACGGGACGACCTTGGGGCCGGCAACCCATTCGGCGAGCACCCCGGCCGCCACGGGGCCGAGGCAGAACCCGCCCGACAACGACATCGCGGCCCGACGGGCGCCCGTCCCTGCAGGTGCATCGCTGGACAGTTCCTTGACCCAGGTCGAGCCCGGCGCCATGGCGGCACCGGTTGCCATGCCGTACAGCACACGTCCGATGAACAGCAGGACGGAGTTCGATTCACCGATCGCCAGCACAGCCGAGGCGAGAGCACTGAACACCATGACCGGCCGGAGCACCGCACGGTGGCCGAAGCGTCCGGCCAGTGCAGCCGAACCCAGCAGGGCCGGGACCAGGCCGAGAACGTATGCCGCGAACATCGCGTTGACGAAGGTGGGGGTGAGTCCGTTCTCCGCGCGGTAGACCAGCAGCAGCGGGGAGAACTCGTTGGCCCCCCACCCGACGACGAACAGCGCGAACGCGACGCGCATCCATGGCTTCACCGGCACAGCCTGGCAGGCATGAATCCGGCGAGCGTCACTGCAGGTGCGGACATCCGTCGTGCGCCCCTCCCACCGCACCGACCGATCGGTGGGCTTGTGGACCGGTGCTCGCCGTCCGGGTCGCCGGCCTGACATGCTGCACCCATGCCGTCGTCCCGTGGTTCGCGTCCGCTCCCGCACCAGGAAGTAGTTCGTCGTGCTACCCAGCAGTACGCCTCCCTGCACCCGAAGTTGCGCGTCGCCGCTGAGGAAGCGGTCGATCTCGTCGTCGGCATCCTGGACGACGCCGGCCTCAACTACCTGACCGTCACCGGCCGAGCCAAGAGCGTCGAGTCGTTCGCCGACAAGGCCGGCCGGTTGCGGGACGGTACGCCGGTCTATCCCGACCCGATGTCCGACATCGGCGACGTGATCGGTCTGCGGGTCATCACTTACGTGCGTTCGGACGTCGCGGCGGTCGCTCAACTGCTGGCCACCGAGGCAGTCGTGCTGGACGACCGGGACATGGGCAGCGAGACCGCGAGCGAGGGGCGCTGGGGTTACGCGAGCCGGCACCTGCAGATCCAGCTCTCGGCCGAGGACCGCAAGGCCCACCCGAAGATCGGAGACCGGCACGTACAGGTGCAGATCCGTACCGTGCTGCAGCACGCATGGGCCGAGTTCGAGCACGACATCCGTTACAAGGGGACGGTTCCGGATGAGTACCGCTCCGACTTCGATCGTCGTTTCAGTCTTGCGGCGGGTCTACTCGAGCTCGCCGACCTCGAGTTCTCCGCGATCCGCGAACGCCTGCAACGGCCGGTGCACGCGCCCTCCTCCGGCGACCCCGAGGTCGACCCGCGCATCGACCCGCGCGAGTTGGCCGCGTTCCTTGCCGGTCAGTACGCGGACGCCAGCTGGTCGCGTCCGGAGCACTACGCCTGGATGTCGGGGCTCGTCCTCGAGCTCGGGATCACCTCGCTGACCGAGCTCGCCGATGCGATCCGCAGTATCGACGTCGCGGACGTGGACCGGCGGATGGGTTATCGCAACCCGCCGGGCGCCGTCCGCCGGTTGGATGACGTCCTGCTGTTCGCGTTCGGTGAGAGGTACATCGATCTGCACGACAACTCCCACCGCGTCGACCGGCTGAAGACCCGGCTGGCGAAGATGAAGTCCGCCGGCTGACTCACCTACGCACTCATCCGCGGCTTCTGAACGCCGAGGGCTCCGCCGACTTTGGCGGCCCATCGCCCGTTCCCTCCGTCGTCGGCCGGTCTCAAGGGTCAGCTGAAGTAGCTGTCGAGCATGAGGTGAGGTCATCCGTCACGTGAAGTGCCCCCGGCAGGATTCGAACCTGCGACACCCGCTTTAGGAGAGCGGTGCTCTATCCCCTGAGCTACGAGGGCGGGGGCCGGGCGCCCGGCCGGAGCAGTCTAGTTCGCAGCTGGTCGAACCTGCGAACTCACCGGGCGACTCACAGTTCGTCCAGCTTGTCCGCCAGGTCGTCCTTTGCGGGCGGGTGAGTGTCTTTGGCAGCTTGCTCGGCCGCGTACCGCCCTTCGGGTGTGAGTGGCTCGAGTTCGCCCGGAGACAGGTCACCTGTTCGCAGGTCGATCTGTTCACCCAGATAGCGCAGTGTCACCGCGACCGTCGCGGCGAGAGGCACGGCGAAGAAGGCGCCGACGATGCCGAACAACTGGCCACCCAGCGCGATCGACAGCAGCACCAGCGCAGGGTGCAACTCCATCGAACGGCTCTGCATCAAGGGCTGCAGGATGTGGCCCTCGAGTTGCTGCACCAGCAGGACGATCAGCAACACCAGCAACGCGGTCGTGACGCTCTTGGTCACCAGCGCCACCAGCACCGCGAGCGTCCCGGCGACGAACGCACCGACGATTGGGACGAACCCACCGAAGAAGGTCAGCAGCGCCAAGGGCAGCGCGAGCGGGACGCCGAGCACCACCAGACCGAGACCGATGAAGAACGCGTCCACCGCGGAGACCAGGGCCTGCGTCCGGATGAACCCCGACAGGGTCTGCCACACGCGGGTGAGCATCTCGGTGAAGTGGGCGCCGGCGCCGCGTCCTGCGATCGAGCGCAGCCACGGCAGGAAGTGCGGTCCGTCCTTGATCATCAGGAAGCACAGGATCAGGGCCACGATGAGGTTGACCAGGATGTGTCCGGCGGTCGTGACGCCGGTGAAGACACCGCTGGCGATCTTGTCGCCGGATGTCTGCAGCTTGTCGGTGATGGCCTTGACTGCGTTGTTGATCTGCTCGGGCTGCACGTTGAACGGCGGGCCTTCGAGCCAGTCCTGGATCTTGTTGACCCCGTCGATCGACTTGCTGGTCAGTTCGGGCACCTGCGAACTCACCATCGGCGTCATCAGCGCGATGATCGCCGCAAACACTGCGATCGCACCGAGCAGGCTGGTGACGGCGGCGGCCGCGGGGGAGAAGCCGCGCGAACGCAGCCAGCGGGTCGGCGGCCACAACACAGTGGCGATGACGAGCGCCAGGCACACCGGCAGCAAGGCCGACCAGAAGATGCCCACGATCTTCAGCACGGCCCACAGGGCGGCGAGGATCAGCAGCGTTCTCAGAGCCCAGCCGGCGGTCCAACGCATGCCTCGTCCGATGACCATGGCCCGGTCGACGCCCTCGTTGGTCGTGCGCGCCTTCGCGACCTTCGACCCGGCAGCCACCCGCTCGCCCAGGATGCGGGGCCGTGCCTTGGCGGTGCCGTCGCCGGAGTCCTCGTCCGGACGTGTGGGCTTCTGTTTGGGGCCCGCGAGCTTTGTACCCAGGCGGGACAAGCCCAGACGTTTCAGCATTGCTCTCCTTCAAGCGGCGAAGTCCGAGCCGGCCCCGAGGATGAGGACCGGCGCCGGACGCTGCCCCCACTGAACCACCTCGATCGGCGCAACGGGGAACTAGCGCGAGAACGGGCAGGTAACCTACCGGAACGATGAGTGACTCCTCGGTATCCACAGCTGCGTCGTCGTCCGCCGGCCCTGCGCGAAACAAGCGCATCGCCGCGGGCGCCGGACTGCTCGCGCTCACCCTGGGCACCGGTGGCGCGGTCTCGGCGATGGTCGGCTCGTCGGACGAGGTCGCGTCCTGCGCCGAGCCGGCGAAGGTGTCCGTGTCGGTGACCCCGGAGTTGTACCCAGTCGTCTTCGAGCAGGTGGACGCGTTGGAGTCCAACCCCACGCTGTGCGCGGACTACGTCGTCAGCCGCGCATCGGGCGAAAGCGTCAACCGGGCCGTGAAGGCGGGCGGCCAGGGCATCCCGGATGTGTGGATCCCCGATTCCTCGATGTGGGTGGACGACGCCACGGCGAAGCTCGGTGCGGGCTGGGTCGGAAACTCCGGTTCGATCGCCGGCAGTCCCGTGGTCGTCGGCGTGCCGCAGGCACAGTCCTCCCTGCCCGGTTTCGACAAGACCCCGACTTGGGCGCAGCTGCTCAGTGCGGGCAATCTCCCGATCACCGTTCAGGACACCGGTGTCTCCTCGACCGCGCTCGCCGCGATGACCGTCGCGAACCGCGGATCGGGCACCCGTCAGGAACGCACCGACCTGCTGCGCTCGATCGTTCGACTCAGCCGTTCGACCCTGTCGCCGCAGTCGCTGGCCGGCCGCGCTGTGCAGGGGTCGGACGCCGCACGCGCATACCCGCTGTCGGAACAACAGTTGCTCGAGTTCGACCGGACCCACCCGGACAAGAAGCTGCGGCCGCTGATTCCGCAGGAAGGCGCCCCGCTGCTCGACTTCCCGTTCGTGCGTCCGGTCAAGGCAACCTCCGCACCGCAGAACGCGATCGATGCGTTGCTCGTCTCTCTGCGCAGCGCGCAGGCGAAGTCGGCGCTGAACAAGGCGGGCTTCCGGGTGCCCGGGGGACAGGCGCCGGACAGTTCGGCACTTCCCTCCGACATCAAGCTGGTGGCGGCGCCCAAGAGCGCCGAGAACGTCAGCGCCGTCAAGTCGTGGGGTGACCTGGCACGCGACGCACGCATGCTCGTCCTGGTCGATGTGTCGGGCTCGATGAGCGCCGAGGTGGGGCCGAAGCAGAGCCGGATCGACCTGCTCGCCAGCACCGCGAAACTCGCACTGAACGCGCTCCCGGGCACGACTCAGATCGGTGCCTGGGCGTTCAGCACCGACCTCGACGGCAAGGGCAAGGACTATCTGGCGATCGTTCCCGAGGTCGCCGAGATCGGTAACACCCCGGCCGGCAACGCGCACAAGCAGAAGATGGTCGACAAGCTCGGACAGCTACCCGCCTTGGTCGAGAAGAACGGGGACACCGGTCTGTACGACTCGATCTGGGCGGCGTACCAGGCGGCGACCAAGAGCTACCGAGACGGCTACGTCAACTCGATCGTCGTGATGACCGACGGCAAGAACGACGACCCGCGTGGCGGGCTCAGTCTTCAGCAGCTGCTGAAGAACCTCGGCAGCGCTTACAAACCCGACAAGCCGATCAAGCTGGTCGCCATCTCGATGGGCCAGGACACCGATCCGGCCGCGCTCAAGCAGATCGCGAGGGCAACCGACGGGTTGTCCTACGTGACCAAGGACCCCTCGGAGATCTCAACCGTGTTCGTCGACGCATTCCTGCACCGAAGCTGACGATGACCGACACCACCGCAACGGACGACCGTTCCGCGCACGACATCGCCGGCTGGCGCGAGGAGCTCACCGGTATCGGCGGACCCAACACCTTGTTGTGGTTCGACGACCGCGGACGCGGCATGCTCGAACTCACCACCGCGCACCCGGCCGGGGTGGCTCGCCTGTTCTCCTCCGGCAGCGCCCGTCTGTCGCAGGTGGTGCGGGAGTCCTACGCCTACGCCGAGGCCTCGCGCCGGCTGCGGATGATCGAGGCCAAGGTCGTGGAACTGCAGGAGGACCGCGGTATCGACTCCTGCTGGATGGGTATCGGCCTGGCCGGGTGGAAGGTGCGGGGCAGCGGCACGCCTCCGCTCGCCCCGGTGCTGCTGCGCCGGGTGCGCCTGCAACGGGTCGCCGGGCACCCGGACGACCTGCACATCGAGGTCACGAGTCCCGCGATCGTCAACCCGGCGCTGGTTGCGTACCTACGGCAGGCCTACGGCATCGAGGTCGACGAGGACGCGTTGACCGCGCTCGCCCGCGCCAGTTCACCGTCGGACCCGCGACAGGTGTTCGACGAACTACGCCGAGCGTGCACCGCGGTGCCCGGCTTCGAGATCCAGCGTCGCCAGATCATCAGCACCTTCAACCTCAGCAAGGCCGACCTCGTCGGTGACCTGATGGACGAGCACGCTCCCGGTCACCCGGTGCTGGATGCGCTGAGCGGTGACCCGGACGCGCTGGAAGCGATCCGCGCAGTGCCGCCGGAGCCCGACCCCACCGGGCTGGCCGAAGCCCACGGCGTGCTGGCATCGGACGCCTCGCAGGAAGCCGTGCTCAGCGCTGTGCTCGCCGGCGCCCACCTGACGGTCGACGGGGCGCCCGGTACCGGCAAGACCCAGACCATCGCCAACCTCGTCGCTGCGCTCGCGGCGCAGGGCCGGCCGATGTTGCTGGTCAGTCACAAGCGCGCCGCCATCGAAGCGGTGAACAGTCGGCTGACCGAGGTCGGACTCGGCGACCTCGTCGCACACATGAGCGACGGGCGTCCGGGCCCTGAGTTCGAGGAACTGTTCAACCGGCGTATTCAGGAAGCGATCGCCTCCTCCGCGCAGCCCCCCGCAGTGCAACGGAACCCGTCGGTCTTCGCGCAGAAGTTGCAGGAGCACCACCAGCGGATGCACCGGCTGCACTCGCCGTGGCAGGTCTCGCTGGCGCAGACCCTCGAGGCGATCACCGCGCTGGGCGATCGGCGTCCCTCACCGCGCTCACATGTCCGGCTGGCCGGCGGCGACCTGCTGGCGCTGTCACCCGCGCAGCGCGACGAAGCCGGACGCCGCCTGCTGGCCATCGCGCGCAAGGGCGCGTGGCCGACCAGCGGTGAGAACGACCCTTGGTACGGCGCCGCCATCGTCGGTCCGCAGCAAGCGCAGCGGACGCGCAACAGCGTCACCGAGTTGGCGAACGAGCGACTCGGCGCGCACCGTGCGCTGGTCGAAGATCTCTTCGACCAGGTCGGCCTGCCCTCACCCGCCGACATGCGCGAGGAGGAGGAGTGCCTCGAACTGCTCCAGCACGTGACCGACACGCTCGAAGTCTTCCGCCCCGAGGTGTTCGAGGCGCCGCTCGGCGACCTGGCCGCAGCTACCGGCGACCGCCACTACCGGCGCGAACACGACTCGAAGGTCGGGGTCATGGAACGGCGCCGGTTGGTCGCGCAGGCGCAGGAGTTGATGCGTCCGGGACCGCGTCCCGATCTGCACGGTGTGCTGGTGCAGGCGTTGCGGCAGCGGGTCACGTGGCGCCGGATCGCGGGCAAGGGTTCCCGGCCGGCCGCACCGAAAGGTCTGGCCGACGTGGTCGCCGCCCACGAGAAGATGCGCAGCGAACTCGAGTGGCTCGGGCAGCGACTGTCCACCACCGCCGACGGCGGGGACCTGCTCGACCAGTCGTTCGACTCGCTGCAGGCGCGCCTGGGACGGTTGTCGCACTCGATCGAACGAGTCGGCGTCATCCCCGAGGTAACCGCCGACATCGATGCATTGCGTGCACAGGGACTCGGCGACCTCGTCGACGAACTCGCACACCGGCAGGTCAGCCCCGACGAGGTTGTGCCCGAACTCGAATTCGTTTGGTGGACTTCGCTTTTCGCTCATCTTCACGATCCTGCCGAGGGTACTGATGCCGGAGGTCAGCAGATCCGCGATCTGCTGCACCAGTACGCGGCCGATGAGCAGGAGCGCCGCGCGGAACGCGCCGGCTTCGTGCGCTCCAAGCTGGACGAACGTCTGCGGTTCGTCGTACGCAACCTGCCTGAGCAGGTGCGCGACGTCCAACAGGGTCTGGCCCGCGGGGCCAGCCTGCGGGACCTGTTGCCGGCTGCACCCGAGCTGATGATGGCGCTCATGCCGTGCTGGGCGATGAGTCCCCTGCTTGTACCCGCCCACGTCCCGACGGGCGTCTGGTTCGACGTCGTCGCGATCGACGAGGCGTCCCGGATGAGCACCGCGGAGGCGGTGCCGGCGGTTCGGCGCGGTGCGCAGACCGTCCTGTTCGGTGACCGGCGTCAGCTGCGACCGAGTCGGTTCGCGGTCGACGCGGCGCGCACCCCGGCCGGTGCACGACCGACCCCCTCGATCCTGGACGAACTCACCGGGCTCGTACCGGCGATCGAACTGGGCACGCACTACCGATCGCGCGACGGGCGGCTGTTCGACTTCGCGAACATCCAGGCGTACGGCGCGAAGGTGCGCACCTTCCCCGCTCCGACCGACGGCCGGGTCATCAGGCTGGACATCACCGCGGCGGGTCAGGACGAGCTCGACCGCGTCGTCGACGTCGTGAGCAGTCACGCTGCACGTCCTGGACGCGGGTCGTTGATGGTGGTGGCACTGACCGACGAGCACGCCGAGCGACTGAACGCCCAGTTGGCGCGACGCGCAGTCACCGACCCCGGGGTACGGGCGCTGTTGGAGGAGAACTCCGCCGAAGCGTTCATCGTGCGCACCGCCGAACGCGCCCAGGGCTTCACCCGTGACGTCGTCGTGCTCAGCACCGGATGCCGGGTGGACGAGGACGGCGGGCTTGTCGGCGCGGTGGCGCGTGTGTTGGACGACGGGGGCGAGCGTTCCCTGCTGGTCGCCACCACGCGGGCCCGCGAACAACTCGTCGTCGTCAGCGCGTTCCGGGCGGACGACGTCGCCGTGGCCGGACTGCACAGCCGCGGTGCTCAGATGTACCGCGACCTGCTCGTTCACGCGGCCACCGGTGGCGGGGCCGAACGGACCGCCGGTCCGCCGGGGTCGGCGGGCAAGAGCAAACAGTCTCGCCGTCGGCGTACCGCCTCGACCGGCAGTGTGCTGGATCGGCCCCTGAGTAAACCCGTCGACGAACCGGCACACCCGTGCATCGGCGACCTCGCTCGCCGGTTGCGCGGCGAGGGTCTGACCGTTCGGCCGGGGGCGGGCACGTCTCGCCCGGCGGTCGACCTGGTGATCGTCGAGGGTGAGCCCTTGGTGGTCGACACCGACGCCGTCGCCTTGGCGGAACTCGGCAACGTACGCGATCGCGATCTCGTGCGTCCGGCGCAGTTGCGCGCTCGCGGCTGGCGGTACGAGCGACTGGCGCTGGGTGAGGTCTTCAGCGACCCCGCCCAGCAGATTGCTCGGTTGGCTGAGGTCGCCACACGCACGCAGGACGGGGCGTAGTGACCGAGCAGCCGCGGCGACGCAAGCACCGTCGGGTGGTGCGACCGGCGACCGGCGGCGAATCCGGCCCGGAGCCGCGTGCGGACGAACCGGCCAAGGAGGATCCGACGCCGCACGACCGGGCCCGCGAGACCTGGCTCAACGAGCAGCGTCCGCCGCACTGGCAGTAGTGAGGCAACGAAGAACAAGAACGGGCGCCCCGATCGGGGCGCCCGTTCCTGTTGTGGTGCTGGGTGATCAGCGGCCCGTGCGCAGGGCGTCGCGAATCTCGGTGAGGACGCTGAGTTCGGTGACGTCGTCCTCTTCCTTCTGCTTCATGAAGCGGGCCTTGAAAGCCTCGTACGGCTTGACGACGCCGAAGTAGACGACGGCGGCGACGATCAGGAAGCCGATCAGGGCGGTGAGGAAGTTACCCACGCTCACGCCGCCCGGCTTGTAGTTGGA
The DNA here is from genome assembly GCF_004146205.1 of Yimella sp. RIT 621. Lineage (NCBI taxonomy): Bacteria > Bacillati > Actinomycetota > Actinomycetes > Micrococcales > Dermacoccaceae > Yimella > Yimella sp. RIT 621. The sequence goes on from NZ_SEIP01000006.1 coordinate 173,353, forward strand.
GAAGTCGGGGGTCCCGCCGGCCTTGCCGATGAGGTCCATGATGATCTTGACGAAGGCGTCGACAACCTTGGCGAAAACGGTGCCGATGACAACCGCAACAGCGAGTTCGACGACGTTGCCCTGCAACAGGAATTTCTTGAAGCCACTCACGGCTGTTTCCTTCTCTTTTCGGGGTCTTTGTGCTTCGGTGCTTTCTGCAGGAAGCGCCGCCACAGTAGCGGAGCAACCCGGAGTGGAAAAATCCGAAACGCCCACACGGCGACGTTTGTTGTGTTAGGCCCGTGACGATGCGGCCGCGATCAAGCCCGTCCCGAGGGTCGCCGCAGAGGCCAGTGCGCCCGCCAGTTGCGCGGAATTCCGCTGCTCCACCGCGATGACCAGCGTGGGCTCTCCGGGTGCAGTCACGTCGTGAGGCGCGACCTTTGGGGTGGTGGACATCACGACTCGCGCCGAGCTCACCACCAGTCGTCGGGTGGCCGGGTCGTAGAGATCGACACGGTCGCCGGCTCTGAGCAGTGCCGCCAACTGTGGGTCGGCGAGCGGGATCGTGAAGGCTTGTTCGCCCGGACGCAGCGCCTTCCAGGCGCTGTGGGCCAGCCGGGTCACCGTGACCGGTTCGCCCGCAGCGAGAGCGGCCGTGGTCACCTGTCCGGCCGCCTGGGCAGGCCGCAGCAGACCGGGGACGACGACGCCGGCGGGCCACTGCACGATCTTCAGGTCGGCTGAGCCGAGCGTCGTCCCGGCGGCGATGGGACGTGCCGCGACGGTGACCGCGACGGTCGCAGCCGCGCTCGGTCGCAACGCCGCCCACGTCGTCCACAGCGCCAGCACCGCGAGCACCACCGCACCGGTGCGTCGCAGGCGGGTCCGGCGCCACCTCTGTGCGCGGCTGCCGGTGCGTGCCGATCCGAACCGACTCACGGCAACTCGAAAGGAAGGGTGATTCCGTCGAGCGCATTTCTGCATTCACAGTTCGAGTCGTCGACGGGCGGAAGCTGCGCGATGGTGCGTCGCACCAGATCTTTCAGGTGCTCAACCTTCGTCGCGAACACCGCCAGTACTTCTTCGTGGGTGACACCCGGGTGGCCCTCCACCCCCGCGTCGGCGTCGGTGACCAGGCAGACGCTGGTGAAACACATCGCGAGTTCGCGGGCGATCGACGCTTCGGGCATCCCGGTCATGCCGACGACCGACCACCCGGCTGCTTGGTGCCATTGCGACTCAGCGCGGCTGGAGAAGCGCGGCCCGTTGATCACCACCAACGTGCCGCCGTCGACCGGTGGTAGGTCGGCGTCGTCGCGTGCGGCGTCCAGCACCGAGGCTCGCCCGGTGGGGCAGTACGGATCGGCGAACCCGACGTGGACGACGGCCCCCGGTTCGTCGTACACGGTGTGTTCGCGACCCCAGGTGCGGTCGACGACCTGATCGGGCACCACGACGGTGCCGGGGCCGAACTCCGGTTTCAATGCACCGACGGCGCACGGGGCGAGGACCTGGCGCACGCCGACGCAGCGCAGGGCCCACAGGTTGGCGCGGTAGTTGACCCGGTGCGGCGGGAAACGGTGCCCCTGACCGTGCCGTGCCAGGAAGGCCACCGACCGTCCGCCGACCGAGCCGATGACGACGTCGTCACTCGGCGGACCGAACGGGGTGTCGACCGCGACCCGGCGGGCGTCGTCCAGGAAGGTGTAGAACCCGGATCCGCCGATGACACCGATCTCGGCTATGGGTGCGGACTCGGCGCCGGCGGTGCTCTGGGAAGTCATGCCGCGAGGTTAACGGGCGGCGCCCACGCCCAGCGGGTCCGCGAGGCCAGTCTGTGGATCGCAGACGACCCGCAGCGGGGCTGTGGAGAATCGGGTCAGTCGGACTTGGGCGCAGGAGTGCTCGGGGCACTCGGGGCCGGCGTGCTGGAACCGGTGTCCGAGGACGAGGACGAAGACGAGGACGAGGAGGTGTCGCTCTTCTTGTCCTTCGCCGCAGGAGTCGTCGACGACGAGGAGGACGAGGAGTTGCTTCGGCTGTCGGTGCGGTAGAAACCGGATCCCTTGAAGACGACTCCGACCGAGTTGAACACCTTGCGCAGCTGACCACCGCACTCCGGGCAGTCGGTCAGGGCGTTGTCACTGAAGGACTGGACGATGTCGAACTGATGACCGCAGTTCTTGCAGCCGTACGAATAGGTGGGCACGTCGCAGAATTCTAGGTCAGCGACGCCGGACGTCCTGCGCCACCGTCCGATCTGCCTCGTCCCGACGCCATCCGGCCAGACGTCCGCGATCACTCACCGCGCGGATCCGCTTGACGACGGACGTCCGAGAAGTGCTCGGCGTGACGACCAGCAACTGGTCGCCACGGTGCAGCACCGAACGCCTGCTCGGCACGAACGAATCGTCACCACGCTTGACCAGCGTCACGTTCGCGCCCTTGGGCAGACGCAGCTCGTGCACCTCGACCCCGTGCAGCAGCGAGTGCTCACCGATGCGTACCTGCACCATCTCGGCGTTCAGTTCGTCCAGGGGAGTGGCCTCGAGTTCGACGTCGACGACGTGCGATTCGTCGACGATGCCGAGCTTGCGGGCGACCCAGGGCAAGGTCGGCGCCTGCACGATCGTGAAGATCACGACGAGCATGAACACCAGGTCGAAGATCCACTCCGTGCCGCGGCTGCCGAGCGTCAGCGGCACCGTCGCGAGCACGACCGGGACGGCTCCGCGCAGACCTGCCCAGGACAGGAAGAGCTTCTCCCGCAACGAGATTCCGAACCCCGGCATCGACCCGAACACCGACAGCGGCCGGGCCACGAGCAACAGCACGAGACCGACGACGATCGAAGGCCAGATCTGTTCGTCCAGGCGGCGCGGGTCGGCCAGCAGCCCGAGCAGCACGAACAGCCCGATCTGCGCGAGCCAGCCGAGCGCCTGCGCGAAGCCGCGGACCGCTTGCCGATGCGGCAGTCCCTGATTGCCGAGCACGAGTGCGCACAGGTAGACGGCGATGAAACCGCTCGCGTGGATGACGTCGGCGAGTGCGAATGCGAGCACGCACGCCGCGACGACGCCGATGGAGAACAAGCCGGACGACCCGGGGGCCGAGCGCTTCATCAGTTTGCCGAGCACGAACCCGAGCGCGAGACCGATGGCCGAGCCGATGGCCAGTTCCGCGATTGCCGCGAAGCCGACCAGTCCCCAGTTCGGGTTGGCTCGATCATCAGCGCCGACAGTGGCCAAGGCGGAGACGAGCAGCACGACGGGGGCGTCGTTGAAGCCGGACTCGGCCTCCAACAGGCCCTTCAGTCGGTCGGGCAGCGGCACCTTGCGCAACACCGAGAACACCGCGGCAGCGTCCGTGGAGGACACGATCGCGCCGAGCAACAGCGCTGTCTCCCAACGCAGTCCGAGAAGGAAGTGCACGGCGACGCCGACCACACCGACAGAGATCAACACACCGATCGTGGACAACAGCATGGCTGGTAAGACGCTGCGTCTGATGCTGCTCCACTCGGTGGTCAGCCCACCTTCGGCGAGGATCAGCACGAGGGCGGCGTAGCCGAGTACCTCGGTCATCAGCGGGTCGGAGAACTCCAGGCCGAAGCCGGAGCTGCCGAGCATGAGCCCCATCGCGAGATACAGCAGCAGCGTGGGCAGCCCGGACCGGTTGGCCAGACGCACCGCGGCGACCGCGATCAGCAGGACGGCGCTGCCGATGAGCAGTGAGCGGGCCAGGTCGTCGAGGTCGTACGCGCCCGACTTCGGCACGGCCGCCAGCGTGGCGAAGCCCGAAAGGTGCACTTCGCCCCCTCCCGCCGTCGGCTACGGGGCGATTCTTCCAGTACCCCTGTCGCGCATGCGAACACCCTCGGACGTCAGGACGCCGTCGACCCGGGCGTCATGTGTTTCTCTCGGGACGGATGCGACGAGTTCATCCGGGAAGATCATCGCGATCACCGGTACTCCGGGGCGCAGCAGTCCGAGGGTGCGGTCGTAACAACCGCCGCCCTGGCCCAGGCGGTAGCCGTCCAGGTCGATCGCCAGGCCGGGGATGAGCGCGACGTCGGCAGCTTCGACCCCGCCGATGCCGAGGTCGACGTCCGGTCGCGTGACGTCGTGCCAGGACAGGCGCAGGTCGGCGAGCGTGTCCGGCACGATCACCCGCCAACCCGCGTCCTGCAACGCGGAGATGAGGACCTCGGTGGGCGGTTCGGTGGCCCACGACTCGTACGCGGTGATGGTGCCGGGTTCGAACCCGGCGAGGTGCTGCAGCAGACCGTCCCGGTAGGCCGCAGCGAGGGCGGCCCGGTCTGTCGCCGGGTCGTCGCGACGCGCACGGCGGGCGGCGCGCACCTGTGCCCGCGCGGCGGGCTTGTCCTCGGGCAGGGTGAGCACGCTCATGGGTCCAGTCTGAACCCGGCGAGCGGCGTGTGCACGGACGCCTCGGGCGCCTGACCCGACGCGCGGCGCTGCTCCATTAGCCTTGCGCCCATGAGTGCGTCCCGCAACGACCCGGTCCTGAAGGCCGTCATCCCGGCCGCCGGTCTCGGCACCCGGTTCCTGCCCGCCAGCAAGGCGATCCCGAAGGAGATGCTGCCGGTCGTCGACAAGCCGGCCATCCAGTACGTGGTCGAGGAAGCCGCACGCGCCGGCATCGACGACGTCCTGATGATCACCGGGCGCAACAAGGCCTCGCTCGAGGACCACTTCGACCGCCACTGGGAACTCGAGGCGGCGCTGGAGCGCAAGCTGGACGACGAGAAGCTGCGCCGGGTGCGCAAGTCGGCCGATCTGGGCAATGTCCATTTCGTCCGTCAGGGCGAACCGCTCGGGCTCGGCCACGCGGTGCTGCAGGCCAAGGCGCACGTCGGTGACGCACCGTTCGCCGTCCTGCTCGGTGACGACCTGATCGACGAGACCGAGCACCTGCTCGAGGACATGATCGCCGCGCGCGGTCGTCATGGTGGCTCCGTCGTGGCGTTGATGGAGGTGCCGGCCGACCAGATCCACATGTACGGCTGCGCCGCCGTCGAGTCGATCGACGGAGAGACAGACGTCGTGCGGGTCACCTCGATGGTGGAGAAGCCCAAAGCCGAGGACGCACCGTCGAATCTCGCGGTCATCGGGCGGTACGTGCTCGACCCCTCGATCTTCGCGGTGCTGGAGCAGACCGCGCCCGGACGCGGGGGCGAGATCCAGTTGACGGACGCACTGCTCGCCGAGGCCCAGAGCAGGAACGACGGCGGCGGTGTGCTCGGCGTCGTCTTCCGCGGCAACCGCTATGACACCGGAGACCGTCTGGACTACCTGAAGGCGGTCGTCCGGCTGGCGGTTCGCCACCGCGAGATCGGCGACGATTTCCGTTCGTGGCTCGGCGAGTGGGTCGAGACCGACGAGGGCTCGGGAGCGGCCGAGGGCCAGCAGCTGAAGCACTGATGGAACTGCTTGCGCCGTCCGACTACTCCGCACGCCTCACCGAGGCCGTTGCGGCCCTGCCGGCGGTCGACGTGGCGGTGACCGACTGTCTCGGTCTGGTGCTCGCCGAACCGGTGATCGCCCGGGCCTCGCTTCCGGGCTTCGACAACTCCGCGATGGACGGTTACGCCGTGCGCGCGCAGGACGTCCCCGACGCGGGCACCGTGCTGCCGGTCGCCGGCGTCGTACCGGCCGGTGACACCCGCCGCAACCGCCTCGAGCCGGGTACGGCGTGGCAGATCATGACGGGCGCGCCGGTGCCGGACGGCGCCGACACCGTCGTCCAGGTCGAGTTGACCGACGGCGGTACGGACGAGGTTCGTTTCGAGCGGGCGGCCGAGCCGGGTGTGTCGATCCGGCGGGCCGGTGAGGACGTGTCTGCGGGTGACGAGGTGCTCGCTGCTGGCACCCGGATCGCGGCCAGGCACGTGCCGGTCCTGGTCGCAGCAGGCTCGGCGACGGTGCGGGTCATTCCGCGCCCGAAGGTGGCGGTCATCAGCACTGGCGATGAATTGCGTTCTGTTGGAGACGAACTGGCTTACGGGCAGATCATCGACACCAACGCGCCCATGCTTGCCGCACTTGCGCGTCAGGCCGGCTTCGAGGTCGTACACATCGGACGCAGTGGCGACACCGCCGAGGCCGTCCTGGCCGCCGTGGAGCAGGCGTCCGACGCCGGCGCAGACGCGATCATCACCACGGGCGGGGTGAGCGCGGGCGCGTTCGAGCCGCTCAAGGCGGCGTTCGAGGGCGGCAGCGAGATCACGTTCAGCAAGGTCGCGATGCAACCCGGCAAGCCGCAGGGTTTCGGAATCATCGGTGACCGGATGCCGCTGTTCGCGTTGCCCGGCAACCCGGTGTCGTCCCTGGTGTCGTTCGTGATGTTCGTCGCGCCCGCGCTGCGCACCATGGCCGGGAGGACAACCGACATCGCCTGGCTGTCCGCACGGGTCACCAAGGGATGGCGTACCTCGCCCGGCCGGGCGCAGATCGCGCGGGTTCGCCTGTCGCAGAACGACCACGGACTCGGCGTCGCACCCAGCGGCGGCCCGGGATCACACCTGATGGGTGGTCTCGCCCACGCCGATGCACTCGCCTGGATCGACGCCTCCGTGGACGAAGTCACCGCAGGCGACGAGGTGCGCGTCGTCTCGCTGGAAGGGGAATTCGCATGACCGACAAAGGTTCTGGTCTGACCCATGTGCGATCGGACGGTTCGGCGCACATGGTCGACGTCAGCGCCAAGCAGATCACCGCTCGCGAGGCGAAAGCGCGCGGGTCGGTGTTGCTGTCGGACGCCGCCATCGACGCGCTGCGCTCGGACAACGTGCCGAAGGGGGACGCGCTCGCGGTCGCCCGCATCGCCGGCATCCAGGCCGCCAAACGGACCCCCGAGCTCGTCCCGCTCGCCCACCCGGTGGCGATCCACGCGGTCGCAGTCGACTTGCGAGTCGAGGACGACCGGGTCGAGATCGAGGCGACCGTCCGCACTGCCGACCGCACCGGCATCGAGATGGAGGCGCTCACCTGCGTCACCGTCGCGGCGCTCGCGCTGGTCGACATGGTCAAGGCGGTCGACAAGCATGCGCGGATCACCGACGTCCGGGTCACCGCCAAGTCCGGTGGGCGCTCGGGCGACTGGGCCGAGGCGTAACGCCGTGCGAACGGCGGTGGTCATCACGGCCTCGACTCGCGCTGCGGCCTGTGTCTACGACGACCGGTCCGGTCCGATTGCGGCGCAAGCGTTGCGGCAGTGGGGTTTTCACGTGGACGAACCCGTGGTCGTTGCTGACGGTCCGGCGGTGGGTGAAGCCCTCCGCGCCGCTATTTCTTCGGGCGCCGACCTGGTGCTGACCACCGGTGGCACCGGACTCAGCCCCACCGACAGCACCCCCGAACAGACCTCGCCGTTGCTCGACCGGCAGGTGCCGGGCATTCCCGAGGCGCTGCGAGCAGCCGGTGTTGCAAACGGAGTGGCCGGCGCGATCCTGTCGAGAGGTCTCGCCGGCGTCGCCGGACGGACGCTGGTGGTCAACCTGCCCGGTTCGACCGGGGGAGTACGCGACGCGATCGACGTATTGTGTCCGGTGGTCGAACACGCCCTCGATCAGATCGCCGGCGGAGACCATCGGCGTGAGTGACCGCCCGTGGCCGGTTGCGGTCGAAGCAGTACACCTCGGTCGGCGAATCAAGCTGCGACCGTTGCGAACTCGGGCTGATCGCAACGAGTACCTGCAGTTGCGGCGTGACAATTCCGACTGGAACCGTCCCTGGGACTCCTCTGCGCCGGTGCCGCTGCCCACGGGGATGTCGTTCGCGCAGATGGTGCGCCAGCAGGATCGCGAGGCGAAGGCCGGGCGCCTGCTCCCGTTCGTGCTCGAGGTCGACGGTGCGATGGCCGGCCAGGTGCACCTGTTCGGCATCTCCCGAGGTGCGCTGCTGTCCGGCTCCGCCGGTTACTGGATCGCCGAATCCCTTGCCGGACAGGGGATCATGCCGTTCGCGCTGGCGATGACGATGGACCACGGTTTCGGGCGCGAAGGGTTGCACCGGGTCGAGGTCAACATCCGTCCGGACAACCCACGCAGCCTGCGCGTGGTCCAGAAGCTGGGCCTGCGGGACGAGGGTCTGCGAGAGCGGTACCTGCACATCGACGGGAAGTGGCGCGACCACCGCACCTTCGCGCTGACGACCGAGGATTTGGACGGCGAGAGCGTCGTCGACCGTCTCAATCGGCTTTCACGGCAGTCACTTCCGCGACACACCGAGTAGGTCCGCTGCTGCTGCGGTTCGCACAACTACCGTCGGGTTCGTGCCCACCACAAGCTTGCTCATCCTCCTCGTCGTCGCGATCTGGGCTGCCTATCTGCTGCAGCATTGGATCCGCCGACGGGAAGCGATGGCGACCGCTCGTTCGGTCGATCGGTTCTCCGAAGCGATGCGGGTGCTCGCCAAGCGCGACCCGCTGCCGCAGGGGATCGCGCCGATGGTGCGCCGACGTTCCGCCGCCCAGCAGGCACCGCAGGTCAGCGTCAAGGCAGCCCGCACCTCCTTGCGCGCCGGACAACCCACCGTGGGAGACAAGATGAACGACGAAAAGCATGTGCCGCAGCACGATTCGCGGCGTGACCGGTTCGAGGGCATCACCACCGGTGGCAAGCAGGCACTCGCCAAGGTGCGCGGTCTCGACGGACGCCAGGTTCGCGGCATCTCGCTGCTGACCGCGCTCGGGTTCACCGCACTGATGCTCGTGCTCGCTCCCTTCGGAGTCGTCTCCTGGTTGGCTCCGCTCGCCGGAGTGATGATCACCGCCGGTGTCGTGCTGTGGCTGCGCAACACCGCGATCGCCGAGCGTCGGGCTCGCGAGCAGGCCCGCCCGACCCGTGCGCCGCGTCGTACTGTCCGCACCGAGTCGTTCGCGGCACCGGCCGAGCCGATGGCCGCCACGATGAACGAGCCCGTCGCAGTCGAGGAATCGCGCATCGTCATCGAGACCACCCCGAGCCCGGCGCCGTTCGGGTTCGAGGAGCAGCCGCAGGAAGCGCCTGTTGTGCAAACCGCGGTTGCCGAGCAGATCTTCGACGCCGAGGGCTGGCAGCCCACCTCCGTCCCGCGTCCGACCTACGCGATGAAGGAGCGGGCGCCGCAGACTCAGGTCGCACCGGCCGCCACTGTTGCCGACACCCCGGTCGAGGACCTTCCGTTCGACGGCCTGGCCCTGGACGAGGAACTCGAGGAACTGCCCGCGGTCTACCGCGCCGGCTGATCTCCACAGCACCGCAAAGCGTGACGGTCGCGCCTTACGCCCCGGTATGAAGCGGTACTCCGGCGTAACGCGCGACCGTCGCGCTGTGCGCCTACGAGCGAGCTCCGCTCCGATTGGTGAGCCCGCGGCGGCTGGTGTTATCGTTTCCTCGCTCTGGGGCTATGGCGCAGTTGGTAGCGCGTCTCGTTCGCAATGAGAAGGTCAGGGGTTCGAATCCCCTTAGCTCCACCACATCGAGAGGGAGCTCAGGCACACAGTGTCTGAGCTCCCTTTCGCTTTCTGCGGCACAGGGGGACCGTCATCTGGCGGACCAGACCTCGTCCGGACATCCAGATCTCAACTGGTGCGGCCGGCGCTGCCAGATGTCACCCGGATCGCCGGTCGCGATCAGGATGGCAAGACAAAACGCCGGACCAGCCGGTTGATAGGGTCCCAACGAACAATTGGGCACGATTCCGCGCGATTCCAGGAGCAGATCGAACAGTGGTGGACTTCAATGAGGCCTTCGGCCCGGGAGACGTCGACGGTGGCCTCATCAACGTCGTCATCGAGATCGGCAAGGGCAGCACCCTGAAGATCGAATGGGACCGCGAGAACAAGGTGATGAAGCTCGACCGCGTCGAGCCGCAGGTGTTCACCAAACCCACCAGCTACGGATTCATACCGCAGACACTGGACGAGGACGGCGACGAACTCGACGTGCTGGTGCTGACCGAGGAACCGCTGCCGACCGGGCTGGTCATGGAGGGCCGTGTCGTCGGCATCATGAAGTTCATCGACGACGGTGAGGTCGACGACAAGGTTGTCGTGGTCCCGTCCGATGACCGCAACACCGGCGACGGCATCACCAGCCTCGACGACGTGAACCCGCAGCTGATCAAGCAGATCGAGTTCCACTTCAACAACTACAAGGCGCTGAAGAAGCCCGGTTCGACGAAGGTCGACCACTGGGGTGACGCCGCGGAGGCCATCGAGGTCATCCACGAGTGCATCGAGCGCTGGAACACCAAGTAGTCGTGTCACAGGTCGAGGGGGCGGCCGCACTACTCGGGCGAGAGCCCGCTCACCGCGTTTCGCCGCGCGCGAAATGGATGTGGCTGTGCTCGGAGGCGATCTCCTCGGTCGTCGTGATCGGCATTCTCATCTGGGTCTGGACCAAGGACTGGATCCCGAGTCCGTGGGACACCACCCTGCTCGTCCTGGCGATCGTCGAGGCGATCGTCAGCATGATCGTTCAGCCGCAATGGCGTTACCGGGTGCACCGGTACGAGGTCACCGACCAGGCCGTCTACACCCAGCACGGCTGGCTGAACCAGGAGCGCCGGATCGCCCCGATCCCGCGCATCCAGACCGTCGACACCGAACGCGGGCCGCTGGCCCAGCTGTTCAAGCTGTCCACCGTGACGGTCACGACGGCGTCCGCCAAGGGGGCACTGCGGATCGTCGGCCTCGACCGCACCGAGGCCGACCGGATCGCAGCCGACCTCACCCGCATCGCTGCCGCGGACGGTGGGGACGGCACCTGAGATGAGCGACGATCAGCAGCCCGATGCCGGTCTGGACGATACGGCGCGACAGGACCACCAGAGCCTGCCACCTACGCCGCCGCAGAACGATGCCGGCGAATGGAGCCGCCTCGACCCGCGGATGCTGCTGATCCACCCGTTCCGCGAGATCGGCCGGGCCATCCCGCTGCTGGTCGGTGCACTGTTCGCCGGACGCAACCTCGGCGGCGGCACCGGCTGGTTGTGGCCGGTCGTGGGCACCGTACTGGTCGTGTTGTTCGGTGTGCTGCGCTGGTTCACCACCACCTACCGCTTCACGCCTGAGCACATTCAGTTGCGCACCGGACTGTTCGAGAGGTCCACCCTGGCGGCCGCCACCGACAAGGTCCGGACGGTCGACGTCACCGCGCCGCTGCTGCACCGGCTGGTCGGGTTGGCGACGGTCGAGATCGGCACCGGCGCGGGGGACAAGCCGGTCAAGCTCGACGGTCTTCCTGCGTCCGAGGCAGCCCGTCTGCGCGCCGACCTGCTGCAACGCCGCCGGACGCCGGCGCCGAACTCACTCGAGCAGGAAGGCGCGGACAGCGACACCGACGAGAACGCCGAAGGTGCTGTCCCGCAATGGGTTTCGAAGGATGAAGCCGATGAGGTGCTCTACCGCTTCGAACCCAAGTGGCTGCTGTACGCGCCGCTCGGACTCGCCGGCTTCGCGACCGCCGGTGCGGTGCTGGGCGTCCTGTTCCAGACGGTCGACCAGCTGAACTTGTGGCCCTCGGACGATTCCGCCGTCAACGACGCATGGACCCGCGCCGAGAACCTCGGTGTGTTCGCGATCATCGCCGTTGCTGGACTGCTCTTCCTCGCCGTCGTTTCACTGCTGGCCGTCGTGGGCGCTGCGATCAGCAACTTCGGTTTCACGCTCGGTCGCGATGTGCACGGCCGCACCCTGCACCTGCAGCGTGGTTTGTTCACCACCCGCTCCACCTCGTTGGAGACTCAGCGGTTGCGCGGCGTCGAGGTGCAGCGCCCGATCCTGTTGCGCCGCTTCGGTGGTGCGCGGCTGACGGCCATCGTCACCGGCTTCTCCCTGGACGCCGACGCGGGTCAGCGGGCGGTGCTCGCGCCGTCGTCGCCCTACGAACGCATCGTGCAGACCGGCAACACCGTCCTGCGCGGTGACATCCTGGGCGGCCCGCTTCGCCGGCACGGCAGCGCCGCGACCCGACGTCGTTACATCCGCTCGATCGTCCCGGCCTCGGTGCTGGCCGCGGGTCTGGTCGTCGGCGGTCACTTCCTCGACCGCATCGTGCCCGCGATCGTGCTGGCTGTGTTGCTCGTGCTCGCCTCGATCCTGCTCGGACGGTCCCGCGCACACTGGCTCGGCCACGCCGTCGTCGACGACCACCTGGTGGCCCGCAGCGGCTCGCTCGCGATGAGCACCGCGGCACTCGACCTCGACGCCACCGCAGCGGTTACCGTCCGGCGTAGCTTCTTCCAGCGCCGGGCCGGCTTGGCCTCCGTGGAGGTCGCTCTGGGCGCGGGGCGCCAGGGCTATCGGGTCACCGACCTGGCGGACGACAGCGCCGACGAACTCACCGCCTTCGTCGTGAACCGGGCGATGCGCCGCTGACCGGCGGAGCAACTACCGGATCAGGACCAGCTGGGCAGCCACATCCGCGCCTGCCAGTGGCTGTGCGGGATGACCTGCGCGGTGTAGATCGGCCAGAAGAAGACGAACATCGCCACGCAGGCGACAACGATTGCGCCGACCGCGATCATGCCCCGTTTACGGCGCTGCGCGGACGCGTCCGGCGCCCCGAGCAACAGCCCGAGCACGAACACGACGGCGAGCACGACGTACGGGGCGAACGCCACCGAGTAAAACGTGAAGATCGTCCGCTCCTGATAGGAGAACCAGGGCAGCCAAGCGGCCGCGATTCCGGCCAGGATCGCCGGTGCGCGCCAGTCACGTTTGAGCACCCAGTGGAAGATCAACACCACGAGCGCGATCGTGCCCAACCACCAGATCAGCGGCGTGCCGATCGGGTTGATCACCTTCGCGCACTTGGCCACCTCGCAGCCCTCGGCGCCGCGGTTCGGCCACTCGGCGAAGAAGAGCGTCGGGCGCGACTGGATCATCCACGACCAGGGGTTCGACTCCCAGTTGTGCGGGCTGACGATGCTCGCGGCCGAGGTGTACATCTCCTGGTGGTAGTGCCACAGCGACCGCATCGAGTCAGGCATCCAGCCGAACAGCGAGCTGTCCGCAGACAGCCCGGAGTCCTTGTCGGCCGGGTTGTTCGCGGCCCAGTTGCGGCCCCACGCGTCCTTCGACGCGAACCAGCCCCACCAGGTCGCGAGGTAGGTCGCGAGTGCCACCGGGATCATGAAGACCATCGCCGGGAGCGCGTCCTTGAAGATCGTGCCGCTGATCCAGTGGCGGCTGCCGACCGCGCGTCGCGCGCCGAGATCCCACCACACGGTCATCAGACCGAAGAAGACCAGGAAGAAGCCACCCGACCATTTCGTGGCCAGGTCGAGTCCGATGCACAGGCCCGCGACCCAGCGCCACGGACGCAGCCCGAGGAACGGCCCCGACCACGCGGCCTTGTCCTCGGTCCAGGTGCCCTCGATCTTCATTCGAGCGACCTTGTCGGCGAGGATCCCGCGGGTACGTTCACGATCGGCCAGCAGCGCGACGAACGCGGCCAGCGCCCAGAACATCACGATGATGTCGAGGATCCCGGTGCGCGACATCACGAACTCCTGGCCCTCGAAGGCCATGAGTAGGGAGGCGATGGTCGCCAGCAACGGAGAACGGAACAGGTGCCAGGCGGCGCGTCCGGTCAGGTAGATCGCGAGCGTGCCCATCAGGGCGACCGCGAAGCGCCAGCCGATGCTGTTGTCGATGCCGAAGATCCACTCGCCGGCGCCGATCAGCCATTTCCCGAGTGGTGGGTGGACGATGAAGTCGGCCTCGGTGCCGTAGACACCCTGCTGCCAGTTGCCCATCGTGAACAACGAGTCGGCGGCCTTGCCGTCCTGCACCGCTTGGGTCGGCTTCATCTCGTAGCCGTACTGCATCATCGACCAGCCCTGCTTGACGTAGTACGTCTCGTCGAAGACCAGTTGATGCGGGCGTCCGAGTTCCCAGAAGCGAAGGACTCCACCGATCACGGTGACGATGGCCGGTCCGAGCCAGGCCCACAGCTTCTCCTGCGCCGTACGGGGTCGACCGAGCAATCGTCGTCGCAGCGCCTCGCGCTCGGCGGTCAGGGAAGACACCCGGCGAGCGTAATACCCGGGCGAGGGAAACTACGCTGCGACTCATGGCTGAAGGTGTGCTGGTGCTGGCTGCGACTCCGATCGGCGACCCGAGGGACGCCGCGCCCCGGCTCGCCCAGGAATTGCGGGAGGCCGACGTCGTCGCCGCGGAGGACACCCGGCGGCTGCGTCGGCTGATGGACGCGCTCGAAATCACCACGTCGGCGAAGATCATCAGCTACCACGAACACAACGAGGCGTCCCGCTCCACCGAGCTCGTCGACACCGTTGCCCGCGGCGGACGCGTGGTGGTGGTGACGGACGCCGGCATGCCGTCGGTGTCCGACCCGGGTTACCGCGTCGTGGCGGACGCGGTCACCCGCGACCTGAGGATCACCTGCGTCCCCGGGCCGTCCGCCGTCCTGATGGCGCTCGCGGTCTCAGGTCTGCCGGTCGACCGGTTCTGCTTCGAGGGGTTCCTGTCCCGCAAAGCGGGGGAGCGGTCGCGACAGATCTTTGACCTCGCTGCCGAACGCCGGACGATGGTCTTCTTCGAAGCGCCCCACCGGTTGGCCGACATGTTGGAGGCGCTCGCCGACGGTCTGGGCGCCGACCGGCGGGCGGCGGTCTGTCGCGAACTCACCAAGACCTACGAGGAGATCAAACGCGGCGGCCTGGCCGATCTCGCGCAGTGGGCGGTCGAGCACGCCCGCGGCGAGATCACGGTCGTCGTCGAAGGCGCCCCGGCCGTCCGGACGACGGTCGAGGACGCCGTCCCGCAGGTGCTCGAACTCGTCGCCGAGGGCGACCGCCTCAAGGACGCCGCCGCCGCCATCGCCCAGGAGACCGGGTTGTCCAAGAAAGCCCTCTACGACGCGGCCGTCGCCGCCCGCTGAACCCACGGTGGTCGAGTAAGTGCTCTCTCGCTACTCGACCAGCGTTCGGGGGTCTCGATCGCGGCACTCGCCCTTCGGGGCCCCGTACCTACTCGACCAGCGTTTTCCGGCTACTTGACGTTGCAGAGCGGGTCGTAGGGCAGTCGAATCGTGGCCTCGTCCGGGTCGTCGGTGACGTAACAGACCCACACCTCGGAGCCCTGCCACTCGAACGCGTCCTTGTCCACACGTCCCTCGACCGTGTGCGTCGATCCACCGGCCCGGAACCTGACCTGGAGAGCGAGGTTGTCCCCGTCGGCCGCGCGCGAGGTGACGGTGCCCTCGGTCATCGACCGCAGGGTCGGTTGCCGGGACTGCTGCCACCACCAGTAACCGGCCAGCAGCACCAGCACGAGCCCGGCCGCCATCAGACCGAGCGGCAGTCGAACCGACGGACGCCCGGACGGGGCCGGCCGGCTAGACAAGTGCTTCGGCGTCGCGCCGCCGCCGTCCGTACCGCCGCACCCGACGGATCAGGCGCCACATCACCCACGCCAGGACGGCGAGCGCGACGACGACGAGCACCGGGATGAAGATCGCGATCAACGACAGACCGATGGAACTGACGTCCTCGGCGGTCGACACGATCGGGGCGCCAAGACCGACGGACGCGGTGTTGATCAACGGGCGGGCACTCGCCTTGCCGGCGTGCACCACGGCCGCGATGAGGCCACCGCCGATCGCGGAGATCCAGGGGTTCTCGGTCATGAACGTCGAGTTGTCCAGCGTGCCCGCCGACGAGGTGGCCGCCGCGACCACACCACCGATGGTCGGCCGCACGGCGGTGCCGACGATGTCGTTGAGACTGTCGACCGCCGGGATCTTGTCGAGCACCACCTCGGTCAGCAGCAGCAGCGTGGCGCCACCGATCGCCCACGGCGACTCGATCCACTCGAAACTCGCCGGCAACGTGATCACGTCGCTGAACCGCGCCACGATCGCGACGAGCAAGAACGGGACGTAGGCGTTCAACCCGGCTGCGGCGGACAGGCCGGCACCGGTCAAGGCTGCGAACATGCCGCATCCTCCTGGAAACTTCGGCGACCATCCTGGCGGCGGTCGAACAACCGATGCAACCAACGTAGCGGCGCGACTTCGCATTCCGGGAAAGCCCGCGCGGAGCACGCCGATCGCACTCCTAGGATGGCTGACCATGAAGGTTTTGTCCGCAGTTGCCTGGCCGTACACCAACGGTCCCCGCCACATCGGCCACGTCGCCGGTTTCGGGGTGCCCTCCGACGTGTTCAGCCGGTACATGCGGATGGCCGGCCACGACGTCCTGATGGTCAGCGGCACCGACGAGCACGGCACGCCGATCCTGGTGCTGGCCGACAAGGAGGGCGTCGGCGTCCAGGAGATCGTCGACAAGTACAACGCGGTCATCGCCCAGGACCTCACCGACCTCGGGTTGTCCTACGACCTGTTCACGCGCACGACCACACGCAACCACTACGCGGTCGTGCAGGAACTCTTCCGCGGCATCCACGACAACGGATACATGATCGAGCAGACCACGCAGACCGCGGTCAGTTCGGTCAACGGACGCACCCTGCCCGACCGGTACATCGAGGGCACCTGCCCGATCTGCAAATACCCCGAAGCGCGCGGCGACCAGTGCGACAACTGTGGCAACCAACTCGACCCGATCGACCTGATCGACCCGATCAGCAAGGTCGACGGGCAGCCGCCGAAGTTCGTCGACTCCAAGCATTTCTTCCTCGACCTGCCGGCCTTGGCGGACGCGTTGCAGCAGTGGCTGGACGAGGTCGACTCCGCCGGCACCTGGCGTCCGGGCGTCATCAATTTCGCCAAGAACATCGCCAAGGACATGCACCCGCGCGCGATGACCCGCGACATCGACTGGGGCATTCCGATCCCGGTCGAGGGCTGGGACGACAAGCGGCTGTACGTCTGGTTCGACGCGGTCATCGGCTACCTGTCGGCGTCCATCGAATGGGCACGGCGCCTGGGCGAGCCGCAGAAGTGGCGCGAGTGGTGGAACAACGCCGAGATGAAGTCCTACTACTTCCAGGGCAAGGACAACATCACCTTCCACGCCCAGATCTGGCCGGCCGAACTGCTGGCCTACATGGGCAAGGGGGACAAGGGCGGAGAGCCCGGCGGCTACGGCGACCTGCAGTTGCCGACCGAGGTGGTCGCGTCCGGCTTCCTCAACCTCGGCGCCGGCCAGTTCTCGACCAGCCGCGGCAACGTGATCTACGTCCAGGACATGGTGGCCCGCTACGGCCCGGACGCGCTGCGCTACTTCATCTGCGCCGCCGGCCCGGAGCAGCAGGACTCCACCTTCACCTGGGAGGAGTTCGTGCAGCGCAACAACTCCGAACTCGTCGCCGGGTGGGGCAACCTGGTCAACCGCACCGCCGCGATGATCGCCAAGAACTTCGGTGAGGTGCCCGCACCCGGCTCGCTCGAGCCGATCGACCAAGCGCTGCTGGCGCAGATCACCGGTGGCTTCGCGACGGTCGGCGACATGCTGGCCGAGCAGCGCCAGAAGCCGGCCATCGCCGAAGTGATGCGCCTGGTGCGCGAGGCCAACAAGTACGTGTCCGACACCGAGCCGTTCAAGCTCAAGGGCGACGACCAGCGCGAACGCCTGGCCACCGTCCTGCACACGCTCGCGCAGGCGGTGCTCGATCTCAACACGATGATGGCGCCGTTCCTGCCGCACTCCTCCAACAAGGTCGCCGAGGTGTTCGGCATCACCGAGTTCATGCCGATGCCCCGCCTGGAGCAGGTGCGCGACCTGGACGACGAGTCGCGCGGCTACCCGATCATCACCGGCGAGTACACCTCGACCCCGCGCTGGGAGTCGCGCCCGGTGACCGTCGGCACGCCGATCGCGAAGCCGACGCCGATCTTCACCAAGCTCGACCCGTCCGTGGTCGAGGAGGAGAACGCGCGGCTGGGGCAGCCGCAAGCATGAGCGGCACGCAGGGTTCCTCACATTCGACGCCGCCGGCGGCGCCGGATCCGTTGCCCCTGCCGATCGTCGACAACCACACCCATCTCGACATCAGCCGGGAGGGTCAGGGCCCCGTCGACGTCGCGGACGCGATCGCCGCGGCCAAGCGGGTCGGGGTCAACCGCATGGTGCAGGTCGGTTGCGATCTGGACGGGGCCCGCTGGACGGTCGAGGTCATCGACCGGCATCCGGAGTTGTTGGGCGGCATCGCGATCCACCCGAACGAGGCGCCCAAGCACGAGGCGCGCGGCGACCTGCGCCAGGCGTGGGACGAGATCGAACGGCTGGCCGCGCACCCGCGCGTCCGAGCGATCGGGGAGACAGGCCTCGACTACTTCCGTACGGGTCCGGACGGCGTTGCGGCGCAACAGGATTCGTTCCGATGGCATATCGACCTGGCGAAGCGCACCGGTAAGGCGCTACAGATCCACGACCGCGACTCCCACGACGACGTGCTGCGGATCCTGGCCGAGGAGGGCGCGCCGCAGAAGGTGGTGCTGCACTGCTTCTCCGGCGACGTCGCGATGGCCCGTGAGTGTGTCGACCGCGGTTACTTCCTCAGCTACTCGGGCACGGTCACCTTCAAGAACGCGCGACCGTTGCGCAACGCGCTCGCGGTGACCCCGCTGGAGCAGGTCCTGGTCGAGACCGACGCACCGTATCTCACTCCGGCACCCCACCGCGGAGCCCCGAACTCGCCCTATCTGACGCCGATCACGGTCCGTCTGATGGCGGACGTCCTCAATGTCTCCGTGCCCGCGCTGTGCCAGGCGGTCTCGGACAACAGTGAGGCCATCTACGGACCGTGGTGACGCACACCTCGTTACCAAAATTTGACCTTTTGTCGGTCCATGAGTCACGGTTGATGGGCTAGTCCCGTGGTGACACACCTCGGACGCCCGGTCACGTGTGGCCGAATCCCCGGACATTTCCGGGGACCAGTGCGAGAACGTACGGCTCGTCGAAGCCGACACCGATCGCGAGCGTCCGTCGCCGGGGAACCGTACGTCATTGGAGACATTTTGAACTTCCGCACGCCCACCCGCTCGATGACCGTCGCTGCCGCCGCCGTCGTGGCCGCACTCAGCCTCACCGCCTGTGGCGGTTCCGGCGACACCGCTGCGAACACCCCGGTGCCGACGTCCTCGACGTCCAGCGCTGCGTCGAGCATCAGCTCGTCCTCGTCCGCCACCTCCAGCTCGACCACCTCCAGCTCGACCACCTCGAGCTCGACCGCCGCCAAGGCGACCACCTCGAAGGCTGTTGCCAAGCCGTCCGCGACGGCATCGGCTGCCGCCCCGGCCCGTGCATCGCAGAGCACCCGCGCCGCCCGTTCGGCCGCGCGTCCCGTCCTCAAGACCGTCGTGGAACACCGCGTTCTGGCGTTCGACGTCGTGAGCCGCAAGGACTCCTCACTCGCCAAGGGCACCACGAAGGTCGTGCAGCGCGGCGTCGCCGGCACCCAGAAGGTCACGCTGACCCAGACCCTCCTGCAGGGCCGCATCTCCAACGTCGTGGTCGCCAAGCGTGAGACCGTGCAGCAGCCCGTGAACGAGGTCGTTGCCGTCGGCACCAAGGTCGCTGCTGCGGCTCCGTCGCGCACCACCCAGGCTCCGGCCACGCCGAAGGCCACCGGTGGCAACACCAGCAACGCGGGCATGTGGGACCGGATCGCCCAGTGCGAGTCCGGCGGCAACTGGTCGATCAACACCGGCAACGGTTACTACGGCGGCCTGCAGTTCGCGCAGGGCACCTGGGCCGCGATGGGCGGCACCGCCTTCGCGCCGCGCGCCGACCTCGCCTCCCGCGCCCAGCAGATCACCATCGCCAACAAGCTGTACGCCCAGGCCGGGCTGCAGCCGTGGGGCTGCGCACACGCTGCCGGCTGATCGAGGCATCGTCACTACAGCGGTAGTACAGGAAAGTGGGCGCAACAGCGTCCACTTTCCTGTTGTCGTTAGGCTCGCGGAGTGACTGACCAGCCTGCCGCCGACGAGGCCTTGCTCGGGCCTGCCGAGATCCGTGAACTCGCGGCCGGGCTCGACATCCGCCCGACCAAGCAGTGGGGACAGAACTTCGTCATCGACAAGGGCACGGTCCGCAAGATCGTCCGGCTGGCCGGTGTCGGCGCCGACGACGTCGTGGTGGAGGTGGGTCCCGGACTCGGTTCGCTGACCCTGGCGCTGCTGCCGCAGGTACGTCAGGTCGTCGCCGTCGAGATCGACCGGCGCCTGGCCGAACAACTGCCCAAGACCGTCGAGACGATGGCGCCCGCCGTGCTCGACCGGTTGCGCGTCGTCCAGCAGGACGCCTTGACGGTCACCGAACTGCCCGACCCCCAGCCCACCGCGCTCGTCGCGAACCTGCCCTACAACGTCTCGGTGCCGGTGGTGCTGTCGATGCTGCAGCGCTTCCCGAGCATCGAGAAGGTGCTGGTGATGGTGCAACTCGAGGTCGCCGAGCGGCTCGCGGCCGGGCCCGGCAGCAAGGTGTACGGAGTGCCGAGCGTGAAGGCCGCCTGGTACGCCGACGTGCGCCTCGCCGACAAGGTCGGGCGCAATGTCTTCTGGCCCGCGCCGAACGTCGACTCCGGTCTGGTCTCGATGGTTCGCCGGGAGCCGCCGCGCACCGATGTGCCGGCGGCGCAGGTGTTCGCGTGCGTCGACGCCGCGTTCGCGCAACGCCGAAAGACCCTGCGTGCGGCGCTCGCCGGATGGGCCGGATCGCCTGCCGCAGCCGAAGAGGCACTCGTCCGGGCCGGCATCGACCCGACCCTGCGCGGGGAGCGCCTGTCGGTGCATGACTTCGCTGCGCTCGCGGCGGCTCGCGCCGCCCCGTCGAACGCATAGGGTGCAGACATGGCCGCCAAACAACCAGGGGTGACGGTTCGCGCACCCGCGAAGGTGAACCTGTGCCTCGGCGTGGGCCCGGTGCAGGGCGACGGCTACCACCCGCTCGCGACGGTGTTCCACGCCGTCGACCTGACCGACACCGTGACGGTGCGTCCGTCCAAGCGCTGGGAGTGCACGGTCACCGGCCCGTACGCCGACCGCGTACCAACCGGCGGTTCGAACCTCGCGATGCGCGTGGCGCAGCGGCTCGCCGACGAGTGCTTCGAGGCCGGTCCGGTCTCGATGACGATCGACAAGTCGATCCCGGTCGCCGGTGGAATGGCCGGCGGATCGGCCGACGCGGCGGCTGCGATCATCGCGATCGACCAGTTGTTCGACCTGCAGCTCACCAAACTCGACCACCACGAGCTGGCCACCGACATCGGCGCCGACGTGCCGTTCATCCTCGCCGGCGGCACCGCGCTCGGCACCGGCCGCGGTGACCAGTTGGCTCCGGTGCTGACCACCGGTCGCTACGAATGGGTCTTCGCCCTGCAGGACGACGGGCTGTCGACGCCCGCGGTGTACGCGGAGTTCGACCGACTCAACAAGGGACGCAAGGTGCCGCTCCCGCAGGCTCCGGAGGAGATGATCGCGGCGCTGCGCAGCGGCGACCCCCGCGAGCTCGCGGGGGCCCTGTCCAACGATCTGCAGGAGGCGGCGATCTCCCTCATGCCGAAACTGCAGAAGACGATCGACACCGGTTTGGCCGAAGGCGCGCTCGGTGCGATCGTGTCCGGCTCCGGCCCGACCGTGGCTTTCCTGTGTGCCGACCGTGCGGCTGCTCTCGACCTGATGGTGGGGCTCACGGCCAGCGGGGTCGCGGACGACGTGGTGTCGGCCGGTGGCCCGCACCCGGGTGCGCGGGTCGTTTCGAATATGCGAACTGTCTGAAGGATCGATGGCGAATCTCATTGCTGCCGAGCGGATTTCGCTTGCGCTCGGCACCCAGCAGTTGCTCGACGAAGTTTCTCTCGGTGTAGGCACCGGTGACCGGATCGGCATCGTGGGCCGTAACGGTGGTGGCAAGACCACGCTGCTGTCGGTGTTCGCCGGCAAGCAACCGATCGATTCGGGTCGCTTGACTCGCACCGCAGGTCTCACCGTCGGGGTGCTCACCCAGCAGGACGGCCTGTCGCCCGAGTCCACCGTCGCCGAGGCGGTGCTCGGTGATCTCGCCGAACACGAATGGGCCGGTCAGGCCCGCGTCCGGGAGATCCTCGACGGCCTGCTCGGCGGGGTCTCCTTGTCGGCGGTCGGCGGTCACGACGCACTCGTCGGACCCTTGTCGGGTGGTGAGCGGCGTCGAGTTTCGTTGGCGCGCTTGCTGATCGACGACCCCGACGTGCTGCTGCTCGACGAGCCGACCAACCACCTGGACGTCGAGGGCGTGCAGTGGCTGGCGACCTACCTGTCCACCCGGCGGGCCACGGCGGGCAACGCGCTCGTGACCATCACCCACGACCGGTGGTTCCTGGACGCCGTCGCCACCCTCACCTGGGAGGTCGTCGACGGACGGGTCGAGCAGTACGAAGGCGGATACGCCGCGTACGTGCTGGCGAAGGCCGAGCGGTCACGGGTGGCAGCGGCCACCGAGGACCGTCGACAGAACCTTCTGCGCAAGGAACTCGCCTGGCTGCGAAGGGGAGCGCCCGCCCGTACCTCGAAGCCGAAGTTCCGCATCGACGCTGCCAACGAACTCATCAAAAGCGAGCCCGACCCACGCAACGAGGTCGAACTGGTGCGTTTCGCGACGACCCGTCTCGGCAAGGACGTCATCGACCTGCTGGACGCGTCGGTCAGCGTGGGTGATCGCGAACTGATCACCAAGCAGACCTGGCGGCTGGCTCCCGGCGAGCGCACCGGCATCGTCGGAGTGAACGGCGCCGGCAAGTCGACGCTGCTGCGCGCGATCGCCGGCCTGCACCCGCTGTCGGCCGGCAAGCGCAAGGAGGGCCGCACCGTCCAATTGGCCTTCCTGACCCAGGAACTGCGCGAACTGGACGAGGTGATGGGGCTGAAGGTGATCGACGCAATCACCGAGGTGAAGTCGTACATCATGCTCGAGGGCAAGGAGACGAGTGCGTCGTCCCTGGCCAAACGCTTGGGGTTCAGCGGCTCTCGTCAGCAGACCCGGGTTTCCGATCTCTCCGGTGGCGAGCGTCGCCGGCTGCAGTTCCTGCGGTTGCTGATGACCGAACCCAATGTGCTGATGCTCGACGAGCCCACCAACGACCTCGACATCGAGACGCTCACCTCGATGGAGGACGTGCTGGACGGCTGGGCCGGCACCCTGCTCGTCGTCTCCCACGACCGGTACCTGCTGGAGCGCATGTGCAACCGTCAGGTCGCGCTGTTGGGCGACGGACGCATCCGTGAACTACCCGGCGGCGTGGAGCAGTTCCTCGAACTTCGTTCTGCCGCAACGCGATCGGAGACTTCCACGGCGCCCACGTCAGCGTCGGCCGCTGCCGCGGCGTCCGCCGGTTTGTCGGCCGGAGAGGTCCGCGAACTTCGCAAGACCGTCGCCCGTCTCGAGAAGTCACTGGCCCGCAGCGCCGAGCGCGAGCAGCGGTTGCACCAGCAGTTGCTCGAGGCCGCGACCGATCACGTCAAGGCGGCCGAACTCGACGCGCAGTTGCGGGAGGTACACGCCGAACGCGAGCAACTCGAGATGGGATGGCTCGAAGCGGCTGAACGACTCGACGACTGACGCGTCCCGAAGCGTTACCTTTGGGGGAGTGCTCGGCAGGGGGTCGCGCGCCTTGAGGGGGAGCCATGCGAAAGATCGCAGTCACGGTCACATTGGCGAGTGCGTTGGCGCTCACGGGATGTCAGGACAACAAGGTCAATCCGGCTCCGACGTCCGGCACGAGCAGCGCGAGCACCTCATCGAGCACGAGCACGAGTTCGGGTGTGGCACCGACGTCCACGTCGAGCACGAGCAGCAGCGAATCGTCCTCCGCGGCTCCGGCGGTGGGCAGCAAGGTCCCGGGAGCGACCCTGGCGCAGCAGATCCACGCGGCGCTCACGGACGCCAAGACGGTGAAGTACTACTCCGGCAACCTCGGTTCTGCGCAAAGTTCGTCCCCGAGCTCGGACAGCCTCACCGACACGGTGCAGCTGAAGCTGGACGACCCGATGACGGCCGCCTTCACCGACGGCGGTTCGAGCAAGCGGGACGTCGTCGCGGTCGACGGTGTGGTCTACGGGTACGACCGCCGGTCGAAGAACTGGGTGAAGCAGTCGCAGACACCGAGCCCGCTGGAGCAACAGTTCGTCGCCACGTACACCTCGCAGATCGCAGAGCTCGACCCGCGCGTGGCCGCCGACATGCTCAGTGCGGGCGAGGCCGTGGTCAAGGGGCAGACCACCATCGGCGGTGTCCGGGCCACCCACTATGCGGTCACCGCCACCGGTGCTGCACTGATGGACAAGCAGGTCGCCTCGATGAAGGCGCACGGTTGCGACCTGCTCGCGGTGCCGGAGATCAAGAAGTCGTTCGACAAGGCGAAGGCGAAGGATGGCGCCACGCAGTACACGCTCGAGGTCTTCCTCGACCCGCAGAACCGGCCGTTGGTGTACCTCGAGCCGACGAAGGGGGGCGGCTCGAAGTCGGGTCGCGACTACGCGAAGTACACCGGGTACGGCGACGAGTTGAGTATCGAGGCGCCCTCGTCGTGGAAGACCTTCGCCGAGGTGGAGAAGCTGTCCCCGACGGCGTCTGCCCGCACATCCAGCTCGTCCTCCTGAGGTTCGGGTCACGGTTGCGTGACAACGGCATCCGAATGGAGTGTGCCGTCGTAATCTGATCAGGCACGGTTCTCGCCGTCGCAACGTCAGCAAGGGGAGAGTCATGCGCACCATCGCAGCCGCCGCAGTCGCCGCCATCACCGTCGTGTCCCTCGCGGGCTGCGGCCAGCGGCCGACCGAACAGCCCGCCGCCTCCTCGCCGACGAGCACGAGTGCGCCGTCGTCGACGTCGTCCCCGAAGACCACCTCGTCGACTGCTGCGAGTGCCACCTCGTCGAGTTCGACGACGGCATCGTCGTTCACCAAGCCGGCTGCCGGCGGGAAGGTCGACGCGGCTGCGTTCACCGACACGGTGTGGGGTGCGGTCGATGCGGCGAAATCGGTGAAGCTGGCGCTGTCGGTGCCCGGCGAGGAGACGATCAAGATGGTCGTGGCCAAGCCCGGCCCGAACCGCACCGACCTCGAGATGAGCGACGGCGAGAGCGGTTCCATGCGGATCGTCGACGGCTCGCTCTATTTCCCGATCCCGCCGGAAGAGCGCCAGAACGGCAAGTCCTGGGTCGTTGTCGACAAGAACACCGAGTCCCCGATGGGCAAGATGATGAGCATGGCGCTGTCGTCGATGACCTCGATGGCGCAAGGGGATCTGCAGCGCGGCGCCATGGCCAAGGCCGCGGTGACCTTCGTCGGTGACGAGAAGGACGGCGCTCACTACCGGGTGGCAGTGCCGGCGACCGCGATGCTCGATGCCATGCAGAAGATGTTCGACACCGTCGTCTCCGGCGCAGGTGCCTCCGCGTCCTCGTCGATGGCCAAGGAGATGAAGCAGGCACGCACCAAGCTCGCCGGAAAGACGGTCAGCTACGACTACTGGCTGGACGCCTCCGAGCGGCCGGCCGTGGTCGTCGCCGACCTGTCGTCGTTCCACGGCGCGATGGCCGATGGCGAACTGCCCAAGGACGCGATGGGGCCGGCGAAGATGACCGTTCGCTATTCCGAATGGAACGTCCCGGTGCGGGTGGTCGCTCCGCCGGCCGCGCAGACGATGTCCTTCGACGAGGCGATGAAGAGCCTGGGCGACGCGGGCATGTTCGGCCCGGGTGGCACCGGCGAAGAGACCGCGTCCAGCAGCGCGTCCTCGCCGGCCTGATCGCTCAACCGCTCACCGCAGCCGGCGTCTCCTGCAGCAGATCGTCCGCGTCGATCCTGTTCGGTCGAGTTCGTGCTCGATTCCGGTGGTGTCGTGGTCGGTGTGCGTGGCGGGCCCCCTTGGTCGTCAATGATCCTTCATCATTCGAGGACGCGGCCACACCTGCGTTTCGTCAACACAGGCTCGTCGCACCTGGGTCGCCCGTACGATTGGTCGACGGTCGATCCCTCGTCGGCCGCTGCGACACAAGGGAACTTACATGCGAAACATCTTCGGATCGGCGCTTCTCGCGGCCGGCCTGACCGCCACTCTGACCGCGTGCGGCGGCAGCGACGACGGCGCGTCCTCGACCACGTCCTCGACCATGTCTTCGAAGACGGCGTCCGCCTCGTCCTCGTCGACCAGCAGCAAGCCGACCCCGACCGGACCGACCCCCGGGGCCACCGTTGACGCGAAGGCGTGGGCCGACACGTCCGACAAGGCACTCAAAGCAGAGAAGTCGTATCGGATCAGCGAGGTGAGCACGGCCGATTCGGGCACGACCACCGGCGCGATGGTGCGTGGTGCAGGTGATCGCGTCGACCTGATGGCCGAGATGCCCGGCGAGGGCGGCCTTCGCTACATCGACGGGAACGCCTACATCCAGTCGCCGGAACTGCCGGGCAAGTGGATCAAGTTCGACAAGACGAGCACGAACCCCGAGGTGAAGAACTTCCTGGAGGGAGTGCGGCGCGACGTCGACGGCGACGAGGACATCAACGTCCTGGCTGCGGGCAAGGTCACCTTCGTCGGTGACGAGGCCGAAGGCAAGCACTACAAGGCCCAGGCACCGGCTGATCGGTTCTACGAGGACGAGGTGGACGAGGACTCCGAGACCGAGCAGGGCGGCCCGGTCGACCGCAAGGCGGACAAGGCCAAGCTGAAGGACAGGACGGTCGACATCGATGTCTGGCTCGACGCCAAGAACCGCCCGGTGAAGGTGAAGACCGACTCGACCGGCCTGAGTGGTCTGGGCTTGTCGGCGAAGACGTCCGACGTCGTGTTCGTCTCCACGACGACCTACTCCGGCTGGGGCGAATCCGTGAAGATCGAGGTGCCGCCGGCAGCCGCCACGGTCAGCGCCGACGCGCTGTCCGGCCAGGGTCAGGCCTGACACCGGACGCGGACGGGTTCGCGCCCGTCCGCGTCCACCGGCTTCTCTCCATGCTCCGGGCGATTTGGTCGGATGCGACATGCGCCCGTAGCATTGAGTCACCAATGACCGCCGGTCGGTGCGATCCCGTGAGGGAAAGCGTCCGAAGGTCCCGCCGAAACGGGCGACCAGCGTAGGTGAGCACAAGGCAATTCCACGAACGTACGCATGCCGTACGTCCCTGCGAGCCCTGAGCGCATCTGCGCCGGGGCTCTTTTCGTTGTGGCCACGGCGATCGGCAACCACGATCGAAGGAGGTCCGCATGGCGAAGTCCGACAAGAACGCCGCCATTGCCGAACTTACGGACAAGTTCCGTGAGTCGGGTGCGGCCGTGTTGACGGAGTACCGCGGTCTGACCGTGGCGCAGCTGACCCAGCTGCGTACTGATCTCCGCGAGCACGCGACCTACGCCGTGGTGAAGAACACGCTCACCGAGCGTGCTGCCAACGAAGCCGGTGTCACCGCCTTCGACGGTCAGCTCGTCGGACCTTCCGCGATCGCTTTCGTCACCGGGGACCCGGTGGAGGCGGCCAAGAAGTTGCGCGACTTCGCCAAGGCGAACCCGCTCCTCGTGATCAAGGGTGGCGTGCTTGACGGCAAGCCGCTCTCGGCCGAGGAGATCACCAAGCTCGCGAGCTTGGAGTCCCGCGAGGTGCTTCTGGCCAAGCTGGCCGGCGCGATGAACGCGTCGCTCAGCCAGGCTGTGTACCTCTTTGCTGCCCCGCTGTCGCAGACCGCCCGTGTGGTGGACGCGCTGCGTGCCAAGGTCGAGACCGAGGGCCCCGCGTCCCCGGCCGCCGACGAGGCACCGGCTGCTGCAGACGAGGCCGGCACCACCGACGTCGCCGAGGGTGGCGACGAGAACTGAGCACCCGCTCGGTTCGCACTTTCACACACAGCCACTCACGGCATTAACGAAAGGAAGCCATCATGGCGAAGCTCAGCACTGACGAGCTCCTTGAGGCCTTCAAGGAAATGACCCTCATCGAGCTCTCGGAGTTCGTGAAGCAGTTCGAGGACACCTTCAACGTCACCGCTGCGGCCCCGGTCGCGGTTGCTGGCGCTGCCCCGGCAGCAGGCGGCGGCGACGCCGGCGCTGCTGAGGAGCAGTCGGAGTTCGACGTCGTTCTGGTCGCTGCCGGCGACAAGAAGATCGGCGTCATCAAGGAGGTCCGCGCGCTGACCTCCCTCGGTCTGAAGGAAGCCAAGGACCTCGTCGACGGCGCTCCCAAGCCCGTCCTGGAGAAGGTCGACAAGGCTGCCGCCGACAAGGCCAAGGAGCAGCTCGAGGGCGCCGGCGCCACCGTCGAGCTCAAGTGAGCCTCGCTGCCTAGGCAGCAACTCTCGCGAAGCGGGTCGGACCGAAGGGTCCGGCCCGCTTTGTCGTCGGACGGTGATCAACGGTGGTCGAGTAGGTGCGGATCCGGTGGTCGAGTAGGTGCGGATCACGGTGGTCGAGTAGGTGCGGATC